>JAFAID010000174.1 GCA_019236925.1 Mycobacterium sp. | reverse complement strand
AGACGGCGGCGCCGCCCTTCGACCGAGCGGCCTTCCTGGAGCTCGTCAAATCCGGCGATTGGGATGACGTTCTGGCGGCCGCAGCGAAGAACGCGCCGAACGAATTGCTGGTCTACGCCAAGATCGACGCGACCGAATTGTTCACTGTCGCGGGGCATCACACCCAGGCGATCGAGTACCTGATCGGCAACCACGTCATCGCCGAGACGATGTTCCGCCACGACCCGAAAGCGATGTTGTACGCGCCGCTTCGGATGTTGGTCTACAGCGATTCCGACGGCAACGCGGTCTTCACGATGGACCAGCCCGGCCCCGCTTTCGGCAGTCTCGGCATCGCCGACGTGGCGAAAGTCGGTGAAGGGCTGGACCGCAAGGTGGTGAACCTGCTCCGAGTCATCGGGGTGGACGCCGAGCCGGCGTTCGCCTGATATGCCGCGAATCCGGTGGAGCCGTTGGGCCCCACCGGATTCGAGTCGGCTATTTGGTGATCTCGATGCGCTGCGCCTGAGTCCCGGCGTAAGCGCCGGTGACCCGCACGGTCAGCACGCCGGCGTCGTAGGACGCCGAGATGGCCTCGCCGGTGATGTGCGCAGGCAGCCGGAACGACCGGCGGAACGAGCCGTAGCGGACCTCGCGCAGCGTGCGCCCGTCGTTCTCCTCGGCGTGCTCGTCGCGACGCTCACCGTGGATGACCAGGCGGCCGTGGTCAACCTCGACGTTGACGTCCTTCTCGACATCTACGCCGGGCAGCTCCAGGCGGACTACCGCGTCTTCGCCGTCTTTGACGACCTCAGCGGCGGGGCTGAATCCCTCGGCTACCGGCTTGAGCCAGGTGGTCGCGGGGGCCGGTCCGAAGAAATCGCGCATCCAGCGGTCCACATCCCACGCGGGTCGTGACCACAGGGTCAGGTTGCTCATTCGTATCTCCTCATGCTTCTTGGTGGTTGCCGGCTCCTTGCCGGCCTACAGGTACAAACATGAGTCGACCACGCTTAAGTTCCAGCTGGGCGTTCGCCCTGAGTGAACGGGCGTGACCGCCCGCGACCACGATCAGATCAGTGCCGCGTCGAAGCTTTCATCGATCGCCAACCGGTAACCGCGTTTGACGACGGTCGCCACAATCTTCCTGTCGCCCAGAGCTTTTCGTAGCCGCAGCACCGCCGTGTCGACGGCGTGCGGATCGCTGGCGCTGCCCGGCAGAGTCCGAAGCAATTCCCTGCGGGCGACCACGACGCCCGGACGGTGAGCCAATGCACGCAGGATCGCCATCGCCGCCGGCGACAGCGACTGGACCGAGCCGTCAACCAGCACATTGGAACCGCGGATCTCGATTTCGTGGCCGGCCGCCTGCAGCGTGCGCGACCGCAGCCCGGGCAGCTCTTCGGCGATATGTCTGGCCAGCGCGGCCAACCGCATCCGTTGTGGTGACGACGTCGGAATCCCCAGGCGTGCCAACGGCTGGGCGGTGACGGGACCCACGCACATCGCCCGCACATCGGTCCGCAGCGCGTTGAGCAGCTGGTCGGAGATGCCGAGATCGCCGGCCCGCATCAGCGTCGCGGCCACCGCCGGTGCCGAGGTGAAGCTCACCGCGTCGAACTTTCGTTGGGAGAGGTGTGTGACCAGCTGGTCGAACTCGCCACCCGCCGGTACCGGCTTCCACCGGTACACCCGGATCGGGACGATCTCGGCGCCCGCGGAGCGCAGCTCGTCGAGGAATTCCGGAAACGGATCCCAGTCTTCGGTTGCACCGTGCAGCTGCACTGCGACGCGACAGCCGCTGATGCCGGACTGCCGCAGGTATTGCACAAGCTCGCGCGACGATTCGGTTTTCGGGGACCACTCCTCGGGCAGGCCGGCGGCGCGTAACGCGCCGGTGGCTTTCGCGCCACGGGCCACGATCCGAGCGCCGGACAATGCCGCGCTCAGCTGACTGCCCAGTTGCCATCCTTCGGCGGCAGCGATCCAGCCGCGAAATCCGATACCGGTTGTCGCGACGACAATGTCGGGCGGACTGGCTATCAAAGCTTCTGTGTTGCGGCGCAATTCGTCATCATCGGGCAACTCGACCATGGTGATCGCCGCCGCGCTGCAGACTTCGGCCCCGTACCGGCGCAGCAGCGTGCAGAGCTCGTCGGAACGCCGCGCAGAGGTGACTGCCACCCGGTAGCCGGCGAGTGACGGCGCGGCTGGGTGACCCATATGAAGTATGTATGCCAGCGAGATTTCGGCCGCATTACCGACCAATTGCTGACGCGTTGCCCGGCGCCGCCCGCGAGGAGTTAGCGGAAACCGCTACCAGACGTCCCCGTCGCGCCAGTCACACGTCAACGCCGCGGTGGGGTCCAGGCTGATGGTGACCGGCAGGACGAACACCGACCCGTCGTCATCGGGGGTCCGTGTCGTCCCGGTCGGCGCCAACACCGACGTCGGACCGTGCCATGGCAGCCAACCGCGCGACGTGTAGAGCCGCCTGCCGCGGTCCGACGAGCTCAGCGCCCCGAGTTGATAGCCGCCGCGGATGACTTGCTCGCAGGCATCCAGGATCGCGATTGCCAACCCTTGACCGCGCCAATCTTCGCGCACGGCCACGGCTTCGACGTAGCCACAGCGCAACGCGGCACCGCGATAGAGCAGGCGTCGTTGTACGACCGCTCCGTGCGCGATGATCGCGCCGCGATGCCAGATGAGAGCATGCATCCCGCCCAGCGTGTGGTCCCAGTCGGTGTCGGTGAACTCACCGGCGAACGCGTCGTTGACCATCTCGTAGGCACGCTGCCGCGCCTCGCTCTCGAGGTCGGCGGTGTGAACCAGGCGGGCAGTATGTACCTGGGTGCGCACACTGCTGGTTTACCAGGTGGACTAGCCGGCCGCCATCGATGCACCAGAAGGAGAGCGCGGCGTACCCCTGGGTCGCGACCAGTGCAGCCGCACATACTGCCCGGGCCGCACCTGGGCGACCTTGTCGATGTCGTCGTCGGCGATCACGCCGACCACCGGATAACCGCCGGTGACGGGGTGATCGGGACCAAGGATCACCGGTAAGCCGTTGGGCGGCACCTGAATCGCACCGCGGGTGGCCCCCTCACTGGGCAATACCCGATCGGGTGAGCGGTACTGCAATGGCCGGCCCTCCAAGCGCATACCCACTCGGTCGCTGCGGTCGGAGACCATCCAGATGGTGTGCACGAGGGCATCGGGATCGACGAGCCAGTCGTCACGCGGCCCGGGCACCACCAGCAGCTCCACCAGATGTTCGGAGATCGGCGCGACCGGAGCCTGGTCGAGTTCGGGGTACTCGTCGGTGTGCGCGCCGACCGGCAGCACGTCACCGGGTTGTAGCGGCAACGGACCGATCGCCGACATCACGTCGTAGCTGCGCGAGCCCAGCACCGGTGTCACGTCGATCCCGCCACGCACTGCCAGATAGCTCCGCAGCCCGAAGTTCGGGATGCCCAATGAGATCACCTGGCCATCACGGACGTGGTGAATGCTGTTGGTGCCGAACATGATCCCGTTCACGCTCGGGTCGGTGTCGGCACCGGTCACTGCGATGTCGACGTCGCCGCCGCGGACTCGGGCCGAGAATCCGCCGAAGGTCACCTCGATTGTGGCGCGGTCGTCGGGGTTGGCCACCAGCCGGTTGGCCAGCGTGTGGGAGCGCCGGTCGGCCGCGCCCGACCGGGTGACGCCGAGATGGGCAAGCCCGACCCGTCCGAGGTCCTGGACGAGGGCCAGTGGTCCGGTGCGCAGGATCTCCAGGGTTGTCATGGATCTCTCCTCAGCCTCCTCGCACGCCTGCCGCTATGCGGCTCGGAATTGGACCCACATGCCCGGCGTCAGCAGCGCCGGATTCGGCCGGTCGATATCCCACAAGACCGCGTCGGTGTGGCCGATCAGCTGCCACCCACCCGGAAATCGACGCGGGTTGATCACGCTGAACTCGCCGGCCAGCCCTACGGCACCGGCCGCCACGGATGGCCGCGACTCCGGTCGCCTTGGTACGGCCAGCCGCGGGTCGCCGCCGACCAGATACGCGAAACCGGGGGTGAAGCCGCTGAATCCGACTCGCCAGGGGGTAGCGGTGTGGGCGTTGATGACCTGCGCGGTGGTCAGCCCGGTTCGGTCGGCGACCTCGGCGAGGTCGGCGCCGTCGTAGACGACGTCGATCGATGTCGGCTCGTCCGGCGGAGCGGTGGCCACCATATCGGCATCCACCCGCAACGTGCGTAGCCGACGGCGGACGGCGCTCTGGTGGCGGGGGCCGTCGAGTTTCACCAGCACGGTGCGGGAGGCCGGGACGATGTCGAGCACACCGGGCAGCGCGGCCTCGCGCACTGCGGCCGTCCACGCCAATACCTCAGCGGTGCTGTCGAACTGCAGTAGCAGCGCCTGATCGCCGTAGTCGAGAACGGTGTAGGCCACACCGAGATCCATTGCCACGCTCATTACTCGACAGTAACCCCGCAGCGGGGCCGGTGGCGAGGAATTTTCGAGCACTGCCAGAGGTGCCTTAGCAAATGTTCAAACGATCACCACGACTGCGGTGACCGGTGGGTTCTAGCGCAGGATATCGGCGATCTGCGGGGGCAACTGATCGGCCACCACCGGGTAGCTGAGCGGCGAGGCGGAGGCGATCGCCTCGGCCTGGTCAGCCGCCTGCATGAAGCGATTCTGTTCTGTCGCATGCGCTGTCGGGCGTAAGCCCGACGGACCTGAAGGAATTCGCGGTGAATTCAGGGGCGCCCGTATCCGCCGCCGCCGGGAGTGTGGATCTCCAGGATGTCGCCGGCGTTCAGCTCGACCGAGTCGCAGCCAGCGAGTTCGACGACGCTGCCGTCCACGCGGCGGACCAGGTTGCGACCGAGCACACCGGGCGCTCCCCCGGCCATCCCGTACGGGGGGACGCGTCGGTGCTGCGACAGCATGCTGACCGTCATGGGTTCCCGAAACCGGAGCCGCCGCACCGCGCCGTCCCCACCGCGCCACCGCCCGTCCCCGCCGCTGCCGCGGCGGATCGCGAAGCTGTCGACCAACACCGGGAACCGCCACTCCAACACCTCGGGGTCGGTCAACCGGGAGTTGGTCATGTGGGTCTGGACCACCGAAGCCCCGTCATAACCCGGCCCCGCACCGGATCCGGAGGCGACGGTCTCGTAGTACTGGTGCCTGGCATTGCCGAACGTCACGTTGTTCATCGTCCCCGAGCCCTCGGCCTGTACCCCGAGCGCCGCGTAGAGGGCACCGGTGATGGACTGCGAGGTCTCCACGTTGCCGGCGACGACTGCGGCCGGATAAACCGGTGCGAGCATGCAGCCCGGCGGGATAACCACCTGCAGCGGCTTGAGGCAACCGTCATTGAGCGGGATGTCGTCGTCGACCAGGGTCCGAAACACGTAGAGCACCGCGGCCATCACCACCGAAGTCGGTGCGTTGAAGTTGGTGTCCAGCTGCGGGGAGGTCCCGGTGAAATCGATTGTGGCCGTCCGGTTTTCCCCGTCGACTGAGACGCGGACCTTGATGATCGCCCCGCTGTCCATCTCGTAGGTGTACTCGCCGTTCCCCAAAGCGGCGATGACGCGCCGCACCGCCTCCTCGGCGTTGTCCTGGACGTGACGCATGTAGGCCTGCACCACGTCCAGCCCGAAGTCGTCGATCATCTTGCGGACTTCTTCCACGCCTTTTTCGGTAGCGGCGATCTGGGCGCGTAGGTCCGCCAGGTTTGTCTCCGGGTTGCGCGAGGGGTAGAACGCCCCGGTGAGTAGGTTGCGTGTCTCGGTCTCCCGGAGGCGGCCATGCTCGACCAGCAGCCAGTTGTCGAACAGCACGCCCTCCTCGTACACGTCGCGGCTGCCCGCTGGCATCGAACCGGGACTCACTCCGCCGATCTCAGCATGGTGCCCCCGGGCGGCGACGAAGAACAATAGCCGCTCGCCGTCTCCGAAAACCGGTGTGACGACGGTGACATCAGGCAGGTGGGTGCCGCCGTGGTAAGGGTCGTTGATCGCATACGCATCACCGATTTTCATCGCCCCGGCGTTGCGGGCGATGATCTCCTTGACGGCCGCTCCCATCGAACCCAGGTGGACCGGGATGTGCGGTGCGTTGGCGACGAGGTTGCCCTCGGGGTCGAACAACGCGCAGGAGAAGTCGAGCCGCTCTTTGATGTTCACCGACTGGGCCGTGGACTCCAGCCGCACCCCCATCTGCTCGGCGATCGACATGAACAGGTTGTTGAAGATCTCAAGCAGTACCGGGTCCGCGTCGGTGCTCACCTCGCCGGCGCCGGTGTGGGCGCGCACCCGCGTCAGCACAAGATGCCCGAGATCTACCAACTCGGCGCGCCAGCCATCCTCGACCACCGTGGTCGCGTTGGTCTCGGCAATGATGGCCGGGCCGGTGACCGTCTCGCCGAGGACGAGCCGGTCCCGCCGGAACAGCGACACCTCGCGCCAGCCCCCCTGGTTGTACATGGGAACGGTGTCCACGGGCCCCGCCGGCGGGCCGTCCGGATGGGACGCCTCCGCCAAGGCGCGCAGGTCAGGCTGCTCGGTGAGTCCAACGGCCTCCACGGAGACGGCTTCGACTACCAGGGGACGGTCCATTAGGAACGAGTAGTTGCGTTTGTAGCTTGCCTCGAACTCGGCGGCCATCGTCTCCGGGTCGGCCAGGCCCACCTGGACCGCGATGTCGGTGCCGTCGTAGCGGAGGTGTGCCCGGCGGGTCACGCGGAGCCGCTCGTCGGGCACGTCCTCGTCTTGCAGGCGCGCGCGCGTGGCTGATTCCAGTGCATCGGCGACCTCGCCCACCCGCTCCATCGCTTCCGGCTCAAGCTGGCACTCCACCGACTGTTCGCGCATGGCGGTCGCGTCCGCGAGCCCGATGCCCAACGCGGACAGCACACCCGCCATGGGCGGAATCAAGACGGTGCCGATGCCCAAAGAATCGGCCACCGCGCAGGCGTGCTGGCCGCCCGCGCCCCCGAACGTGGTCAGCACGTACTCGGTGACGTCCCGCCCTTTTTGCACCGTGATTCGCTTGACCGCGTTGGCCATGTTGGCCACCGCGATCCGCAGGTAGCCCTCGGCGACCTGCTCGGGGGTGCGGTCGTCGCCGGTCCGTGCGGTGATCTCGCGTGCCAGCTCACCGAACCGCCGCCCGACGATCTCGGCGTCCAGCGGCTGGTCGCCGTCGGGGCCGAAGACGGCGGGGAAATGGTTCGGCTGGACGCGGCCGAGCATAACGTTGGCGTCGGTGACAGTCAGCGGGCCGCCGCCCCGGTAGCAGGCCGGACCGGGATCGGCGCCCGCCGAGTCCGGGCCCACTCGGTACCGGGTGCCGTCGAAGTGCAGGACCGACCCGCCGCCGGCGGCAATGGTCTGGATGTCCAGCATCGGCGCGCGCAGCCGGACTCCCGCGACCAGGGTGTTGAAGACGCGCTCGTATTCCCCGGCGTAGTGCGACACATCCGTGGACGTGCCGCCCATATCAAAACCGATGACCTTGTCGAATCCGGCCAGCTCCGACATGCGAACCATCCCGACGATGCCGCCGGCCGGGCCGGACAGGATCGCGTCTTTGCCGCGGAAGTGTCCGGCCTCGGCCAGGCCCCCGTTGGACTGCATGAACATCAGTCGCACGCCCGGCAGCTCGGCGGCCACCTGCTGGATGTAGCGATGCAAGATCGGTGACAGATATGCGTCGACGACGGTGGTGTCACCGCGCGAGACGAGCTTCATCAGCGGACTGACCTCCGCCGACAGCGAGATCTGCGGGAAGCCGAATTGTTTGGCGGCCTCGCCGATCACCTGCTCGTGGGCCGGGTACAGATGGCTGTGCAGAGACGCAATGGCCACTGCGCGGATTCCGTCGCCGTAGGCCGCCTGCAGGTCGGTCGCCAGCCGGTCCAGATCCGGAGCCCGCAGCACCGTGCCGTCGGCCGTGACCCGTTCGTCGACCTCGATGACCCGTTCGTGGAGCAGTTCCGGCATGACAATGTTGCGGCTGAAGATGCGCGGCCGGTTCTGGTAGCCGATCCGCAGCGCGTCTCCGAAACCCCGGGTGATGACGAGCGCCGTGCGCGCGCCCTTGCGCTCCAGCAGCGCGTTGGTCGCTACCGTGGTACCCATCCGCACCGCCTCGATCCGCTCGGCCGGAATCGGATCATCCGCCGCGAGACCAAGCAGTGCGCGAATCCCCGCCACCGCGGCGTCGGCGTAGCGCGAGGGGTTGTCCGAAAGCAGCTTGTGCGTCACCAGACGCCCGTTCGGCTGACGGGCGACGATATCGGTGAACGTTCCACCGCGGTCGATCCAAAACTGCCACTTCCCGGCCACCCGATGCTCCTCATCGTTTAGTAGGGACGAGTTGCCGGTCACGGTGACTGCTGTTACTGCCGCGGCGTACCACCAGGGGATGCGTGGCCTGTCGGTTGTCCCGTTGCTCGGTGTCTTAGGAGACCACGGGCGCCTGGCGGCAGATCGCGTGAGCCGGACTCATCCGGGCGCTGGGTAGTCAGTCAGCAACGCGCCGTGTTCGATCACCGCGGCGGCGTGCGCGACACCGAGCTCGTAGTAACGCGCGGCCAGCGAGGCCTCGCTTGCACTCGCAATATCGACCGCATTCCCACCAGACAGCAAGTCTCGATACAGCTCTCGCCGCAGCTCCGCGATCTTGGCCTGCCGGTCGCTTTCGGCCCGGCTGGAAGGGAAAGCCATGACCTCGGCTGCCTGAGCGACCGCGTCGAGGCACACCCCCTTCATCTTGCGGAGGGCGACCGACACCTCAGTCGGGAACGCTGGTCGCGAAAAGCGGTCTACTGCGATTTCGCCCAGCTGCCGCGCGAGCGTGCCCAGCGCTTCAACTTCGGCGTTGACATGCACCGCCACGAGCACCATCGGCAGTTGGCCAGTCCCGAGGCGGCCGCGAGCCGCCAAAACCGTTGCCGCATGGTCTTCCAATGCGTGGTTCAGCGTATGCAGCGCGCGACCGCACGCCGCCATGCTCTCCTGCGGCGGCGGATCCTGCTGCAGCAGGGCAGCCGTCGCGTGCTCCAGTGCAGCTCCAGCGAGTCGGACCATCTCGCCGACTCCGCTGGTACATGCGTCCAGCTCCGGTTGAGGGACAACACTCACGACGGAACTCCTACTCTGACAACCTGCACGCCAAGACTGGTGCACTGACCAGGTCGTGTCAACGGGTGGGCCTTGGCGGGCGTCACCATCGCTCAAGGTGATCATCCGTGGCGCTTGTCGTCGGTAACCCCGCGATCGGGCGGCGGTCGAGAGCTTTTCGAGCACTGCCAGAGGTGCCTTAGCCAATGCTCAGACGGCCAGCCTGCGGGTCCCGACGACCGCGGTGACGGCCGGTGCTAATGCAGGATATTGGCGATCAGCGGGGGCAACTGATCGGCCACTAGCGGATAGCTCAGCGGCGACGCGAACGCGATCGCGCCGGCCTGATCCTTGGTGGTGAACACGCTGTGCGCCCGCAGCTCCGCCACGTCCGGATTGGCCAGCAGCCCGGCTTGGTCGGCGTCGCTATCAGTCGTCCAGATCAGGAGATCGGCGGCGCCGAGGACGGCCTTGATCCTGTCGCGCGGAATGAACGCGCGCTGCTGATCGACTGCGAACGGGTTGACGCTGTCGGCGATGGCCAGACCCATCTGGGTCAAAAACGCGGTGCCCCAACCGGTTGTGGCGACCACGTTGTCTTGGTGGAGCTTGCCCTGCAGTAGCAGCACCTTCTTGTTTTTGAACTGTGGATACTTATCCGCGACGGCGGCAAAACCGTGGTCGACACCGTTGATCAGTGACTTCATCTGGTCGGGCTGAAAAACCGCCTGGCCGATCGTCGTCGCCTGGTCCTTCCACGGTTCGAAGAATGCGTAGCCGTCGGACTGCGCAACCGTTGGGGCGATCGCAGTCAGCTTCTGATAGGTGTCCTCGTCGACACCGGCGTCGGTGGCGACGATCAGGTCGGGTTTCAGACCCGCGATCTGCCGAACCTGGATTCCGTTGTCAAGGTTCAGGACAACGGGTTTGGCGTTGCCGAGTTTGGGTCGGGCCCACGGCCACACCGCGAACGGCTGGTCGCCGAACCAGTCGGTTATCGCGATCGGCACGACGCCAAGCGCCAGCAGGTCGTCCTGCCCGGTGAAGCCGGCGCTGACGACCCGCTTGGGCGGCTCGGGGACGGTCGTCTCACCGAAAGCGTGCGTGATGGTGACCCCTCCGCGGCCACCGCCGGCGCGCCCGGCCGGCTTGTGCGACGAGCAGGCCGAGGGAGTCGCGGCCACCAGCAGCCCCGCGGCCGCGCCGGCGCGCAGAAAACCGCGCCGACTCCATTGCTCTAGCATCGCGTGAGCCTACAGCGTTCGCTCAGGTCAGCGGCATGCCGGCGTCGACGAAGTCCAGGACGCGGGAGACGATGTCGGCCGCTCCCGGACCAGGCTCGTAGACCGCCATCATCGCGCCGGTGAGGGCCCCGGCGAATGCCCGCAGCTCGAAATCGCTTGGGTCACGGCCGATTCGGCGGCCGACCACCTCGGCGAACGTGGTGATGGTGCGGTAGTACTCGTCGTACATGGCCGCTTTCAGTTCGGGTATCGAGAACATCAGCCGTTGCCGGGTGTTCTCGACCTCGCGTTGGTCC
Organism: Mycobacterium sp.; assembly: GCA_019236925.1. Lineage (GTDB taxonomy): Bacteria > Actinomycetota > Actinomycetes > Mycobacteriales > Mycobacteriaceae > Mycobacterium. Next base: position 48,564 of record JAFAID010000174.1, on the reverse strand, counting down.
TCCGACAGGTTGGCCATGGCGGCCTGGTAGGCGCGCCGGACAGCCTGACTTGGCGAGAGGTCGGGCGGTTGTTCTTCCAGGGAATTCAGGATCACCGGGTCCATGTCGTCGGCCAGCACGATGGATTCCTTGGTCGGGAAATACCGGAAAAACGTGCTCGGCGACACGTCGGCGGCCTCCGCGATCTGCTCGACGGTGGTGGCGGCGTAACCGTTTTCTTCGATCAGCCGGAACGCCTCCCGCCGGATGGTCTGGCGGGTCCTGATCTTCTTACGCTCCCGCAGACCGGGGGTTTGGTCTATCGCCTGCATAACCCGATTCTCCCGTATCGGCGCGTTGGGGGGCCGCAGGTGGACGGGCTCAACGCGTCGGCCATGGGCTGTAGTCGGCAATCAGCTCCTCCTGCGGCGGCCGCTGGTCATCTGGCACGTGCTGCAGGTTGATCCGAATCCGGTACCAGATTGAACTTGGTCCACGCATCCCGTCGACCAGCACGTCGGCCGGCTCCAGCCGATCCGCTGCGGCGGGGTAGCGGTCCCGCCAGGTGTCCAGGGCGGCCATCGCCTCCTCCTTGGTCTTGGTGCGGGCGATCTCGATGAGTGGCATCACCGACTGGCGGCGGCCCGTCCCCTCGCCGCGGCGCGCCCCTTTCGGCGCCTTCTCGGCGGGGCCGAGTTCCTCGGCGAGCCCGAGCAGTCCTTCGAGGCCGGCGGCGGAATCGTTCATCCCAGCCCACGGGTCGCCGGTGTCGGCGAATCGCTCCGGCACCGTCGCGAGGGTGAAAGCGGCCGGGTCGCAGTCGGCGACCTCATCCCAATGCAGCGGCGTCGAGACCCGAGCGTCCGGCGTGGCTCGCACCGAATACACCGACGCGACAGTGCGGTCTTTGGCGTTCTGGTTGAAGTCGACGAACACGCCCTGGCGTTCCTCCTTCCACCAGCGACTGGTCGCCAGGTCGGGGGCGCGTCGCTCCACTTCCCGCGCCACCGTTTGGGCGGCCAGTCGCACCTGTCGAAACGACCAGCCCGGCACGATGCGCGCATAGATATGGAAGCCGCGCGACCCGGAGGTCTTCGGCCAGGCGGTCAGCCCGTGATCCTCCAGCACCTCGCGGGCCACCAGTGCGACGTCGAGGATCTGCCGCCACTGGACCCCGGGCATGGGGTCCAGATCGACGCGTAACTCGTCCGGGTGGTCGAGGTCATCGGCAAGCACCGGATGCGGGTTGAGGTCAACGCAGCCCAGGTTGATCGCCCAGGCCAGACCGGCGGCGTCATGGATGACGGCCTCTTTGGCCGAGGTTCCGGACGCGTAGCGCAACTCGGCGACGTCCACCCACTCCGGCCGTTTTGCCGGCGCTCGCTTCTGGAAGATCGCCTCCTGCTCGATGCCCTTGACGAAGCGTTTCAGGATCATCGGGCGGCCCGCCACCCCACGCAGGGCACCGTCCGCGACGGTGAGGTAATAGCGGATCAGGTCCAGTTTGGTGTGGCCGGCTCGCCCGTCGTGACCGGGAAAGATCACCTTGTCCGGGTGGGTGACTTCGACCTGGCGTCCCCCCACGTCCAGTGCCACCGGCCCCATGGGTTGATGGTAATTCCGGGCAGGTTTCCTCCCCCCGGTGAGACGTACGTCACATAGGGTGAAGCAATGCCTAATCTCATCGATTTACCTGGGCAGGCGGCAGCCAAAGTTCTGCAGTATGCCGAACGTGGGGCGAACGAACTGCATTATCTCCGCAAGATCATCGAGTCGGGCGCGTTTCGGTTGGAGCCGCCGCAGAACTACGCGGCGATGGCCACCGACATCGTCAAGTGGGGCGAGTTCGGCATGCTGCCGTCGCTCAACGCCAGGCGCACTCCCAACCGCGCGGCACTCATCGACGAAGAGGGCGCGCTGACCTACAAGGAACTTGACGAGGCCGCCCACGCGGTGGCCCACGGCCTGCTGGCCAAAGGTGTCCGCGGCGGCGACGGGGTGGCGATCCTGGCGCGCAACCATCGCTGGTTTGTCATCGCGAATTACGGGTGTGCGCGGGTCGGCGCCCGCATCATCCTGCTCAACAGCGAGTTCTCCGGCCCGCAAATCAAGGAGGTCGCCGAACGCGAGGGCGCCAAGCTGATCATTCACGACGACGAATACACCAAGGCGGTCAGCAAGGCCGATCCGCCGCTGGGCAAGCTGCGGGCGCTCGGCACCAACCCCGACAGCGACGAGCCGTCGGAGAGCACCGACGAGACATTGGCCGACCTGGTCGCCCAGAACAGCAAATCACCGGCACCCAAGGCCACCAAGCACGCCTCGATCATCATTCTGACCAGCGGCACCACCGGCACCCCGAAGGGCGCGAACCGCAGTACCCCGCCGACGCTGGCGCCGGTCGGCGGGATTCTGTCGCACGTCCCGTTCAAGGCCGGTGAGGTGACCTCGTTGCCGTCCCCGATGTTCCACGCGCTGGGTTATCTGCATGCCACGCTTGCGATGTTCCTTGGCTCCACGCTGGTGCTGCGCCGCCGGTTCAAGCCGGCGTTGGTGCTGCAAGACATCGAGAAGCACAAGGCCACCGCGATGGTCGTTGTTCCGGTCATGCTGTCGCGCATTCTCGTCGCGCTGGAAGAGATGGAGAAAAAGCCCGATCTGTCCAGCCTGCGGATCGTCTTCGTGTCCGGCTCGGCACTCGGTTCCGACCTGGCCGAACGGGCGCTCGATGACCTCGGGCCGGTCATCTACAACATGTACGGCTCGACCGAGGTTTCGTTCGCCACCATCGCCGAGCCCAAGCACCTGCAACGTAATTCGTCGACCGTGGGACCTGTCGTCAAGGGTGTGAAGGTCAGGATCTTCGACGACAACGGCAACGAGTTGCCGCAGGGCGAGGTCGGACGGATCTTCGTCGGCACCAGCTTCCCGTTCGAGGGTTACACCGGCGGCGGTTCCAAGCAGATCATCGACGGGCTGTTGTCGTCGGGCGACGTCGGATACTTCGACGAAGACGGACTGCTTTTTGTCAGCGGCCGTGACGACGAGATGATCGTGTCCGGAGGCGAGAACGTCTTCCCCGCCGAAGTCGAGGACCTGATCACTGGGCATCCCGACGTGGTGGAGGCCACCGCGATCGGCGTCGAGGACAAGGAGTGGGGTCACCGGCTGCGTGCCTTCGTGGTGAAAAGGCAGGACGCCAGCCTCGACGAGGACACCGTCAAGCACTACGTGCGCGACCACCTGGCCCGCTACAAGGTGCCGCGCGAGGTGATCTTCCTCGATGAATTGCCCCGCAACCCGACCGGAAAGGTCCTCAAACGCGAGCTGCGCGACCTCGAAGTCGACTAGCCGACTAGCTCAGCCGTCGAAACCGGTTGTGCCGTCGAGCTGTTCGCGCAGGATGTCTATTTGCCCGGTGTGCCGCGCGGTCTCCTGGATCATGTGCACGTAGATCCAGCGCAGCGATACCGTCGTGCCAAGCCGACGATGCGCCAGGACGTGCTCGAGCGGATACCCTGCGGCGATTCGACGGGATTCCTCGCACTGGGCCTGATACTCGGTGATCAGCGTTGGCAGTGATTCTCCCGTGAGGAACTCGAACTCCCAGGAGCGCTCGTGCGCGCGCCGGTTGTCGTCGCTTCGTCCCTGCAAAAACTGATCGAACCACCCGTACTCGGCCCATCGCAGGTGCTTGACCAGCCCGGCCACGGTCGTCGACGAGGTGACGAGCCGGCGCCGGGCGTCGGTATCGGACAGACCGGAAACCTTGCGCACCACGATGTCTCGATAGTCGTCGAGGAATGACTCCAAGATGGTGCGCTCGTCGAGTACGCCATGCTCGCGACGATCGGGACGCTGCGCTTCTGCCATGACGGCGAAGCTAGCAGGGTTAGCGCCGTCCCCGGATACTGCGGGTCACCTCAGCCGAGAGCTTGGCATCGGACAGCAGCAGCTCAATGAGCGCGCTAATAACCTCTTGTCCGGTGACGCGGGCGAGTCCGAGGCGATCGGCGGCTTCTCGCTGCCAGATGTCCAGGGCTCGGTGCGTGGCGGGGGTCAGGTCGACGGTTCGTCGCGTTCGTTGGCCGCGGGATGGTTGGTCGAGTTTCTGCTGGATGCTGGCCTGTCGGACGTTGGTGAGGCGTTCGGTCGGCGCTGCTGCGTCCGCGCGCCGGGGTGGCGTGGCTCGGAACGATGGGGAGCTGTGTTCCATGCGACTGGGTGACCTTCTGTCGGCGTGAGTTTTCAGTACATCAGGACATAAGTATGTCCGTCAAAGCGGAGTCGCGCAGCGCTGCCCGGTTTCTACGGCGTGTCTGCGCCGCGAGTGCCCTGGTCACCGCCAGCGCTTCCGGGTTGCACGAATCGCGGTGACGGTCGCGGCGATTTATATCTGCCCGCCCATTATTCATTGCTGCATATAGGTATGTACTTGCTGTTAGGCAATCGCAGAAGCTATTTAATTAGTTCGCTGTTTCGCGGTGATCCGCGATAGATGCAAAGCCAATTTGTGCACTTTACTGACAATTAATCAGCAACTAAGGAAGCGCTGATGTACGGACATCAGGAGATCAGTAGATGCTCTTTGAACTGCTTAAATAGCGGTCTCCGTAACTACTGAAACCAGTACCGACGGATCTCATGACATCATGAAAGCAGTAAGCTATGAATTACCGGTCTTGGCTGGTAACAAACTCAAACCTAGTAATAGCTGGTCGAAGCCGTTGAAAACATTCTCAGCTTTATTAAGGCGGTAATTTAGCCTTTGCTAAGGATTGGGATTTAACGTTCTTCGTGTCAGTCCCCCAAATTGACACAAAGGAGCAACCAAGATGTCCATCTCACTGACTTCCGCCCGTCGCATGGCAGCAGGCGCAGTGGGCGCAACAGCGGTGGCCGGCGCGATGCTGTTCGGTGCCACCCCCGCGGCCAACGCAGCACCCGTACTAGGTCCGGCCCCCCATGTCGCGACGGCGCCGGCCTTCATCCACTCGCAACCGGTCTGGTGGGGTCACCACCACCACCACTTCCGGGGTCATCACCACCACCGCGGCTGGTTCTGGCACAAGAGCTGGGGCTTTGGCGGCCGCAGTGGCGGCTGGTGGTGAGTCACCAGCGGCAATGGGCTAAAGCCCATCTGTGAGGGGGAGCACCGGCTAGCCTCGCAAATCGACAGACGAGGCTAGCCGGTCCCCAATACCAATTAAGCCAATCCACGCCGATCTGACACCCGTCCGCCAGGTCGGCGTGGATTTCTGTGTGCAGGGCCGCGCGGGACTGTGCAGGGCTACGGGTCGCGCGGCAGCCCCAGCAGCCGCTCGGCGATGATGTTGAGCTGTACCTCTGAGGTGCCGCCGTAGATCGTGGTAGCGCGGCTGGCCAGCAGGTATTCGTCCCACTTGCCGGGCAGCGTGTCCGGGTCGCCGATCGCGGCATCGCTGCCGAACGACGACACCCCGAACTCCGCATAGCCCTGCCCGGTGCGCATCGACAACAGCTTGGAGATCGCCGCCGATGGCATGGCGTCTCCGCCGGCCAGCGTCAAAAGCGTCGAGCGCATGTTGAGCACTTTGGCGGCATGGCCCTCGGCGATCAACTGGCCGGCGCGGTTTTGGGCGATCTGGTCGAACTGCCCGTCGCGTACGAACTCGACGAACTGGTCGAGGTTGGCCAAAAACGGCGCCTCGCTGCTGCCGATCGACACTCGTTCGGCGGTCAGCGTGTTGCGGCTGACCTCCCAGCCCCGGTTGACCTCGCCGAGCACGAACTCGTCGTGCACGAACACGTCGTCGATGAACACGGTGTTGAACATCGCGCCACCAGTGAGCTCACGGAGCGGCCTCACATCGACGCCTTCGCTGCTCATGTCCAGCAGGAAATAGGTGATGCCATTATGTTTCGGCGCGCTGGGGTCGGTCCTGGCCAGCAGCGCGCCCCACTGCGAGAACTGGGCCGCGGTGGTCCAGATCTTCTGTCCGCTGATGCGCCAACCGCCGTCGACCTTGGTCGCCTTGGTGCTCAGCCCGGCCAGGTCGGATCCGGCGCCCGGCTCGGAGAACAACTGGCACCAGATGATTTCGCCGCGGAACGTCGGCGGCAGGAAACGTTGTTTCTGCTCGTCGGTGCCGAAGGCCACAATCGACGGCACCACCCAGGCCGCGATGCCGATCGGTGGCCGCCTCACCCGCCCGGTGGTGAACTCCTGCGCGATGATGATCTGCTCCACGGGATTGGCCGCCCGCCCCCAGGGCTTGGGCAGATACGGCAGTACCCATCCGCCCTCGGCGATGGCGGTCGTGCGGTCTTCGCGGGGCATCGCCTTGAGCGCGGCGACCTCACCGCGAATGTCCGCTCGCAGGTTCTCGGTGTCGGGGTCCAGGTCGATGTTGAGCTCGCGCATCCCGGTGCTGGTCGCGGTATCGACCACCCGCTGCGGGTATTCGGATTTGCGACCGAAGCAGGCGGCCAGGATCAACGCGCGACGGTAGTAGACGTTGGTGTCGTGCTCCCAGGTGTACCCGATACCGCCGTGCACCTGGATGCAATCTTGAGTACAGCGCTGTGCCGCAGCCGGCGCCAACGTCGCCGCCACCGCCGCGGCGAACTCGACAGCAGAACCCTCAGCGTCCCAGTTGTTTTGGCTGGCCTCGTCGACGGCGCGGGCCGCATCCCACACGGCCGCGGTGGCCCGCTCGGTGTCGGCGATCATCTCGGCGCACTTGTGCTTGACGGCCTGGAACTGACCGATCGGCCTGCCGAACTGCTCACGGATCTTCGCGTATTGCGCCGCGGTGTCGGTGGCCCAACGCGCGACACCGACGGCCTCGCCCGACAGCAGCGTGGATATCAGCGCGTGCGCGGCGACCACACTGAGATTGCTCAGCACCGCATCGTCACCGACCTGGACCGCGTTGGCGCGCACATGCGCGATGGGCCGCAGCGGGTCGACGCTCTTGACCGGCTCGATTTCGAGTTGATCGGCGCGCAGCACCACCCACTCTTCGCCGCTGTCGATCGCCACCGGCAACACCAGCACCGACGCCTCGCCGGCTGCGGGCACGGCCCGGACCTCACCGCGGATGACCAAGCTGTCGCCGTGGCGCGTGGCGGTCAACCCGGAATCCAGCGCGTAAGCCGCGATCGCCGCCCCAGAAGCCAGCTCCGCGAGCACCTTGGCGTCCGGGTCGTGCACTGCGATCAGCGCGCTGGCGATCGCCGACGGCACGAACGGACCGGGTACTGCGCCGTAGCCGAATTCGGCGAGCACCACGGCAAGCTCGAGGATGCCGAAACCCTGCCCGCCGACCGATTCGGCCAAATGCACGCCCTGCAAGCCTTGTTCGGCCGCGGCCTGCCAGTACGGCGGCGGGTTGTCGATCGGTGCTTCCAGCGCGGCGTGCAAGACGTCCGATGGCGCCACTCGCTCCACCAGTGACCGCACTGAATCGGCCAGGTCTCGATGCTCAGGAGTTATCGCGATCGGCATTGGTCGCCTTCCGTTGGGCCTTCTGCCCTCAATCTAATAACCGGTCGGTTGGTTGACCACATGGGCTAGCTGCTTGCCGTCCTGCAGCCGGCGGCAGTTGGCGACCGCCTCGACCAGATAGCGCCGCATGGTGTCGACGGTGTACCAGGTGACGTGCGGCGTGAGCACGACGTTGTCCAGGCTGAGCAGCGGGTTGTCCGGCGGCACCGGTTCGACGTCGAAGACGTCCAGGCCGGCGCCGGCCAACCGACCGCCGCGCAGCGCGTCGACCAGAGCGCCTTCGTCGACAATCGGCCCGCGTGACGTGTTGATCAGCACCGCATCGGGTTTCATGTGCGCCAGCGCGGCGCGGCCCAGCAAGCCATCGGTGTCATCCGTCAGCGGCAGGTGGAGCGAGACGATGTCACTGGCGGCCAGCAGCTCCGACAGTGGCCGCCAGCCCGGCAACCCGTCGTCGCGGGTGCTGGTATGCAGCACCGTGGCGCCCATCGCGGCGACGATACCAGCGACGTGTTTGGCGATATTGCCGTAGCCGACCAGGCCGACGGTGCAGGCACCGATATCGCGCACGGTTTCGCCCAGCTGCGGGTCGGACGGCCAGCCGCGGCCCTCACGGGTGGCGCGGTCCAGCGCCGGCAGTCGGCGCAGCGTGGCCAACATCAGCAGCACCGCGCCTTCGGCCACCGACGGTGCGTTGGCACCGGGCATATTGGCGACCGCGATGCCGCGCTCGATAGCGGTACCGACGTCGATGGTGTTGACTCCGGCGCCGAACTTGTGGACCAGCCGCAGCCGCGTCGCCCGCACCAGGTCGGCACCGGAAAGCGGCCGGAGCACATGCCAAATCACGTCGGCATCGGGCAACTCCCGGTAGAACGCCGCTTCCGAATCCGGCGAGTCGTCGCCGGCGCACCAACGGATGTCAAGCCAATCAGCTTCCGGCGCGAGAAATTCCAGCACCTTGGGACCGGGAACGAAATGGGCAAGGACCCTTAACGCCACCGCTTGGCAATCCATTTGGCGATGGTGTCAGCCTGCTCGCTGCGCGCCCCCGGCGTGGTGAAGTAGTGGTCGGTGTTGATAGCGGACAGCGTTTTGTCGCTGCCGGCCAGCGCGTCGTAGATGCGTTGGGCATCCGTCGGGAACACCCCGCTGTCGGCCTCGGCATTGATCACCAGCGCAGGACAGGTGATACGCGCCAGATGCGGCTCGGCCCTGGTCGGGGCGGTGCGCAGACTCCACATCGCCAACCAGTTCCGCAGCGTGCAGGCGGCCGCGATCCCGTGTGCGGAACGGTTAGCTTTGGCCGGGATACCCGCATAACACATATTCGGTGGGCGTTTGGTCGGCTCGATGGTCGGATCGACCATCCGGGGATCGGCCCACGTCCGCATCACGGTGAACGGACGATCCGAAAATCCCGCTGCCCGAACGCGTTTCAGCTCCTTTTCGGCCCAGTCGGTGATCGCGTTGTTGCGCGCGACCTGCGCTGACCGGTAACGGGTCAGGAACTCCGATGAGTACGGCGGCCCGTTACGTTCATTGAACAGATCAAGGTCGGGATCGGTGGCGACCGGGTCGTTCTCGTCGACGACGGCTCCGTCCATCCAGTTAGTCAACACGTCGGGACGGCCCGGATGGGCCGCACTCGCCACATAGCCGTCCGCGGGCAGCAGGTCGGTCAGTCCGGCCGCGGGCCGCATTCCCGCAAGCGGAGTCACGTTGGGTTCGACCGCCTGGGCCTGGTAGGCGGCCATCAATGAGCCACCGCCGGAATTGCCCAGCAGCACAATGGTTTCCACTGCTTGTGTTTCACGCAGCCAGCGAACCCCGACACCGATGTCGACCAGCGCGTGGTCGAGCAGAAAGGCGCTCTCAAAACCACGGAACCTGGTGTTCCAGCCCAGGAACCCGATGCCGCGGGTAGCCATGTAGTCGGCGAGATAGTGCTCAGAGAAGTCGATTTGGTAGTGCGCGGCGATCATTGCGACCTTCGGCTTGCGTCCGACGCCGCGGTGATACAGCCCCTGGCACGGGTGTCCGCCCGCACCGGCGCGCCGGCCGGTCGGCGATGGCAGCCCGATGAATTCGCGGATGACTCCGGGCGTGCCAGTGGTGCGAGTCACCTCAGCGGACCTCCTTGTAATAGATGGCTCGATAGAAGACGTTCGCCAACGTGTCGATGCAGGCCTGATCATCGGGCGCGCCGTCCGGGCTCGACCCGGGACCGGCGAGTTGGAGGTAACAGAACTGGTTGAACATCGCCACGATCGCCACCGCGATCAGCTGTGGGTCATCACCTGCGCAATAGCCTCGCGCTTGGGCACGTCGCACCATTGCGGCGATGGAAGTGGTGGGGGTGGCGCAGATTTCACCCCAGTATTGGGCGAAGTCATCGTTGATCGTCGCCAGCTGCGACACGCTGATGATCTCCGCCAGCCGGTTTCGGTAGGTGTGCCAATATGCTGCCGCGGCCTGCTGCGCGCGCTCGCGGTTGGACAGGCCAGGCCGGATGACCGTCCGCGCCCGCTCGTTGGCTTCGTCGCGGAGCCGCAACGCCCATTCGCGGACCATCGCCTCTTTGGAGTCGTAATAGTTGTAAAACGACGCCGTCGACCGGCCCGCCTCCGCGGCGATATCGGCGATGGTGGTGGCCAGGATGCCTTTGCGCGCGATCACAGTCCGAGCGGCGGCGTCGATGGCGGCCTGGGTCCGGCGGCCGCGGTCCGTCGGTAGCTGGGCACGCCCGGTCGGTTGCTCGGACACGGTGGACACGCGTACGTCCCCTCTTCTTGAGAACTGAATCTGATGTTAGGTTCCACCACGCTACCGTAAAAACATACGCGCAGGTCAGAGGTGTTTTGGTAAGAACAAATGTTCGATCCGGGCGGTTCTGGCCTCGTTTTGGACGCAGCCGAGACCGGGTTTTTTCGATCGGGTGTTCGGAGATAGATTCAGTGCAAGCCACGCCAGCTAGGCGCGTCGCGCCGCCCACACGGCGTCAAGGCGTTCGGCGACGGTGTCCATGTCGGTGTCAAACAGGTCGGCGTACACGTCGAGGGTCATGGCGGCGCTGCGACCAGATCCACTCCGCTGAGCAGACCCGCCGTCGACTCAGCCACGAGAATCTGACCACCGTGGCCCGGAGGCCATCACCCGCGCCACGCGGTTGAGCATCGCGCCGAAGTAGTCCGCCCCCCGCAACTCGGCTTCCCCGGTCGCGATGCCCATCCGCACCGGCAACTCCAGCGCCCTCTGGGCGGCCACCGCCGCATCGACCGCACACCTCGGCGAGCCGAACGCGGCGCACACCCCGTCACCGGTGTGCTTGAACAACCAGCCTCCGTGCGCCTCAATCGCAAAGCGCAACACCTCGTCATGGGCGGCCAGCGCCGCCCGCATCCCCTCAGCGTCGGCTTCCCACCGACGGGTCGAACCCTCCACATCGGTGAACAAGAACGTCACCACCCCCGAAGGAGCAGCCGCCGCAGGAGCGGACACCCATGCAGAATCTCACAACAGACGCGCTCCCACCTCGTGGATCGGCGGACTCCGGTCCCGGACCAACGCCCCGAGGCACGGCGCAAGTGCGCTACCCGCAAGGGATCGCACCGGCGATAAGGCACATATTGGCTGGCAAGAGGTGACACGATGTTGGCGTGAGCGATGCTCATCACGGCGGTGGGGTCATATTGACGGCGACGGCATGACCGCGACAGAGTTCCGGTGCGGGTCGTGTGGCACGGAGCTGCCGCCGGACTCACGGTTCTGCAACAAGTGCGGCTCGCCCATCACGCCAGCCGCTAAATCGGCGGAGTACAAACAGGTCACGGTGCTGTTCGCCGATGTTGTTCACTCGATGGACATCGCAGCGGCCGTCGGTGCCGAGCGGCTGCGTGAGATCATGACCGACCTGATCGACCGTGCTTCGGCAGTAGTACAGCGTTACCTCGGCACGGTGGACAAGTTCACCGGCGACGGGATCATGGCGGTGTTCGGCGCGCCGGTGGCGTTGGAGGACCACGCCGTTCGTGCCTGTCTGGCGGCCTTGGGCGTTCAGGAGGAGGCGAAGCGGCTTGCCGTCGACGTCGGAGAGCGTGACGGTGTGGATCTGCAGTTGCGGGTGGGCCTTAATTCCGGCCAGGTGATCGCCGGTGAGATCGGTTCGGGTGCTTTGGGTTACACCGCGATCGGGGATCAGGTGGGCATGGCGCAGCGGATGGAATCCGTCGCGCAACCGGGCGCGGTAATGCTTAGTGAATTCACCGCGCGACTGGTCGAGAGCGCGGCGGTGCTGGGTGAGCCGGAGATGGTGCGAATCAAGGGTGCCGACGATGCGGTGCTAGCGCGGCGGCTGCTGAGCATGGCCGCCGAGCGTCAGCGGACCGGTCTGTTGGAATCGACGTTGGTGGGCCGCGAGTGGGAATTGGCCTCGCTGGCGGCGATGCTGGACCGCTCGATTGGTGGACGCGGGTCGGTGGTGGGCGTGGTCGGCCCCGCTGGCATCGGCAAGACCCGACTCGCCGGTGAAACCATGCGGCTGGCGACAAGTCGTGGTGTCGAGGTGTTTTCCACCTTCTGCGAGTCCCACACCACCGAGATCGCGTTCCGCGCGGTGGCGGGGCTGTTGCGCGCCGCCCTAGGGACCGGCGAGCTGGGCGACGTGGCGGCGCGGGCGCGGGTGCATGGCCGACTTACGGGTGCCCACAGCGAGGATCTGGTCTTGTTAGACGATCTGTTGGGCATCGCCGATCCCAACGTTGTTCAGCCGCAGATTGATCCCGACGCCCGGCGGCGGCGGCTGACTGCACTGCTGAACACCGCGTCGCTTGCGCGCAGCACCCCGGCGGTTTACGTCATCGAGGACGCCCACTGGATCGACGAGGTCAGCGAGTCGATGATCGCCGAGTGGCTGTCGGTCGTTCCCCAGACTTGCTCGCTGGTGCTGATTACTTACCGACCCGAATACGAGGGCGTGCTGGCCCACGCCCATCGTTCGCAGACGATTGCCTTGGAGCCGTTGGAGGATTCGGATATCGCCGCGTTGGCCGCCGAGCTGCTCGGAGGGCACCCGTCGGTCACGGGCGTGGCCGGCATCATCGCCAAGCGCGCCGCGGGCAACCCGTTTTTCGCCGGGGAAATCGTGCGCGACCTGGCCGAGCGTGGTGTGCTGGACGGCCGGCGCGGAGCGTACGTGTGTGGCAGCGAGCTGGCGGAGGTGAGCGTGCCGGCCACCTTGCAGGCGGCCATTGCCGCGCGCATCGACCGCCTCGACCCGCTTGCCAAGCGCACGGTGTGCGCCGCGGCGGTGATCGGATCTGGTTTCAGTCCTGATCTGTTGACTGCTTTGCAAATTGAGCCAGCCCTTGATGACCTCCTTCGGGCCGAGCTGATCGATCAGATCGTGTTCACCCCGCGCGCCGAATATGCGTTTCGGCATCCGCTGATTCGCACGGTGGCCTACGAATCACAGCTCAAATCGGATCGCGCCCAGTTGCATCGGCGGCTGGCCGCCGCGATCGAAGCCCGAGAGCCACAATCGGCCGATGCAAACGCGGCGCTGATCGCCGAACATCTGGAGGCCGCCGGTGACTTGCACGCCGCCTACGGCTGGCACATGCGCGCCGCAACCTGGGCCACCAACCGCGACATCAACGCGGCGCGACAAAGTTGGGAGCGCGCCGCGCGGATCGCCGACGCCCTACCCGCCGATGACCCCAACGGGGCAGCCATGCGCATTGCCCCGCGCACCTTGTTGTGCGGGACCGCCTTTCGAGTCCACATGAACGTTGCCGGCGCCCGCTTTCAGGAATTGCAGGAGTTGTGCGCCGCGGCCGGGGACAAGGCGTCACTGGCCATCGGGATGGCGGGGCTGGTGATGGATCACTTGCATAAGGCCCGGCTGCGCGAGGCGTCGCAGCTGGCATCGGAAGCGATGGCCCTCATCGAGTCGATCGGGGATCCGACCTTGACGGTGGGCCTGTCCCTCGCGGCGATCTACGCCAAAGGTGAGTGCGCCGAGTGGTCTGACGCGCTGCGGTGGTCACAGATGGTTATCGACCTGGCCGACGGTGATCCCTCAAAAGGCAACTTCATCATCGGGTGTCCGTTGGCGGTCGCCTTTACGACGCGCGCTAATGCCCGTTATTGCCTGGGACGTCCTGGATGGGCAGACGATCTGCGGCACGGCCTGGCCATCGCCCGCAGCGCCGACCCCATGTCCTACGCCACCGTTGTCGCCTACGTTTACAACGCGGGAATATCGACTGGCGTGCTGAGGCCCGACGATCGCGCGATGCGCGAGATCGAGGATGCCCTGCGAATTGCTGAACAATCCGGTGATGATGTCGCGTTGGCCCTCGCCCGGTGGACGCTGGGCATTGCCCTGGTGCTCCGCCGGACGAACGCGGAGCGCGAGCGGGGACAGCAGGTCCTGGCGGAGGTCAGTGAAGTGTTCCTGCGCCGGGGGTTCTTCCTGGCCGATTTACCTAGCGTCGAGGTCTACTTGGCTCGTGAGAAGGCTCGGTGCGGAGATCGTAATGGCGCCATACCGCTCATGCGCGCGGCCGTCGACCATCAATTCCGCGAGGGACGGCTGCTGGGGTGGAGCACTCCGACGACAGGTGTTCTGGTGGAGACACTGCTCGATCGCGGGGCCGAGAGTGACTTGGTCGAAGCCGAGGCCGCGATCGAGCGGTTAGCGGCGGCACCAACCGACGACGCTCTGCTTGTGCGCGACGTCCTGCTGCTGCAGCTGCGCGCCCTGCTGGCTAAGGCCCACGGCGACGAGGCAAGCTATCGCGACTATCGGGATCGCTACCGCGACATGGCGAAATCGCTTGGCTTCGAGGGGCATATGGAGTGGGCCGAGGCAATGCCATAACCGCACCGGACTTGGTTTGTGGGCCGTGCGGTAACAAGAAATCCGGTAGAGCCGCTGCAGGGTGCGGCGACAAGCCGGTGTACCGGACCCGGTAGTTCGGGCACCGCGCTCTCGTTGTAAGACTTGGCGTTTGGCGGAAGCTCAGTTCCGCACGGCGGGGTCGTAGTCGGACAGGTGGGCGGGTAGCTGTACGGTCATCGCGTTACCTCCGGTGGTGTAGGCCTCGGGCCGACACACCACCGGCCAGCCCGAGGCAGCCCCGTCAAGGGCCGTCGCCACGGTAACGGAAAACATTGCCCGTGTCACCGTTAACTTGGGGAATTACAAAGGCAATTACACGAAGTTATGGCGAATTATACTGAGCGGCCTCAAGTTAACGTCGCCGTAACGCATGGCGAGCGGCACCGGGTTGGCGATGACGCCGTCGATCGCGTGAGATAGGGTGGGCCACATGGGTATCGGAGATCTGTACGGGGGCCGCGTGGCCGTTGCCGCCCTGCTGGAGCGCCACGGCGAGACCGGCGGCGAAAATCCCGATGGCTGGCTCGACACCCCGCTGACGGTGCAGGGGCGCCGCGAGGCGAAGGGGGCCGGGACCTTCCTCCGGAGCCTGCCGGCGCATCTGCGGCCTCGGCGCATCGTGTCCAGTCCGTTGCAACGGGCCCGGGTCACCGCCGACATCGCCGCGGAGATCTTGGGTATCAAAGTCGTTGACGAGCTGAAATAGTTTATGGCCTTCGATCAGGACCAGGAGAGTGTCGCCGAATTCAGTGCAAGACTGAATTACGGCCTGCGTACGGCGATCGCAATGGAGGGTGGCCTGCCACTCATCGTTGCGCACCGGTCGGTCTCGGCGTTCGTGAATCCGCTTCGCGCCCGAGACAATTCGTGGGATCCTAACGACGAATCGCTGACATTGCTGGAGCCGGGTGGCATCCTGGCCATGACCGACACCGGGCTGGTGCCGTTGCATCGCTGTGTGATGGCGAACTGGCCGAGCGCGGGCGGCCGCCGAAGCTAGTCGAGCATCCTGTCGATCGCCGCGTCGATCCCGGACGCCGGTTGGGCGAGCGCCGCGAGCAGGATCCGCACCAGCTCAAGGGTTTTCGCCCGTGACATCCCGATCACCTCGGGGGCGGCGTCGACGTCCGGCATGTGGTGCAGCGTCACGGTCACGCCGCCGGAGTCGGGGGCGACGCCGATCCACTCAATCGTCCCGCGATCGAATGCCAGCGCCAGCTCGCCGGGCTGCGGGTCCATCAGGATGCGTCTGGCCATCCTCCGGCCTCCTTCGCGTAGCGGGCGCTCAAGGCCGGCGAGCCAACTTTGGGCGTAATGCGCCTACTCTGGCCGATCGCCCGATCGCCCGCCGCCCACCGTACAGCTTCCGGTGCGTCCACGCCGGGAGAGCGGCCGGGGACCTTTCCTGGACCGGTGGGGCCCCGGCCGCGACCTACGGTGGTCGCGGAAGCCCATCATTTTGATCGGGGTCGGATCGGCACCTGATTCACCGATCGAGGTCTGCTGTCACCACGTTTCCGGCGCTGACCCGGTGTGGGGGATCTCGTCGATCTCGCGCCCCTGGCCTCGGCGATATCGCGTCAGCATTTTGGAAACGCCAGTTTGCGTTAAGCCGACGACCGGGGCTATTTGGGCTTGCGTCCAGCCGGCCTTCTGCAATTTCAGCGCCGTGAGCAATTGTTGCTCCGCGGACATTTCCCTGGGCGTGCGCCGGCAATACCCTTTCCGCTCTTTCGTCATAGCCTTACCCAATTCGGATCGTCGGGATCGTGGTCCGCCAATGCGCGGGCGCAGCGCCGGCATTTCGGGTCGAATTCGCTATGGCCCCGCAAAGGCGCCACTGGGCTAGCAAACTTCGCACACGATCGGCTATTTCCACCTGGCCGCCAATTCTTTTTAGGCGCCGCCGGGGAGGTCGTTTGGAGTCGACCCCCCGGCGACTCGCCGCCGGTGAGGGCGGCTGCGCTCAGTGTAGCCCAAACCTGAACCTTTGTTGAGATTTGACGTTCGCACACCGCCGCCACAATGCCCCTGACCTGCGCGGATGCACGTCGAGGATCGGCAATCCACGGGAGGCGAGGGGCTCAAACGTAGGAGGAGGGGGAGCCCGCCGGCTCCGGGTGCCGCGCAGGCCAGCTCAGCAAACTTTGCGAGATGTTGCGCGTATCTCTTGTGTACAGCCAAAGTAACTGTCTAGAACCACGTTTCGGTTGTATCCGGATGTGAGCACCCGGTTATAAAACCTTGTATAGCAAACATTCTGCGGGTAGAATTGTGCGTAGCCGAGCCGGCGTCGTGCCAGCTCAACGCATGAATTGGAGCAAACAATGATCACAACTCTGGCTATCGCCTTGGTGGGCGTGGTGCTGGCGTGTCGGCTGTGCTGGCCGGCGTGGTCCGGGTGATCGGGTCGGGCCGGTGACCGGCTATCGGCGCGGCAGTTACCGCCGCAGTAGCGGTGGTGGCGGTTCGCGGTGGATGACGGTGCGCTACCCGGGCCTGTGCAAGGTGTGCGGCGCGGAGCTACCCGCAGGATCGTTCGCGTTCTGGGATGCCGACACGCGCGCGGTCACATGCGAGCGAATCGAGTGCGCAGAGGCCGATGGGCTGACCCGCCAGGAATGGTCGGGCTCGCCGGTGAGCGGTCAATTCGTGCGGGTGCGCGCGGAACGCCGTATCGGCACCGCCGCGCCGACCGTGGTCGTCAGCCGGTTCAATTCCGGCGCAACGACATACCGCAACGCGAGGGGGCGCTGTGAGGACGCCCCGGCGGGTGCTGCGACTAACCCCCTAAATCAAGATTGGAGAAAGCAATGAACACAACCGAGATT
Source organism: Mycobacterium sp. (assembly GCA_019236925.1). Classification (GTDB taxonomy): domain Bacteria; phylum Actinomycetota; class Actinomycetes; order Mycobacteriales; family Mycobacteriaceae; genus Mycobacterium. The sequence continues at coordinate 31,361 of JAFAID010000174.1, read as the reverse complement.
GACTGGCGGTCAACGCTTACCGAGGCGCTCAACGCGCCTGGCGCGCTGGGCAACACTTACACCAGGTTCTACGGCCATTCGTATTTGAACCAAATTCGGTTGGCAATGCAAGGGGTCTGCGAGCCGGTCGCCACGTATAACCGATGGCGCGAACTCGGCCGGCAGGTCCGCAAAGGGTCGAAAGCGAAGATCGTTCTGGCGCCGGTTCTGGTCGGCCGCGAGGTCAAGGACAATAACGGCAGCATTGTGGTGCGCGAGGACGGTCAACCGCGCCGGCGTCAAATTCTGGTCGGGTTCCGCGACAGCCGTACCGTGTTCGGATATTCGGACACCGACGGCGACGAATTACCGCCCGTCGAATTACCCGGGTGGGACGTCGACACAGCTCTAGCGACTCTGGGGATTGATCGCGTCCGCTTCGACATGGTGAACGGCAACGCGCAGGGTTTCAGCTTCGAGGACGAGTCGGGCCGGCACCTTGCGCTAAACCCGGTCGCTGCATATCCGGCGAAAACACTCCTGCACGAGCTGGCGCATTTATTGCTCGGGCATTGCAGAAACGGCGACCACACTCACCGCGGGATCGCCGAATTCGAGGCCGAGGCGACCACGTATCTGGCAGCCAAAGAGCTGGAGCTGACCGCCTGGGATGCGTCCGAATCGCGCGCATACATCCAAACCTGGCTTACCCGTACCGATTCCGAAGTCACCGAAACCAACATTCAACGGATATTCGCGGCCGTGAACAAGCTCTTGGCGGCGGGCCGCACCACCGAGGCAAGCACCGAGACCATTAGGACGGCCGAGGCGGCATAGCGCATCGAATAGGGAAGGGGTAACCACGATGAACAACACAACGCAACCGGCCGCGGCGGCCGCGGCAAAGCTACTGGCGTGGTTGACGGTAGCAGGGCTAGCGGTGGTGCTGGCACTGGCCATTGTCGCCACGGTGTTCGGCGGCTGACATGACGCAGCGACGCTAACGGCGACAAGTACCAGGGCTACCAGCCGGCGGCCGCGGCTGACCACCACCTAGAGAAAAGGACTGACCAATGATTGACAACACGACGCGGGCGGCGCAGATCCCGCTTAAGTTTGGGCCGCGCTTCGCCGGCACTCCGACCCGCTACACGGCCACCCACCGGCGAGCCGCTAAGCGATCCGCACGAGCCCGCAGGCGCCGACCTTGACGAGTCGCTGCGCTTCTACGGGCTGCGCCGGGCGGCCGATGGTAGCCACACCTGGATCCGGCGCCAGGCGCCCCGGCCGGAGTCCGCCATCCCGGCACGCACGCTGGAAAACCTCGCCGCGTGCGCCGCGCTCGGCCTGGCGTATTGGTCGGAGGCGCCCGGTGCCAATCGGCTGTGGGCGATCGACGATGACCGCCAGCCCCACCAGGTGACGATCGACCGGCGGTGTCAAACCGCGTCAGCCCGCGGTGTCATAGCCCACTGGATAATCGACAGTGACCGAGAGGTGGCGGCATGACACGACTGCATAAGGTGATCGATGCCGCGGTCATCGTCAACACCGGCGCGGTGGCGATCGGGGTGTTCGCGGTGCCCGAGGTCTGCGAGCTGGTCGACACCGCGATAATCTGGGCAGTGTTCGTGCCCGAGGGAATCGCGCGAATCTGGCTCGCCGGCCCGGGTTTCTGGCGGGATCGCGGTCTGATGTTTGACACGCTCATCGTGGCCGCGGCCGTGCTGCCGCTGGATGCTGGGCTGTCCGCGTTACGGATCCTGCGGCTGGGCGGGCGGCTGACACACCTGGGACGTCAGCTGTCGGCGCTGCGCATCCTACATACGGGGGCGGCATGGGTGATGGGCCGCCGGGCGGTGATGGTCACATGACCGATTACGACGATGGGCTCGACTGGCGGACCGATTGGCCTGCGGCGTATGCCAATTGGGCCGACGCGCCAACCGGCGGTGTGCCGCTTAACTACGACGATCCAGCACAGGCGCTAACGCAAGCAGCGCCGACGGTACGGATGCCAACGGCGCCGACGATACGGGTGTCGCCCACGCCTACGCGAATCCCGTACTCGCCCAGGCGTCGCAGCGTCGCGGGCTGGCTTAGCATCCTAGGCGGTATCACCTTCATGCCTTGGCTTGGCCGGGCGTATGCGGGCTACGGGGCCAGGGCTACGACGATTGCCATGCTGTGGCTGCTCGGAGTCTTCACTGTGTTCGGATTCATCGGCAGCCCAATACTTTTGGGGCTTCACGTCTACGCCATCGTTGACGGTCTGATCTGGCTCAGCGGCGCCGATTCGCCCAAGTATACGCTGGACGGCCGAGGCCGCCCCATGCGGTGATGCGCAAAAGTTGTGTTGCTGGCTGCTGGCCCTGGCGGTTGGCGTCCTCGCGGCCCTCTGCATCGGCGGCACCTGGCTCCTAGTCTGGGCGTCATCGCACGCCGCCGCGGTCATCGCCAGCGCGGCGCGAAGACCCGCTTGTGAACCGCGTCGTGGCGACCGTCGTCATGGCATCGCCTCGGCCCACGCGATATGCCCCTCGAAGCCAAGCGTTCTCGCCATGTCGCGGTAGCGATCCCGGTATTCGCGATACCGGACCTCGTCACCGTGAGCCCGCGCCAGTAGAGCCCGCAGCCGCAGCAGCCAGACATCGCGTAGTACGAGGCCTTCATCGGCTGGCGCGGCCGCTAACCGCTCAATCGCGGCCTCGGCTTCGGCCACGTCACCCTCGGCCCCGCGATCGAGCAGTGTCTCCACCAGAACACCCGTCGCTGGGATGCCCCACGCCAGTACCTGTCCCTCGCGAACCAGATGGTCGACGGCGGCGCGCATGAGCGGAATGGCGGCATCGCGATCTCCAGGCCGAGCCCGCTCGCGGGCCACGTACATATTGAGGGTCGGAGTCACCCAGAACCGCGCCGCCGCCGAGGCAGCCGCGCCACGGACGGGCGAGCCCTGGACCGTCGTCGACGTCGCCACGCCTACGGTGCCGCTCCCGAGTATCCCCGAGCTCATCCGCCGGACCCGCCTGATGGAGACGCCCTACCCGGCCCACAAGGGCAAGCGCGATCCCGACGGCCCCTGGTCGCGGCCATGACGCGCCGGTCAGACCAGTGCGCAACCGACGTGTCGTAAGACACATGTAGTCGCGGTGATGTAATCCGGCCTGCGCAGCGTTCTCCTCTGTACCACCAAGATTGGAGACGGCAATGATCTACGACGTGGAGCGCGGGGTTATCTGGATCAGCGAGGATGAGAACGGGCAGCCGGTTGGCGAGGTCATCGACCTCGGGCAGTACAACTTGTACCGCTCTTAATTTCTTGGAAGCTGCCCAAGCCGGCAACGCTGGGGACCGCGCCGCCTCCACAATCGCCGAGAACAATCGCAGGTCGTCCAGACTCTCCTCCGGATGCCAGTGCACCGCGAGCACGAAGCCCTCCCCCGGCAGCTCCAACGCCTCGATCACACCATCGGCATCCCACGCACCGACGACCAGGCCCTCGCCGAGCTCGGCGACAGCGCCGATTCAGGTTGACGGGCGGCCAATCCCGCGCCCGTACCAGCACCCGGACCGGATTCCGGCGTTACGCGTCAAGCCATCGGATCGTCCGCGCAACCGAATCGCCGGTGGCTGATTTCCACGCCACCACAACCAGGCTTTGCGGCGCCTGGCTGGTTCTATCATCAAGAAGATGTCGAAGGATCGGCGGCTGACGCTGGTGTTGCTGCTTGACCTGCTGCTCATCGTGGCCCTGGTGATCGTCGGGCTAGCCGCGCACTCGTTGGGGGTGTTGGCTGCCGGGGTTGACTACCTCGGCGACGGCGCCGCGATCGGCCTGTCGTTATTCGCCCTCCGACTCTCCCATCGAGCAGTTAGCGATCACCTGAGCGGGCACCCGAACCCGACCGACATCGCGGCATTGGTCAACGCCGGATTGCTGCTGGCCCTCAACATCGGCGTGGTGGCCGCCGCGACCCGGCGATTAGCATCGGGCGCCGCCGAGGTACACGGCGCACCCGTGTTGATCGTCAGCACGGTTGCCGCGGGAGCCATGCTGCTCTGCACGGTCATCGTGCGGGCAGGCCGCGACGGCCATGACCCCGGGGAGGACCTGAACCTCAGGGCTGTGTCGCTCGATCTTGCCTCCGACGCGGCGGCTGCCACCGGCCTCGCCGCCAGTGGCGCGGTCATCATGGTTACCAGCGACTGGTACTGGCTCGATCCCACGGTGGCCCTGATCATTGCTGTGGTGATCCTCTACCACGCCGTCCACCTGATCTCGCAAGTCCTTACGGCGCTTAGGATTCCATGGCGCCCTGCTAAAAAAGACGCCACCTGACACAAACCCCATCCACAGGTCTTGACGATATCTCGCCAGCAGCAGCACGTCAGCCTCAGCCTCCAGTGTTACCGATTGTGGGATCTACATTCTGTGTTTACGCACGTCGCTGCGTGTGCTCACGCCCAGCACGACGCTGCTCCGTCAACGCGTCGTAGAGCCACGGCAACATTACCGACGTGAACGTGATCGACCGCTATCGAAGATGGAACCGGCTGGCGTATCTGAGCACCTCTGAGAAACGTCTCAACAGATCGCTATGGGCGCTGCTCGTTGTCTCAGTTGACTATGCCGTCAGTCATCACGTCCGGCTTGTCAACATTCCGGCGTTCGTGAGCTGGGGTCCACCGTTCGGCGTGGTGTGCTACGACCTCGCTATCGCATACGCAGGAGCATTCACGTTCTACCTGCTGAATATCCGACTCCCGCTAAGACGCGACCGACAAAACATCTATCGGCATGTGGGTCCCCTAGTGGGTCTCATTGTGACGCAAGCCGATCAACTGATAACCACGCTCAACAAGACTGCGCGCATCGAACCGCCCGATCGCGAAAACACCTGGGAGAACATCAAAGAACTGTGCAGCATCATCGGCCCAAACACCGTCGAAGGAAATCTGTTCATCGGAACGAAAGGCGTTGGAGCGCACACCGTGTTCACTCTGATCGTGGACAACATGCAGCGCACCCGCTCCTGGATCGACCGAATCCTCAGCTTTTCGAGCTTTCTCGCAACTGATTTGATCGATCTGCTGTCGGCGTTCGAGGCGTATTCCCACTTCCGACTCGCCAGCGAGCAACTCTTGATGGTCCAGACCGGATTAACCATTGGAACTAACGACTTGTCGTTGTGGGCCGGTCGAATCTTCAACTACACCATACTGATTCGCGAGCTGAAAACTTACGGACAGAAATACCTGACGATGACTTACGAAGATAGGCCAGGGTTGGTGTGGTCTGAGGACAATCCCAATGTGCCCAAACCCGACTGACGAACTGCCGGCTTGAGTGCGGCTGCACCACTCCGAACAGGCATTCAGTCCACACCTTCGGGTCCTGGCCTAGCGGAGCAAGAATGCGAAATGGCCGCTCCTCGGTGTAGGACGCCGGGTGGGCCGGCGGCAGCTGGGGCAGGCAGGGGCAGACACGCTGATCGCTGTGCGCGACCTCGAAATTCCATTCAAAAAAGTACGACTAATACACCCTTGTTGCCACTCTCCAAAGGCGACCGAATGGTGGCCCCGCCCATGCGACTTCTACCCCGCCGGCAGTTTGAGCGGGCTGAGCGCCTCGACCCCGACGATCCGGCGGTCATCGCGGCGATAGACCGTGTCCGATGGGAACTCTCGCTAGGTAATTGAGTCACCGCGCCTACCCGACGGGCTTCCGTGCACTGTGTCCACGCCACCGCGAGCGTTGCAACGTCGCAGATATAGCCTGGTTCAGTTCTGTGGGACGGGCAGGTTGGGGCAGAGGGTGATGTAGCCGATGGTGGGCGATATCCAGTCGTGCCAGGCTTGGCGGGTGATGTTGGATGCGAGTTTCGAGCAGAGCGCCGCGACGGTGGCGTCGAGTGGAGTGGGCCATACCCGGATGGTGTGATCGGCGCTGCCGGAGGCCAGGGTATGCCCGTCGGGACTAAACGCCACGCTGAACACCCAATTGTTGTGGCCGGTCAGGGGCTGGCCCAACGGTGCCGGGTGAGCCGGGTCGGTCAGGTTCCACAACCGGATGGTGTTATCGGCGCTGCCGGAGGCCAGGGTGTGCCCGTCGCGACTAAACGCCACACTGGACACACCTTTGTGCAACGACCATCCCGTGGTGCTTCCATGACCCGTTCGGCTTACGACCCTCACTCATCGCTTCGAGCCGTTCGCCGCGTCCTCATCGAGGGCCACGCCACTGGTGACTTCGCGCATGCTCTTGTCGAGGTTGGCGAGCATGGATATCAATTCGGCGCGGCGTCGGGGCGGTGTCGGCGTTTGGACGCATTTTGGCCACAGACTTACAGTGTCCAACCAAAAGCGCCTGGTCACTGGTAAAACAAAACGGGGTATGTCGTGACGTCGTTTACGCTGGTGAGGGCATGTTTTGCCTGGTCACCGGTGGCCCAAATCTTGAATCTGATGTTAGGTTCAGATTCAGATCTCCGCCACGGAACCAGCGATGCGCACTGCCGACGGACGGGAGCCGGGAGATGATCAAGCCGCACAACACCAACTCCGAGTTCGAGCTTGGCGGGATCAACCATGTCGCGCTGGTGTGCGCGGACATGGCCCGCACAGTGGACTTCTACAGCAACGTCCTGGGCATGCCGTTGATCAAATCGCTCGATCTGCCCGGGGGCGCGGGACAGCATTTTTTCTTCGACGCCGGCAACGGTGATTGCGTCGCGTTCTTCTGGTTCACTGACGCGCCCGACCGGGTACCTGGCCTCTCTTCGCCGGCAGCCATCCCTGGCATCGGCGAGATCACCAGCGCGGTCAGCACCATGAACCACTTGGCGTTCCACGTCCCGGCCGAGAAGTTCGACGACTATAGACAGCGGCTCAAGGACAAGGGCGTACGGGTCGGCCCGGTGCTCAATCACGACGAGAGTGAGAGGCAGGTCTCGGCCACGCTGCATCCCGGTGTTTATGTGCGGTCGTTTTATTTTCAGGACCCCGACGGGATCACGCTTGAGTTTGCCTGTTGGACAAAGGAATTCACGACGACTGATACGCAGACCGTGCCGCGCACAGCGGCCGACCGTCGCATCCCGGCCGCCCACTAGTCGCGGTACAGGTTCGGGTCGCCGAGCTCGTCGAGGAGTGACGTGAGCTGGTCGATCAGCTGATCGGGATCGAGCCGCACTTCACCGGCCAGCCAGGCGCTGATCGTCTGTGCCACCCCACCGACCACGAAATGCGCGGCGGCCCTGATCCGGTCGTTCGCCGGTACCCGCAATGCGCTCTCGACGTGACGGCCGGAGAGCATCGCGAACAGCGCGGTGGATTCGACACGCTTGCGCACCAGCACGGCGTTGGCCAGCTGCGCGCTGAACAGCAGCCGGCCCACCCGGGGATCGCCGCCGATCGTCCGGACGACGTTGGCCATACCGGCGCGGGTCTGCTCGTCCGGCGGTGCGGCCGCCACCGCGGCCTGAGTCGTGGCGGCCAGGTCGGCAATCACCCAGTCGAAGACCGCCGCGACGAATTCGTCCTTGTCGGTGAAGCTTTCGTAGAAGTAGCGGGCCGCCAGGCCGGACTGCCGACAAATGCGCCAAACAGCGACGGTTCGACCGGTTGATCGCTGTGCTGCGAACCCTGAACAACGCGCTGCCACGGTTTGTCCGGCGCTTCCCGTTCAACGTGCTGCTGTGGGACCTGGACCGACGGATCAAGGCCGGCCGGCCGTTGGTGTAACCGGGATGCCGGGTTCTGGAGGCAGGCCCTCTTGCGCATTCTCGTGGTTGGCGGCGGCCTCGAACAGCGCGCGCAGCGTGGCGTAGATCTGCTGCACGGCATCGTCGATTGTGCTCATGGGCTGCCACATATGGCTGAACGTCAAGCGGACGTCGACTTCGACGATCCAGCTCAACTGCCGATCAACGGAACTCGGAAGATCGTAGAACTCTCGGACGGCCGCCACGATTGCATCCATCGCACCGGCCCAGATCGGTTTCGGTCCCGTGGTCAGGAGCGGCGTCAGGCCAACCTCCGCATCACGTGCACGGGCCATACTAGCGTTGACCAGGGCGTCGTCGGCAGCGGCGCGCAAGGTGAAGGCTGCGCCGGCCGCAAGACCGGCGACCACGTCGTCGGGGTGGCCCCGCATAGCCGAAATGACCCCGGTGATGAAACGGTCGGTCTCCCGTTGGACCAGGGCTTCGCCCACTGCCTGCTTGGCGCCGAACTCCTTGTACAGCACCTGTCGACTGATGCCCACCGTGGCCGCGATGCGCGACATGTTGACCGCCTGCCAGCCCTCCGCACAGACAAGGGTGTACGCCGCATCCAAGACCCGGTCGCGCAGCAGCTGCCGGACCTCGGCCTGAAAGTTTGGTGCCTCCGACATAGCTACGAGCATAGATGACAGATCGACCGGCGATGTCGTGATTGACACAACTATGCATATGTTGTATAAAACATACACAACTTGGGGCAAGTTGTATCCGGAAGGTTGGTCGCGAGTCGTCGAGATGATGCCGTCGGACCGGAATCTGGTGAGAGATGCGGTCGCGGGCCTGTCTGACTGGGACCGCGCCGTGATTTACCGGTCGTACTACCTCGGGCAGACGACGACGCAGATCGCTGCCGAATTCAGAACCGACGACGAGCTCGTCAAGCACGATTTGCACCGCGCGCTGCATGCGTTGCGGGCAAACCTTCGGAAGCAGGACGACATGACGCGCCGACATTTACGCGTCGTCTGAGACTGCGGATACCCCCTACCCGGATCGGGTCTTGCTCTACGACACTGTGTCGTATTGAATGCCGTCGTGGCTGGACAGCGGGTTTTTACGCGAGCGTAGGGTCGGTTGCTGTGCGCACTGATAACGACAACTGGGACATCACAACAAGTGTCGGTTCGACCGCGTTATTCGTGGCGACCGCTCGAGCATTGGAGGCGCAAAAGCCAGACCCGTTGGTCATCGACCCGTTTGCCGAAGTGTTCTGCCGTGCGGTGGGAGGCAACGCGGCCGACGTGCTGGACGGCAAGGTACCCGAACATCAACTGAAAACGCCCGATTGGGGTGAGCATTTCGTCAACTTCCAAGGTGCCCGCACCAAGTATTTCGACAACTACTTCCGGCAGGCCGCCGATGCGGGTGTCAGACAGGTCGTCATCCTGGCCGCGGGTTTGGACTCCCGCGCCTACCGGCTGCCCTGGCCCGACCAGACGACGATCTTCGAGCTGGACCGTCCGCAGGTTCTCGATTTCAAGCGTGAGGTGCTCACCGAGCAGGGAGCGAATCCCAACGCCGAGCGCCGTGAGGTCGCCATCGACCTACGTGAAGACTGGCCGCAAGCGTTGCGGGACAGCGGGTTTGACGCTGCCAAGTCGTCAGCCTGGATCGCCGAAGGTCTGTTGATCTACCTCCCCGCCGCTGCCGAGGAGCAGTTGTTCACGGGAATCGACGCGCTGGCCGCCCCGGCCAGTCACGTCGCCGTGGAAGATGGCGCGCCGATGTCGTCCGACGACTATGCGGCCGCGGTAGAGGAAGAGAAGGCGGCCGTCGCCGAGGGCGACCAGCGGGTGTTCTTCCAGCTGGTCTACAACGAGCGGCACGCGCCGGCCGACCAGTGGTTCGGTGAGCACGGCTGGACAGCGGAGCCGACGCCGTTGGCCGACTACCTGCGCGAGGTGGGCCGGCCGGTTCCCGGACCCGATATCGAGGCCGGACCGATGGTCGCCCGCAACACATTGATGAGGGCCGTCAAACGGTGAGACGCTCATGCCGTACAGTCACCTGCTAATGACACCCATTTTCATTAAGGTGCTGTGCGACCGCGGCGACGCCGGCGGAGACCGCTGCGTCCCGCCAGCGTCCGGGCGGCTGCCGAAGGGGGCGGTTATGCAGGCTGAAGTGCGGTGGTTGACGCCCCGCGTTGTCGCGAACGATATGCATGAATCCATCGGAGCCCTAGTCTCGACACTTAGCTTATGCAATGCTAACTTCGGCCGAAGTTAGCTTAGGCAACACTATGTCCAAAGGGGAGACGGAGGCGTGGAAACCGCTGACACCGGCATGATCGCAACACGGCCGACGACCGCCCGGGTGGATGACGACGTCACGAGCCGATTCGCGACCTGCTGCCGGGCACTTGGCCTGACTGTCTATGACCGCAAGCGTCCAGCAGACCTGGCCGCAGCCCGATCCGGCTTCACGGCGCTCAGCCGTATCGCCAATGAGCAATGCGACGCCTGGGTCGGGCTGGCCGCCGCAGGCGACGCGTCTACCCGTGTGCTGAAAGCGATTTCGCACACGGCGGCGGGCGCGGGGGTATTGCAGCGCCAAGTGGAGCTCACGCCGGGTGCCCTGGGTTTCTACTACGACAGCGGCCTCTATTTACGCTTCCGCGCGACCGAACCCGACCACTTTCACCTCGCGTACGCCGCGGCGCTGGCAGGCGAAGGGCAATTCGCCGAGGCGCACAAACTGGTCATCGACGTCAGCCAGCGTCGACCGAGCTCACGGGAGGCCCGCTGGGTCGCGGCCACCATCCAGTACCGGGCTGAGCGCTGGGCGGATGTGGTCAAGCTGCTGTCACCGATCGTCAACGACTCCGGTCTGGACGAGCACTTCGCGCACGCCGCCAAGATCGCCCTGGGGATCGCGCTGGCGCGGTTGGGGATGTCTGCAGCGGCGTTGTCCTATCTCGAGGAGCCGGAGGGGCCGATCGCCGTCGCGGCGGTGGACGGCGGGCTGGCCAAGGCGCTGGCGCTGCGTGCCGACGACGACGAGGACACCGCCCGCGAGGTGTTGCAGGACCTCTATGCCGCGAACCCGGAGAACGCCCAGGTCGCAGAGGCGCTGACCGATACCAGCTTCGGGATCGTGCCCACCACTGCCGACCGCATCGACGCGCGCATCGATCCGTGGGACCCGGCCACCGAGCCCAAGCCCGGCGATTTCGTCGACCCCGGAGCTCAGGAGCGCAAGGCCATGCTGCTAGCCGAGGCAGAGCGCGAGCTGGGTGAGTTCATCGGCCTGGAGAAGGTCAAGGATCAGGTGGCGCGGCTCAAGAGTGCGGTCGCAATGGAATTGGTGCGCAAGGCGCGGGGCCTGGAGGTCGCGCAGCGCACCCACCACCTCGTCTTTACCGGGCCGCCCGGAACCGGCAAAACCACCATCGCCCGCGTCGTCGCCAAAATCTACTGCGGGCTGGGCCTGTTGAAGAAGGAGAACATCAAAGAGGTGCACCGCGCCGATTTGATCGGTCAGCACATCGGGGAAACCGAGGCCAAGACCAACGCGATCATCGACAGCGCATTGGACGGTGTGCTGTTCCTCGACGAGGCCTATGCCCTGGTGGCCACCGGCGCGAAGAACGACTTCGGTCTGGTGGCTATCGACACCCTGCTGGCGCGGATGGAGAACGACCGCGATCGACTGGTGGTCATCATCGCCGGCTACCGCGCCGACCTGGATCGGTTCCTCGACACCAACCAAGGTTTGCGGTCGCGGTTCACGCGCACCATCGACTTCCCGTCCTACCAGCCGGCCGAGTTGATCGAGATTGCGAACTTCATGGCGAAACGGCGCGACAGCGCGTTCGAGCAGCCGGCGCTGAACGACCTGGAAGGGTTGTTCGCCCACCTGGCCAGCATCACCAAACCCGACACCGCGGGGGTGGAGCGCCGCGGCCTGGACATTGCGGGCAACGGCCGGTTCGTCCGCAACGTCGTCGAAAAGTCCGAAGAGGAGCGGGAATTCCGGTTGGACCACAGCGAACATGCCCAAACCGGTGAATTCACCGACGAGGAGCTCGTGACGATCACCGCAACAGATGTCGCCAATACGGTGCCGGGCCTGCTGGAGGGTCTTCGCCTGGAGATGCCCGCATGACCGGCCGCGAGAACGACGACGAGCGGCGCTCTTTCGCGTCGCGCACCCCGGTCAACGACAATCCCGACAAGGTGGTCTACCGCCGCGGCTTCGTCACCCGCCACCAGGTGACCGGCTGGCGATTTGTGATGCGCCGGATCGCATCCGGCGTCGCCCTGCACGACACCCGGATGCTGGTCGACCCGTTGCGCACCCAGACGCGCGCGGTGCTGATGGGCGTGCTGATGCTGATCACCGCGCTGGTGGGCTGTTTTGTGTTCTCGCTGATCCGGCCGAACGGCTCGGCGGCCAACAACCCCGTGCTGGCCGACCGGTCCACCGCCGCGTTGTACGTGCGCGTCGGCGATCAGCTGCACCCGGTGCTCAACCTGGCGTCGGCGCGGCTGATCGTCGGTCGGCCGGTGAACCCCACCACCGTGAAAAGCAGTGAGCTGGACAAGTTTCCACGCGGCAACCTGATCGGTATCCCGGGTGCGCCCGAGCGGATGGTGCAAAACACCAACAAGGACGCCGACTGGACCACGTGCGATTCCGTCGCGGGCTCGGCCACCGGGGTGACGGTGATCGCCGGAGCCCCCGACAGCACGGGCACCCGGGCCGCGGCGCTGGGCCCGGGGCACGCGGTTTTGGTGCGCAACGCCACCAGCACCTGGCTGCTGTGGGACGGGCGGCGCAGCCCGATCGACCTCGCCGACCACGCCATCACCGGCGCGCTGGGCCTCGGTAGCGACATACCGACGCCACGGCCCATCGCCGTCGGCCTGTTCAACGCGATCCCCGAGGCGCCACCGCTGTCCGCGCCGGCCATCCCGGACGCCGGAAGCCCACCCCGGTTCGGCCTGCCGGTGCCCGCACCGGTCGGCGCGGTGGTCGAAGCCCATGCCTTGGACGCCACCTCAGGGAACGGCATGCTCTACTACGCGGTGCTGCCCGATGGCCTGCAACCGATCTCGCCGGTGTTGGCCGCGGTACTGCGCAATTCCAATTCCTACGGGCTGGATCAGCCACCGCGACTGGGCGCCGATCAGATCGCCAAACTGCCGGTGTCCCGGACGCTGGACACCAGCCGGTATCCCGATCAGCGGATCAGCCTTGTCGACGCTGCCCGCGATCCGGTCACCTGCGCGCACTGGAGCAAGCCGGCCGGCGCGACCGCGAATTCGCTGACCTTGCTGACGGGTTCGGCACTTCCGGTGCCGGAGGCGGTGCACACCGAAGATCTGGTCGGCGCGGGGACCGCCAGCACCGCGACCCGGATCGCGATGGCGCCCGGGACCGGATACTTCACTGCGACCGTCAGCGACAATGCAGCCTCGCCGGCTGCCGGATCGTTGTTCTGGATCTCTGACACCGGCGTCCGATACGGCATCGATACCGAGGGTGGCGCCAACGGGCCCGCGAAAACTGCTGAGGCCCTTGGCTTGAACCCGCCGCCGACTCCGATCCCGTGGTCGATGCTGTCGTTGTTCGCACCCGGCCCGACGCTGTCACGTGCCGACGCGCTGCTCGCCCACGACGGCCTGGCGCCAGATTCCCGACCCGGTCGTACTGCAGCGCAGGGGGAGAACCGATGAGCCGACTGATCTTCGAGGCGCGCCGGCGGCTGCCACCACCGGCCACCCGCAAGGGCACCATCAGCATCGAGGCGCCGCCAGAATTGCCCCGGGTAATTCCGCCGTCGATGCTGCGGCGGGCGCTGCCGGTCGTGATCGTGCTTTTGATCGTCGGCATGATCGTCGCGTTGGTGGCCACCGGCATCCGGCTGATCTCCCCGCAGACACTGTTCTTCCCGTTTGTGTTGTTGCTGGCCGCCACCGCGTTCTACCGCGGCACCGACAACAAAAACCGCACCGAGGAAGTTGACGCCGAGCGGGCGGATTACTTGCGCTACCTGTCGGTGATTCGGGACAACATCCGGGCCCAGGCCGCCGACCAACGTACGGCGGCCGAATGGTCGCACCCCGAGCCCGCGGATCTGGCCGCGATACCCGGATCGCGCCGCCAATGGGAACGCGACCCTCAGGACGCCGACTTTCTGGTGGTGCGGGCCGGCCTGCACACGGCAGCGTTGGACACTGCGTTGCGGGTTAGCGACACCGCCGACGAAATTGACCTGGAGCCGGTGTCGCACAGCGCATTACGCAGTCTTTTGGATACTCAGCGCACCGTCCGCGATGTTCCGACAGGCATCGACCTGACCAAGGTTTCGCGGATCAGCGTCCTCGGCGACGGTGACGAGGTGCGCGCGGCGTTACGGGCCTGGATCGCCCAGGCGGTGACCTGGCACGACCCGACGGTGCTCGGCGTCGCCGTGGCCGCTTCGGGTCTCGAGACACCGGAATGGTCGTGGCTCAAGTGGTTACCGCACGTCGATGTTCCGGGTGAACTCGATGGCGTTGGCCCGGCTCGCGACCTGTCCACCAAGCCCGACGAGCTGGCCGTGCAGCTTGGCCCGCTGCTCGCCGACCGCCCCGCATTCACGGGCGGGTCGGCTGATGCGTTGCGGCACTTACTGATTGTCGTCGACGACCCGGACTACGACCTGAATGCCTCGCCTCTGGCCGTGGGTCGGGCCGGGGTCACCATCGTGCATCGATCAGCCAAAGCGCCGCACCGCGAACAGTATTCGGATCCCGAACGGCCGATCCTGCGGATTGCCGACGGCGTCATCGACCGCTGGCAGAACGGCGGGTGGCAGCGTTATATCGACAGTGTCGACCAGCTAGGCGCCGACGAAGCCGGTCACCTTGCGCGCCGGCTATCCCGCTGGGACTCCAACCCGACGCACAGCGGCCTGCGCTCGACCGCGACCCGCGGCGCCACTTTCACCACGCTGCTGGGAATTCCGGACGCATCCCGCTTGGATGTCCCGACAATGTGGGCACCGCGACACCGCGACGACGAGCTGCGGGTCCCGATCGGTGTCACCGCGACCGGCGAGCCGCTGATCTTTGACCTCAAAGACGAGGCCGAGGGCGGCATGGGCCCGCACGGCTTGATGATCGGTATGACCGGTGCGGGCAAGTCGCAGACGCTGATGTCGATCCTGTTGTCGCTGTTGACGACTCACTCCGCTGATCGGCTGATCGTGATCTACGCCGACTTCAAGGGCGAAGCGGGTGCGGATATCTTCCGTAACTTCCCGCAGGTCGTCGCGGTGATCTCGAACATGGCCGAGAAGAAGTCGTTGGCCGATAGGTTCGCCGACACGCTGCGCGGCGAGGTCGCGCGTCGGGAAATGATGCTGCGTGAGGCCGGACGCCACGTACAGGGCAGCGCGTTCAACTCGGTGACCGAATACGAAAACGCCATCGCCGCCGGACATGATCTGGCGCCGATCCCGACCCTGTTCGTGGTCGCCGACGAGTTCACCCTGATGCTCGCCGACCACCCCGAGTACGCGGAGCTGTTCGACTACGTCGCGCGTAAAGGCCGCTCGTTCCGCATCCACATCCTGTTCGCGTCGCAGACGCTCGATGTGGGAAAGATCAGGGACATCGACAAGAACACCTCCTACCGGATCGGCCTGAAGGTGGCCAGCCCGGCGGTGTCACGGTCGATCATCGGCGTGGAGGACGCCTACCACATCGAGTCCGGCAAGGAGCACAAGGGCGTGGGCTTCCTGGTGCCCGCTCCAGGCGCCGCGCCAATCAAATTCCGCAGCACTTATGTCGACGGGATCTACGATCCACCTCAGGTGGCGAAAACGCTCGTGGTGCATTCTGTCCCCGAGCCGAAGCTGTTCACCGCCAGTCGGGTGGAGCCCGATCCGACCACGGTGATCACGACCAATGGTCACGAGGAACCGGTCGGCCCGCCACGCAAATTGATCGCTACCATCGGTGACCAGTTGGCGCGCTACGGTCCACGCGCACCAGAGCTGTGGCTGCCGCCGCTCGACGACGCGATCCCGCTGGGCACGGTGCTGGCCCGCGCGGCGCTGCCGCGGGGTGAGTGGCGTTGGCCACTGGGCGAAATCGACAAGCCCTTCGAGATGCGCCGCGACCCGCTGGTGTTCGACGCGAGGTCATCGGCCGGCAACCTGGTGATCCACGGTGGGGCGAAGTCAGGGAAATCATCTGCCCTGCAGACGTTTATCTTGTCGGCGGCAAGCCTGCACTCGCCAAGCGAGGTGAGTTTCTACTGCTTGGACTACGGCGGCGGTCAACTGCGGGCGCTGGAGGACTTGGCGCATGTTGGCAGCGTGGCCTCGGCGCTGGAACCGGAACGCATCCGGCGCACCTTCGGGGAGCTCGAGCAGCTGCTACGGTCACGTCAGCAGCGGGAGGTGTTCCGCGACAAGCACGGCCCGGATGACGGACGGGGCCAGGTGTTCCTGGTCATCGACAACCTTTATGCCTTCAGCCGGGATAACACCGACCAGTTCAACACCCGGAACCCGTTGCTGGCCAAGGTGACCGAACTTGTCAACGTCGGACTTGCCTACGGGATTCACGTGGTCGTCACCACCCCCAGCTGGCTGGAGGTGCCGCTGGCCATGCGGGACGGCCTCGGCCTGCGGCTGGAGCTGAAGTTGCACGACGCGCGCGACAGCAACGTTCGGGTGGTCGGCGCACTGCACCGTCCGGCCGAGGCGGTGCCCGCCGACCAGCCGGGTCGCGGTCTGACCATGGGCGCCGAGCACTTCCTGTTCGCGGAACCCGAACTGGACCAGATCCCCGCGATCAACGCCCGCCATCCCGGCGTCACGGCCCCACCGGTGCGGTTGCTGCCGACCAACTTGACGCCCACCGCTGTCGGTGCGCTGTATCGGGGCGCTGACCGGATCGTCATCGGGCAACGCGAAGAAGACTTGGCCGCAGTCGAACTGGACTTCGCCGACAATCCGCTGCTGATGGTCCTGGGCGACACCAAGTCCGGGAAGACGACGCTGCTGCGCCACATCATCCGTACCGTCCGGGACAACTCCACCCCCGACCGCGTCGCGTTCACCGTGCTGGATCGCCGGCTGCATCTCGTCGATGAGCCGCTGTTCCCCGACAACGAATACACTGCCAACATCGACCGGGTGATCCCGGCGATCCTCGGCTTGTCGGCGCTCATCGAAAAGCGGCAACCACCGGCGGGGCTGTCGGCGGCTCAGCTGACCGGCTGGTCATACCAGGGCCACACGCACTACCTGCTCATCGACGACGTCGATCAGATACCGGATACTCCGGCGATGACCGGTCCGTTCGTCGGCCACCGGCCCTGGACTCCGCTGATCGGATTGCTGGCACAGGCCAGCGACCTCGGCCTGCGAGTGATCGTCACCGCACGCGCGACCGGTGCCGCGCACGCCCTGATGACCAGCCCGCTGCTGCGTCGGTTGAACGACCTGCAGGCAACGACGTTGATGTTGTCCGGCAATCCGGCCGACGGCGGGAAGGTCCGCGGCCAGCGCTTCGATCGGTTGCCCGCCGGTCGGGCAATTCTGCTGGGCGACACCGACATCCCGACATATGTGCAGCTGGTCAATCCGCTCGTCGACGAGAGTGTGGCCGCCGATGGTCGGTGAGTTTCATCGAAAGGAGTATTTGCAATGACGTTACGAGTCGTCCCGGAGGGTTTGGCCTCCGCCAGCGCGGCCGTGGAGGCGATCACCGCACGCCTGGCCGCCGCGCATGCGGAGGCGGCCCCGGCGATCACGGCCGTGGTTCCGTCGGCGGCCGATCCGGTGTCGCTGCAGACCGCCGCCGGGTTCAGCGCCCAGGGCTCTGAGCACACCGCGGTAGCGGCCGAAGGTGTGGAAGAGCTCGGCCGTGCCGGAGTCGGTGTCGGTGAGTCCGGCGCGAGTTACGCCGCCGGTGATGCGGCGGCTGCGGCGACGTACCTGGCCCGCGGCTGACGATGACCGCGTCGGTGTGGATGGCTTCGCCACCGGAGGTGCATTCGGCACTTCTCAGCGGTGGTCCCGGACCAGGGCCGCTTTTAGCGGCCGCTGGGGCGTGGACCTCGCTGAGTGCCGAATATGCCTCGGCTGCAGGCGAACTCATCACACTGTTGGGCGCGGTACAGGCCGGCGCGTGGGAAGGTCCAAGCGCTGAGGAGTATGTCAGCTCACACGCCCCATATCTCGCGTGGCTGATGGAGGCCAGCGTCAACAGCGCCGACGAGTTCGCCGATATGAACTTCGATGTCGACGCGGACTGGGGCTCGACGGAGGCGTCGGATCACGGTGCGGGGCCGTTGGGATTCGCCGGCACGGTCCACAAAGACACTGTCGCCGAGGCAGTCGGATTGGCCACGCTGAACGGCAATGGGTTTGGTTGGGGACCAAGTATGCCGATGCTGCCGGGAACCTGGGGCTCCGAGACGCCGGAGGGGGAGGGGGTGCACGGCTGAGTGTGCTTGTGTGACAACGGTAGTCGATTAGAGAAAGGATTTCAGTTATGAGTATGTTGGATGCGCATATTCCGCAGTTGGTGGCTTCGCAGTCGGCGTTTGCCGCTAAGGCGGGGTTGATGCGCTCGACGATTGGTCAAGCTGAGCAGGAAGCGATGTCGGCGCAGGCGTTTCATGCCGGGGAGTCCGCGGCGGCGTTTCAGGCCGCTCACGCCCGCTTCGTGGCGGCCGCAGCGAAGATCAACACCTTGCTGGATGTGGCCCAGGCCAACATTGGCGATGCCGCGGGTACCTATGTGGCCGCCGATTCGGCCGCGGCCGGTAGCTACCCCGGCTTCTGATATCTGACTGGCTGAGACGAAAGGGACTTGTGATGTCGCAGATCATGTACAACTATCCGGCGATGCTGGCGCACGCCGCCGACATGGCCGGTTATGCGGGCACGCTGCAGGCCTTGGGTGCCGATATCGCCAGCGAGCAGGCCGCGTTGCAGGCAGGCTGGCAGGGTGACACCGGGATGAGTTATCAGGCGTGGCAGGCGCAGTGGAACCAGGCCATGGAGCAGTTGGTGTTGTCCTACCGCGCGATGGCGGGCACCCATGAAAACAACACCACCTCGATGCTGGCCCGCGACCAAGCCGAAGGCGCCAAATGGGGCGGCTAGTAGATGGCTGCTCAGGCTAACGCCGTCGAGCTCACCGTCGACCAGGCGTGGTATATCGCCGAAACCGTTGGAGCGGGGACCTTCCCGTGGGTGTTGGCGATCACCATGCCGTACACCGACGCCGCTGAGCGGGGCGCGTTCATCGATCGGCAGGCCGCCGAGCTGACCCGGATGGGCATGATGTCCGCACGGGGTGATGTCAACCCCGCGGTGGCCGAATGGATCCGGCAGGTGTGCTTCCCTGACCGCTGGCTGGATCTGCGTTACGTGGGATCGGGCGAAGCCTCCGGTGCCGGCGAGCTGCTGCGTGGAATCGTTGCGCGACGTGGCGACAAAACTGTTGTGGCGCTGCGTAACGCGCAGCTGGTGACGTTCACGGCGATGGCCATCCCCGATGCCCGCGCGCTGGTCCCGGTGCTGGGTGTCGGGTTGGCGCAGCGTTCGCCGGCGCGGTTCGAGGAGTTCAATTTGCCCGCCCGGGTTGGCGCGCGGGCCGACAACCGGCTGCGCAACGGGGGCTCGCTGGCCGAAGTCCTTGACTATCTGGGCATCCCGCAATCAGCGCGTCCCGTCGTTGAGTCGGTGTTCACCGGGCCGCGCAGCTACGTTGAGATCGTCGCCGGCTGCCGCCATGACGGACAGCACGCCAGCACCGAAGTCGGGATGAGCATCGTCGACACCACCGCGGGCAGAGTGTTGGTCAGCCCGTCGCGTGCCTTCGACGGGGAATGGATTTCGACGTTTAGGCCAGGAACCCCGTTCGCGATCGCCGTTGCCGTCGAGCAGCTCACCTCGGAGTTGCCGGATGGCGACTGGTTCCCGGGTAAGCGACTGTCCCGAGACTTCACAACCCAATCCAGTTAACGAGCCGTCTGCGTCTTCCAAGAACAACCGCAGTCAACGAAGAGAAAGAGAACCCATGTCCCCGCAAAGCCTGAGGAACCGGTGATGTCCAGCGCTGTGATGCCCATCGTGCGGGTCGCCATCCTCGCTGACAGTCGGCTGACCGAGATGGCGCTACCGGCCGAGCTGCCGCTGCGCGAAATCCTGCCCGCGGTAGAGCGTTTGGTGGTTCCCGCCGTCCACGACGGTGAGCCGGACGAGGCCGATGCCGGCTCAGTCACCCCCGCTCGGCTCAGCCTTGCTCCGATCGGTGGGGCGCCGTTCAGTCTTGACGCCAGTCTGGACACCGTCGGCGTCGTCGACGGGGATCTGCTTGCGTTGCAACCTGTCCCGGCCGGTCCGGCCGCGCCGGGCATCGTCGAGGACATCGCCGACGCAGCGGTGATCTTCTCCGCATCCCGACTGAAGCCCTGGGGTAGCGCCCACATCCAGCGCGGCGCGCTGGCCGCGGTCGTTGGATTGATCTGGGCGGCAACCGGCCTGGCCGTTACCCACCGAGTCGCCACCGGCTCGCCGGCCGGGCTGTTCGCGGTCAGCGCAGTTGCGGTGCTCGCCGCGCTGGCCGGCTTGGCATTCCCCTCACCTAGCGTGCGTGCGGTGTGCTCGGCGGCGGCGCTGGTGCCGATCGCCGCGGCACTGGCCTTGGCGGTACCGGGCGGCTTTGGAGCGGCGTCGGTCACGCTGGCCGCCGCCGGGGTGGCCGCGTGGTCGCTGATCAACCTGGTCCTCCCGCACCGCGAAGGGGGCAGCGCGATCGCGGTTTTCACCGCAACGACGGTGCTCGGCGTGGGTGTGTTGTTGGCTGCCGGCGCGGCATCGTTCTGGCAGCCGCCGCTGGTCAGCCTTGGCTGCTTGCTGATCGTGGTGGCGCTGCTGGTCACGGTCGAGGCCGCCCAATTATCCGCGCTGTGGGCGCGATTCCCGCTACCGGTCATCCCGGCCCCCGGGGATCCCACCCCGTCCGCGCCATCGCTGCGGGTGCTGGAGGACCTGCCGCGACGGGTGCGGATCAGCGATGCGCACCAAATCGGTTTCATCGCTGGAGCTGTGCTGCTCAGCGCGGTCGGGTCGGTGGCGATTGCGTTGCACCCGCAAACACTGTCCGGCTGGGGCTGGTATGTGGTCGCCGCGACCTCGGCGGCGGCTGCGCTGCGGGCCCGGGTATGGGACTCGGCCGCCTGCAAAGCCTGGCTTCTGGCTCAGCCCTACTTGGTCAGCCTGGCGTTAGCGGTGTACTACACCGCGACGGCCCACTACCTGGCCGCGCTGATTGCCGTAATCGTGCTCGCGGCACTGGTATTGGCGTGGGTTGTGGTGGCGTTGAACCCGCCGATTGCGTCTCCGGATAGCTATTCGCTGCCGGTGCGCCGACTGCTGGGCTTCGTCGCGTCGGGAATCGACGCGTCGCTGATCCCCGTGATCGCCTATGTGGTCGGGATCTTCAGTTGGGTGCTCAATCGATGATTTCTGCCCGCGCCCGGCGCCGATACGGTTGCTTCGCAGCGGCTCTGGCTGCCGCGTTGTGGGTCTGTCCGCCCGCCTTGGCGATCACCCAGCCGAAGGTCGACTCGGGCGCCCACCCGCCGAACGGCGCGCCCGGTCCGGTGCAGCCGATGGAGAAGAACGGCGACTGCAGTAGCTCCGGTGTCATCCCCGGTACCGATCCAGGCGTGGCGACGCTCGACCAACGAATGATGGATCCGGCTGCGGCGTGGCGGTTTTCGCGTGGCGACGGGCAACTGGTGGCGGTTCTGGACACCGGAGTGCGGCCGGGGCCAAGGCTGCCCGGCGTGCAACCCGGTGGCGACTACGTCGAAACGACGGACGGCCTGACCGACTGTGACGGGCACGGCACCCTGGTTGCCGGGCTGATCGCCGGCCAGCCCGGTGACGACGGCTTCGCCGGAATCGCACCCGCGGCGCGGCTGCTGTCTTTGCGGGTCACATCGGCGAAGTTCTCCCCGCGAACTGCCGGCGGCGATCCGACGCTGGCTCGTGCGGCCGTCGACGTCGCCACGCTGGGCCGGGCGATTGTGCATGCAGCCGACCTCGGCGCACGGGTCATCAATATCTCGGCGATCACCTGCGTGCCCGCTGATCGCAATGTGGACCAGGCGGAACTGGGCGCCGCGATCCGGTATGCGGCGGTCGACAAGGATGCGGTCATCGTGGCCGCCGCAGGCAACAGTGGTTCCACCGGTTCGGGTTCTGGGGGCGCGTCGTGTGATTCCAACCCGCTGACCGACCTGGGCCGTCCCGAGGACCCCCGCAACTGGGCAGGCGTCACGTCGGTGTCGGTGCCGTCATGGTGGCAGCCATACGTGCTGTCGGTGGCCTCGCTGACACCCGATGACCAGCCGTCGAAATTCACGATGGCAGGCCCGTGGGTGGGGATCGCCGCGCCCGGCGAGAACATCGTCTCGGTAAGCAACCGCGATGACGGGGGACTTGCCAACGGCCTGCCCAACGAACACCAGCAGTTGGTTACGCTCAGCGGCACCAGCTACGCGGCCGGCTATGTATCGGGTGTCGCGGCGCTGGTTCGCAGCAAGTATCCAGAACTGAACGCCAGCCAGGTGGTTCACCGCCTCACCGCAACCGCGCACAACGGGGCCCGCGCGCCGTCCAACGTCATCGGCGCCGGCACTCTGGACCCGGTTGCGGCCTTGACCTGGGAGCTACCCGCCGCCACCGACCACGACGCGGCCCCGACGAAACATGTTGCGGCGCCGCCAGAACCGGCGCCCAAGAGCCCCCTACCGCGGATCGTTGCGTTCGCCGGGACCGGGGCCCTGATATTGGCCGTCGTAGCCGCCGCCGCGATCTCCACGCGCCGACGAAAGGAGCCCACCCCGTGAGGCCACATCACTCCATAACACCGCCCACTGGACGGATTACCTTGGTGGCACTGGCCGTTGTGGCCGCGGCGCTGGGCTTCCCGTGGCAGTCGACGCGCGAGCGTTGGGTGCTCGGCATCGCCATCGTGCTGGCGATCACGCTGCTGGCCAGGTGGCGCGGGCTGCCCGTGACGACGATCCTGCACCGTCGCTGGGCGATGCGGCGTACCAGCCGCGGCACGCGGTCAGCCGGTGGCTCCGACACCGACGTGCGTACCACCGCGCTGCTGCGTGTCACCCCGCCGGTGTCGGCTCCCGACGCACTGCCGCTGCCGCTGATCGCCAGCTACACCGACCGCTATGGTCTGCGCGCGGACTCTGTCCGCGTCACCAGCCATGACACCGCATCCGATACCGGTGCGCGCCAGCGGGAGACGTGGATCGGGCTGACGTTGTCGGCCGCGGACAACCTCGCGGCGTTGCAGGCCCGTTCCCCGCACATTCCGCTGCACGAAACGGCTGAGGTTGCAGCGCGCCGGCTTGCCGACCACCTGCGCGAGGGCGGGTGGACGGCCACCATCGCCGAGCCCGACGACATCCCAGGCCTCCACGACCGGTCCGCCCCTGAAACCTGGGGTGGGATCTGTCAGGGAACTGCGGATTATGTTGCGGCGTACCAAGTTAAGACCGACACCGCGTTGGCGAACACTCTCGCGGCGATCTGGTCATACCCGGTCCGCGAGACATGGACGGCGATGGAGGTCACCGGTGCGGGCGACGAGCAGACGCTGGCCGTCGCGTGCGCATTCCGTACCGATGCCCCGCCCGCTGCGGGTGGGCCGCTACCCGGGCTGATTTCGCAATCCGGTAGTCATCGCCCAGCGCTGACGGCGCTGCATCCGCTGTCGACTCAGCGGCTCGACGGTCACACCGCTTTGCCCGAGGCTCTGCTGTTGGCCCGCCTGCGCTGGCCCAGCACCAGCTCTCAGCTCAACGTGGGTGCGGCATTCTGAAAGAACAGGGCGGCGGCGTTCTCGTATAACACCTTGCGCAGCCAGTTGTCGTCGATGCCGGGCAGCCGGATCAGTGACCGTATCGCGTCGACGTAGCCGTACGGGATGTTGGGAAAATCGCTGCCGAACAGAATGCGATCGCCCAGTTGCCGCAGCCGACGAAGTTGTGACGGCGGGAATGGCATGCTTTCGTCGACGAACGGGGTGAAAGCCATTGTGGTGTCAAGCCGGACGTCGGCTGAGCTTTCGCAGATGTCGAGAAACTCGGTGTACTCCGGCATTCCCAGATGCGCGACGACCAGCCGCAGCCGCGGATAGCGGCCCAGCAGACGACGTATCGGCTCAGGCCCGGTGTGCTCGCCCGACACCGGCCCAGAACCGCAGTGAATCACCACGGGTACCCCGGCGTCCTCAATGACACCCCAAACATGGTCGAGCAGTGAGTCGTTGGGCTCGTAGCGACCTACCTGTACGTGTGCTTTGAAGACCTGGGCCCCGTCGCGGATGGCTGCCTCGACGTACTCTCCGGCGTCTGGCTCGGGATAAAATGTCGCGGTGGCAAGGCAATCCGGAGTCGACCGGGCGAACTGGGCAGCCCACTGGTTCAGCCACGCCGCCATCTGCGGCTTGTGCGGGTAGACCAGCGCGGTGAAACCACGTACGCCGAACTGCCGCAGTATTTGCACCCGTCGTGACTCAGCCGCCCGATAGGTGATCGGCCTACCAGCGTGCCGGCGGAATCGAAGTAGTGCCACACCTTGTCCATCACCGACTTCGGCATGAAATGGGTGTGCACATCGATAACCCCGGGCAAGCCCAGCTCAGACCAGATCTGTCGGACCTGCGCGGCCTCGTCCTCGTCGGTCATCACCCATCCTCGAGTCGTGCGGCAAGCAGCGCGTAATACGGTTTGTCTATTTGACGTCCTCCGGAAGGATAATTCCGCCGGATTCCAACACCGGTTTGGGTTGGAGCAGTAATTCCTCGCGGTTTCCTGCTGGTTCCTGCTTCAAGGGTTACCCGTGGCTCGCAAGCTCTAGGTCATCTCCACAGGCTGACGCCGCCAACAGCCCCGCGGCCAGTATATTTTTAGCGGCGTTGACATCCGCGTGCTCAGTGTGTAAGCAGTGGGTGCACCGGAAAACCGCTTGGCTCTCACGAGATTTCGGGTCCACATGCCCACACGCCGAGCAGCGTTGCGATGTGAACGCTGCCGGAACCTTTAGTACCCGTGTCCCGCTGTGGCGGACCGCGGACTTCAACGCTAACTCAAACCGATACCAGCCCTTGGACAAGATGGCACGGTTTAGCCCCGACTTGGCGGCTCTGCCGTTGGGTAAAAACCTGCCTGGGATGGCCGGATCCGCAACCGGCTTCGCGCGGCGCGTCATGCTGCGAACGGGCAGCTTCTCCAAGACCACCAACGCGTTGTACCGCGCCAACTGGTGTGCTGTCTTTTGGCAGATATCGCGGCGACGGCGCCGCTCACGAGCCCGCAATTTGGCCAGCGCGTGCCGGGTCTTGTTGCGGTTGGCCGAGTTCTTCGCCGCACGGGATAGTTTGCGTTGCAAGCGCAACGCGCGCTGCTGCTCGCGTGGTGTGCTGAACACTTGGTCGAACAGATCGCCGGCGCTGGTGGCCACCGCCACAACAACACCGCGATCGACGCCGACCGCAGTGTCCGGCAACACGTGCTGGTCCGGAGTTGTCATGCCGTCTTCGACTAGTAGCGACACAAACCAGTGACGGCCCTCGTGCGTCAACGTGGCCGAGCGGATGGTCTCACCATCCAAACAGCGTGACGCGCGGAACTTCACCCATCCCAGTTTGGGTAGCTGTATCTGAGATTTGCGCCGATTCAGTTTCTGCAGCTTGATTGTGGAGCCCTCCGGAAACCGGAACGACGGGCGCCACCGCCGAGCCGAACGCCACCGGACCCGAAACGTGCCATGCGTGCGGCACGCCTCATCCAGGTCACGCAACGCGTGCTGCAGACAATGCGACGGCGCGTCGGCAAGCCAGTGGTTTTCTTTTTTGGCCTCAACCAATTCGTGCGCCTGCGCTTCGTAGTTCATCCGTGCGCCCTTGCGGTGATATTCTCGGCGCTGCTCCAAACCTGTGTTCCACACTGCCCTGCACGCATCAGCAGTCTGGAAAGCCAACCGCACCTGAGCTTCGGTGAGTTCGGCCCGGAAGCGTCTACCGGACTTCATGGCCCGCAACTTAACACCAGCTCCCGACATGGGTCGCCGCTGCAGCTCGCGCGTCGGCTCCCACCGGTACAAACTTGACGCGCGAACCGCAGACCTAAGGCTGGGGTCTGTGAGCTACCGTCTCTGATCAATGGCTTCACAGGCCGTTGATCAGGAGGACCAATATGTGGGATCCAGACGTCTACCTGACCTTCGCCGATGACCGGGCCAGGCCGTTCTACGACCTGCTGTCCCGGGTGGGCGCCCAGCAGCCGCGCCGAGTGGTCGACCTGGGCTGCGGCCCGGGCAACCTGACCCTGCAGCTGGCCCGGCGCTGGCCCGACGCCGTGGTCGAGGCGGTGGACAGCTCAGAGGAGATGGTCGCCGCCGCCCGCGAACGCGGCGTGGAAGCCACCGTCGGAGACCTGAGAACCTGGAAGCCGCAACCCGATACCGATGTGGTGCTGAGCAACGCCGCTCTGCATTGGGCGCCCGAACGCGACGAGCTGATGGCCCGCTGGGCCGATCAACTGCCCCCAGGAGCGTGGATCGCAGTCCAGATGCCCGGCAACTTCGAGACCCCATCGCATGCCGCGGTACGCGCGGTTGCCCGTCGCGAGCCATACGCAAAGACACTGCGCGACACTCCGTTTCGGGTGGGGACCGTCGTCGACACGCCGGCGCACTACGCCGAGCTGCTGCTCGACGCCGGGTGCACCGTCGACGCCTGGGAAACCACCTACATTCACCAGCTGACCGGCGAGCATCCGGTCTTGGATTGGATCAGCGGCACCGCGTTGCTGCCGGTCAGCGAGCGACTCAACGAGCAGGAATACCAACAGTTTCGCGAGGAACTCATCCCGTTGCTCGCCGACGCCTACCCACCCCGGCCCGACGGGACCACGTTCTTCCCGTTCCGACGGGTGTTCGTCGTCGCCCGGGTTCCGGAGTGACGTACGGCTACTGCGGCAGCCCCAGTCGCTCGGCGTCGTCGCGGTAGCGATCCACCCACTCGTCGGAGCGCTGATTGGCCTGGCGTTCCAGCACCGGTTCGGGAGCCAGCCGCCGGTCTTGGCCGACCGCCTCCAACACCGTGGCGACGATCGAAGTGAGGTTGCGCCACAACACCGGATAGGCCACATCAATCGGGTCGATGTGCTCTTCGGTGAACCAGTTGCGCCAGCCCTCTTCCTGATCGCGCAGACTCCTGACGACATGGGCGATGGCGCCGGCGTGGTATGCGGCCTGTGAGTCACGCTCGGGGGCCGGACGGCCCCGCCAGACCCGGGTCTGGACCGCCCGCCAGAACGACACCGCCTGCGAAACCACGTCGGGGCGGTGGACGTGAACGTACACTGGTTCGCTTCCGATCACGTCTCGAATTGCCGCCCGCAGACTGTCACCGGAGCGATCAGGTAATCCGGCCGCCCGCTGCTGCAGCAATGGCGTCTGATTCCACATCAATTTGCCGCCCCAGATGCCGTTGGGTGTCCGGCCGGAGCTGCGGATGTGCTCGCGCCAGGCGGTCGACGACGCGGTGTCGGGTGTGCCGGGCTCGAGTGGGTCGAGCAGCCGGAGGATCGTCTCGTCCTCGACTCCGGCGAACCACTCCCGCGGCTGTGGCGCCATGCCGGTCGTTGGCAGGTACTGGAAGAACTCCTGCGGCTCGCCGGCGCTGCCGGTCGCGCGTAACGATTCGACCAGTAGCGTGCTGCCGCAGCGTTGCGAAGCAAGCACCAGGTACGACGTCGGATGCGCGGGCACCAGCTGAGCCTAGCTGCACGCCGGAGCGGTCGTATCCATACCAATTACGTTCACGCCGAACAGAACTATTGCTCGGCGTGCCGGACTCCATCCTCAATACCGCGGTCGACGGCGATCGCCGACCGACTGCTTGGCGTCTTCTCGTGGATCTGCAGATACGTCTCGGTATAGCGAGCCGCAATGCGGCTACCGGCGAAATCGGATGGTATGACGTCACTGGTTTGCTGGCGCCAATCATGCAGCCGGACAGCTAGATCGGTGGCGATCGCATCGGCTCCGTCCACGCCACCGACCAGCAAGTTGTTGGTCTCGGTGGGATCTGCGCGCAGATCATAGAGTTCGCGTTCCGGGCGCGGCGCCGTCACGAGCGGCGCGACAGCGTGACCGGACGGGCTCTCCTCGATATCCCAGGGCAGATCCAATAGCGGCCGGTGCGCGTAATTCTCGATGTAGCTGAAGTCTTTCGTTCGGATCGCGCGGATCGGATCGAACGAGTCGTGATATGTCTTGGTGGTGTACACGTAATCGCGCACCGACGCCGTGCCGTCCTGTGCAAGCAGCGCCCGCGCGTGTGAGACGCCCTCGATGTCCTCTGGCTCGGCTATGCCGAGCAGACCCAGCAGCGTCGGGACCAGATCCACACCGCTGAACAGATCGTCGTAAACCTTTGGGGCGAATGTCATCCCGGTGGGCGGGCGGATGATCATCGCGATGCCCGTTCCGGCCTCGTACAGCGTGGATTTCTCCCGCGGGAACGGTGCGCCATGGTCGGTGAAGAAGACCACCCACGTGCTGGCGTCGAGTCCGGTGGCGGCAAGTGTGTCCAATATCCGGCCGACAGCAGCGTCGGCGGTCGCGATGGCGCCGTAGAAGTCGGCCAGATCCTGGCGTACCTCAACGGTATCGGGCAGATGGTCGGGTGTATCAACCGTCGCGGCGTCGGCCGGTTGGTAGCGATCCCGCGGATAGGGCCGGTGTGTCTCGAAAAAGCCGGCCGTCAAGAGAAACGGCCGGCCGGTGTCGTGTCCCCGCAGCCATTCCTCGGTTTGTTCCACCACGTACTCGCAATAAGAGTTCGATACGTCGAACTCGTCGAAACCAAGTCTCGACGGGTACGAGGTCTCGTGCTGCATACCGAAAAGAACTGAGTACCAGCCATATTCGGAGAGTATTTGGGGCAGCGTACGGACATCCGAGCGGTACTCCCACCCGTGGTGGGCCAGGCCGACCAGTCCGTTGCTCTGCGGGTAGCGGCCGGTGAACAGTGATCCGCGCGACGGCGAGCACAGCGGCGCGGTGGCATGTGCTCGGGTGAACAAGATGCCCTCGCCGGCCAGCCGGTCCAGCCGGGGGCTCGAAACATCGGTGCGGCCGTAGACACCGAGATACCGGCCCAAATCATGCCAATGCACGAGCAGCACATTGTCACGGCGGTGGCCTGTTGCCTCCTGGTCGCCGATTACCGTCACCTCCTCAGCTTGCCCGGCTCCGCCGACGACTCACCAATGTGGCGGCGGATACCCACCAGGGCCGGGCGGGCCTTGCTGAGGCGGTGGCGGCTGGCCGTACGGCCATTGCCCGCCGCCCTGGAATCCGCCGGGCGCCGGTCCGGCGGTCGGCTTCGGCGGCAGGCCCATGGTCATCCGGAATGCCGGGATCAACAGGAGACCACCGGTAGCGGCGATGACGAATCCCGCGACCAGGTCGTAGGTGAGTCGACCGGTAGCGCCATAGCGCGCTTCGCACGCAATCGACAGCACCAGCATCACGACGCCGCCGCCGAGGATGAGGAATTGCCCCATCTGATTCTTGAGGAAGAGCATTACCGCGCCACCGGCGGCCGCGAGGCCGCCCGCGATGATTAGAAACAGGCATGTCACCAGGGCCGCCGGCGCACTGGGCACCATATGTTCGATCTGCTGCCGGCACAGGCTGGAGTACTCCCCGCCGAACCGTTTGCACACGTCCGAAGCTCGGCTGACAGCGCTGCTCATGTTGATCCATAGCGTCAACGTGAGGATGGCGCCGAGCAGCCCCAGCAGCCCGACCCCGGCAAAAGTGATCCAGCTGATGGTTTGCTGGGAAGTTGGGCCCGTTGGCTGGGCGGCCTGGCCGCCGCCCCACAGGGACGGACCATAACCCGGTTGCTGACCGTAACCGGCCGGCGGATAGCCGGGTGCGGGTGGCGGCGGCGTGCCGTAGCCGGGGTAGGGCGGTTGCTGGCTCTGGTTGGCAACAGTCGGCTGGTCATAGCCGCCGGGACCGGGCTGACCGTAGCTGCCGGGGGGCGGCTGGCCGACGTGGCCGGGCTCCCCGTGCTCCGGGGGATCGTTTGGCGAACTACCCCCCTGCGGGGGAAAGCCTGGTGGAGGAGTTTGCACCCCGGCATCGTAACCGCCGAGGCCGCCCGCGATCAGGTAGCGGTGGGCCACTTGCCGCGGCGGCAATCGAGACGCTCATCGCGCAACTGGCGATGAGCTGACGCCCGGCTCTTTGCCCCAGCCGTTCTCGGAGACGAATTCGGCGAGCGGCCTGCCCAGCGCCCAGCCGTCCAATTCCAGCGTGGGTCGATCCGGGAATTCGGGTACCGGGCCAAGACACAGGATCGCCACCGGTTCGGCATCGGTGGGCATGGCCAATAACGCCCCCAGTTTCGGCGGATCGAACAGCGATACCCACCCCATCCCCAGGCCTTCGGATCGTGCTGCCAGCCAAAGGTTTTGGATCGCGCATGACACCGATGCGAGATCCATCTGCGGCAGGGTGCGACGGCCGAAGACGTAGCTGTCCCTGCCCTCGCACAGCGCCACCACCAGCAGTTCGGCGCAATCGAGGATGCCTTCGACCTTCAGCGCCAGAAACTCCTGCGCCCGTTGACCCAGCGCGTGAGCGGTCAACAGCCGCTCCTCGTCGACCAGGGCGTGGATGCGTCGTCGCAGCGAGTCATCGGTGATCCTGATGAATCGCCACGGCTGCATCAGACCCACATTGGGTGCGGCATGCGCGGCCTGCAGCACCCGCGCCATGACGTCGTCCGGCACGGTGCTGTCAGGCACGAACCGGCGCATGTCTCGTCGTTCCGAGATCACCCGATACACCGCTTGCCGCTCCTGCGGACTAAACGCGTGATCGCCCACATGACCATCGTAGGAAACCGTTGTGTGCGAAGCCGCGAACCGATGGCCAACGTGTCTGCCAGACTGGCTTTGAGTTCTTCGGTTTGTCAGAACCGGCGAAAAGGATCGGTCCTATGAAGATTCCGGATTCACTCGACGAGTTGCCCACCAATGGCACTCGGGGACGCGTCTACGGCGAGCCCTATCGAATGGCGGACGGCGGCACGGTGATCACCGTTGCCAAGGTCCGCGCCGGCACCGCGACGCCGGTCGGTGTGTTTGTCGTGCACGCCGGCACGGCGCGCTGGGTGCCGGCGATCGACGCCGACCGGATCGCGCTGATCGGGGTGATCACCGGCCTGCTATCGGCGGTCCTGGCCTGTGTGGCCATGGTGCGTCGTCCGCCGTGGCCGGACTTATCGGCCACGTCGCACGCCTGGCATGCCTGGCAGCGACACTGACCGTACGGCCGGTAGGTAACGCCGACCGCGCGGAAAACGTATTCAGGCAGCATGTCGTCGCGCGACGCTTGAAAGCCCGTTGACTGCGCCAAGTGGGCAGCTTGCCGCGATCGGTGCCGCCCCATCGGACAGTCGGCGTGTCGCGTAAGCGAGCGTTATAGCGGTTCGCCGATGTCGGGAAGTAGGGCAATGT
>JAFAID010000109.1 GCA_019236925.1 Mycobacterium sp. | reverse complement strand
CGCGTCCCGGAGACCGCCGGCGCGCTGGTCGGTCCGGCGTGGGAGCAGCTGCTCGCCGCGGAGCCGGATCTGGTCGCCGAGTTGGACGCCGCGCAACAGTCTCAGCTCCTCGACGAGGCCCGCGCCCTGCTGTCGGGCTACTACCGGCTGGAAGACCCGACCCGGTTCGAGCCGCAGAGTTGCGAGCAACGCATCGAAGTCGAGCTTGCCGACGGCACGCTGCTCCGCGGGATCATCGACCGCATCGACGTCGCGCCCACCGGCGAGTTGCGAGTGGTGGACTACAAAACCGGCAAGGCGCCACCGGAAGCGCGGGCCCTCGCCGAGTTCAAGGCCATGTTTCAGATGAAGTTCTATGCGGTCGCGCTGCTGCGCTCGCGCGGCGTGCTGCCGACGCGGCTGCGACTCATCTACCTTGCCGATGGCCAGCTGCTTGACTACTCCCCCGACGAAGACGAGCTGCTTCGCTTCGAGAAGACGCTGATGGCGATTTGGCGGGCAATTCAATCGGCCGGCGCGACAGGCGATTTCAGGCCCAGTCCGTCACGGTTATGTGACTGGTGCGCACATCACGCGCACTGCCCGGCGTTCGGCGGGACGCCGCCGCCGTATCCGGGTTGGCCGGCGCATCCCAACGAGGGCGGCGAGGACGCCGTTCTACAGCAGGCTGACCCGGCGGCGTAACGACTACTGCAGCGGCGACATCTCCTCCAGCATCGTCGGTATCAGCTCGCTGACCGTCGGATGGATGTGCACGGTGTGGGTCAGCGTGGTGTAGGGAGCTTTCGCCGACATCACATCAAGAATCGCGTGGATGGCCTCGTCGCCACCGACGCCGAGGACGGCCGCACCCAGGATCTGCTGCGTCGCCGCGTCGACAACCACCTTCATAAAGCCTTGTGTCTCACCCTTTTCCACCGCGCGGCCCACGCGGGTCATCGGCCGCTGACCCACCAGGGCAGGGCGCCCCGACGCGCGCACCTGCTCCACGGTCATTCCGGCCCGTCCCAGCGGCGGGTCGATGAAGAGGGCATAGGTGGGAATGCGGTCGCTGACCCGGCGCGGCTCATTGTCGAGCAGGTTGGCCGCGACGATCTCGAAGTCGTTGTAGGACGTGTGGGTGAATGCGCCTTTGCCGTTGCAGTCACCCATTGCCCAAATGTGGTCGACGCTGGTTTTCAGTTGGTCGTCGACCGTGATGTATCCCCGGGCATCGGTTTGCACACCGGCGTGCTCGAGGCCGAGGTCATCGGTGTTGGGCCGACGCCCCACCGCGAGCAGCAGATGGCTCCCGGCGACCGGTGCGGCACCGGCCCGTGGCGTCACCTGGAAACCACTGTTCTGCTTGGCAATTCGGATATCAGCAGCATCCACCACAATGTCGATGCCCTCGTTCTGCAGGATCTCCTTGATGGTGTCCGAGACGTCGTGGTCTTCACGGCACGCCAGCCGCGGCCCTTTCTCGACGACGGTCACCCGGGCGCCGAAGCGGCGGTACATCTGAGCGAACTCGAGCGCGATGTAGCTACCACCGATGATGACGAGATGATCGGGCAGCGTGTCGAGTTCGAGGATCGACACGTTGGTGAGGAACTCGACATCGGCGAGGCCGGGGATGTCGGGCACCACCGCACGGCCACCGACGTTGAGGAAGATCCGCTCGCCCTGTAAGACTTCGTCGCCGACGCGCAGCGTGCGCGGATCCTCGAAGCGGGCGTGCCCGCGAATGACGGTGCAGCCGTCCATTCCGGTTAACCAGTCTTCGACACCCTTGCGGTCGTCGAGCATGACCTTGTCCTTGCGCGCCTTGACTTTCGCCATGTCCACGCTGATCGCTCCGGTGCCGACACCGAAGTCAGCGCCGCGGCGGGCCAGGTGCGCGGCATGCGCGCTGGCCACCAATGTCTTCGTCGGGATGCATCCGTTGTTGACACAGGTGCCGCCGATCAGCTTGCGCTCCACGATGGCGACGTTGTGACCGGCAGCCGTCAGTCGACCTGCCAGCGGCGGCCCGGCCTGGCCGGCGCCCACGATGATCGCGTCGAAACGCGTTGTCACAGAGCAGCTGTTACTGCGGCAAGCGCAAATCCACCGAGCACCGCGACCGCATCCTCGAGCAGCGCGATCGGCAGG
>JAFAID010000670.1 GCA_019236925.1 Mycobacterium sp. | reverse complement strand
CGTATCGCGGGTGGCGCTGGTGTGGTCGAGCGTGCTGCGCGGCAGCTACCACCTCTACCAAGGTTTTGGCGCCGGGCTGGGCAATGTCGCGATGGGCCTGGTGTTCGGGTATGCCTGGCAGCGCAGTGGCCGGCTCTGGCCGCTGGTGATCGCGCACGGGCTCATCGACAGCGTGACGTTCGTCGGGTACGCGCTGCTGGCCGGCCAGCTGCGTTGGCTGCACTGACGGAGCCGGCCGACCAGATGAACGACGACCGTGCACCGGGCCAGCGCCGGCTCCCACCGCGCGCACCCCAGCCGGAGCCCTCGCAGGTCATCCCCCGCGACCCCGGCTACCAGCCGCAAAACCAGCCCACCACCCCGCTCCGACGGCCGCCGCGACCGGCCGGGGCGGTGCCACCCAAGCCGGCCCCGCGGCCGCGCAAGCCGCGGCCACGGCGTAAACGGGCGTGGGGCCAACTCATTTCGCTGAGCCTGGTGATCGTCGTTCTGCTGGTCAGCGCGGGCATCCTGGGCGGCACGCTGTGGATGGAGACGGCGCTGCACCGCGAGCCGGTGCTGACCGACTACCCCGGCAGGCCGGCATCCGGGCAGGGCAGCACCTGGCTGCTGGTCGGTTCGGACAGCCGGCAAGGCCTCACCGTCGAGCAGCAGCAGGCGCTGGCGACTGGCGGCGACACCGGCAACGGCCGAACCGACACCATGCTGCTGGTTCACGTGCCGGCGTTCGGGTCGCGCACTCCGACGACGATGGTGTCCATACCGCGCGACTCCTATGTGCCGATTCCCGGTTATGGCCGCGACAAGATCAACGCGGCATTCGCGATGGGCGGGGCGCAGTTACTGACTCAGACGGTCGAGCAAGCCACCCGACTACGCCTCGACCATTACGCCGAGGTGGGGTTCAGCGGGTTCGCCGCGCTGGTCGACGCGCTGGGCGGGGTCACGGTCTGTCCGGCCGCGCCGATGAGCGATCCACTCGCCGGCATCGACCTGCCCGCCGGGTGCCAGAAACTGGACGGCCGCGATGCGCTCGGCTACGTCCGCTCTCGGGATACTCCGCGGGCCGACCTCGACCGGATGGTCAACCAGCGGCAATTCATGTCCGCGGTGCTGCATCGCGCCGCGAGCCCGGCGGTGTGGCTGAACCCGTGGCGGTGGTATTCAGTGGCACATGCGGCGACTGGCGCCCTGACCATCGACAAGGGCGATCATGCCTGGGATATGGCCCGGCTGGGCTGGGCACTGCACGGATCCACCACCGCGTTGACCGTCCCGATTGGCGAGTTCACCGGCAGCGACGTCGGCTCGATCGTGGTGTGGGATCACCAGAAGGCCGCCCAGCTGTTCGACGCGCTGGCTACCGACCAGCCGGTACCGCACGCCGTTCTCGGCGACCGGCCGTAGCGAGCGATTTTGCGGAACCCCAATCAAAATACGGAAAGCTCTCGCGATTGCATTTCATTTAGCATTACTTTAGTTAGGAAACCCTGGCCTTTCTTCTCTTTAGCAACGCCAATCGTACCTTCATTAAAGGTAGCGTTGCTTTACTAAGGGAACCCTGCCCTCATTAAGCATTGCCTTCGTTGTAATGCCTTCTGACGTGCGCTAACCTGCCCATCATGGCCGATCGTATAACCGCAAAGACGAAATTCCACTCGCTGCTGCAGAAGCAGATCCGCAACGAATTCACCAACGCACAGCAATATATCGCAGTCGCCGTCTATTTCGACCGCGAGAATCTGCCGCAATTGGCGAAGCGTTTTTACAACCACGCCGCTGAGGAGCGCCAGCACGCGGGCAAGATGGTGCAATATCTGCTCGACCGCGACATCCCAGTCGATATCCCCGGAGTAGACGAGGTGCGCAACCAGTTCGCCACCGTGCGGGAGGCGCTGGCGCTGGCGCTCGACTCGGAGCGCACGGTCACCGATCAGGTCAGCGCGCTGGCGGCCGCGGCCCGCGAGGAGGGCGACTATCTCGGCGAGCAGTTCATGTGGTGGTTCCTCGAGGAGCAGGTTGAAGAGGTCTCGATCATGACCACGCTGCTGCGGGTCGCCGAGCGTGCCGACGACAATCTGTTTGACCTGGAGGAATTCCTCGAACGCGATGTGAGTTCGGAGCTGAAGTCCATCCACGCCGCCAGGGACAAAATCTAGGCCCGCCCCCGACCGCTGGTCGCGACAACAACCAGAATCGTTCCGTTACCGCGGCGAACCGACTAGTTGAGGTCGGCGCCGGTTAGGCCCGGATCAGGTGTGTCGAGCCACGACTTGACGCGACGGGGATGGTTGGTGGCCAGCCACGCGACCCCTTCATCCCGGCAGAAGATGACGTCCTGGTAGTCGTCGACAGTCCAGCAGTACAGCGCCCGGCCCTGGGCCGCCGCCCGGTCAACGAGCTCGGGGTGTTCGCGAAGGGTGGCCAGCGCGGGGCCGACCGCGGTGGCCCCGACGGTGCTGGCCGCGCTGCTGCTCAGATATCGATGACTCCTGCCGAGCAGCACCGTGGGCAGCAGCGGCGCCGCCCGGCGGACCCGCCACAGCGCGGACGCGGAAAACGACATCACCACCGCGCGGGACCGATCCGCGGACGCCGGTGCGGCGATGCCGAAGCGCTGCAGCAGCGCCAGCACCTTGCTTTCCACCAGTGCGCCGTACCGGACCGGGTGCTTGGTCTCGATGAAGATCTTCACCGGCCGCTTCCAGTCCAGCACCAGCGCGACAAGCGCGTCCAACGTCAACAGGCCGGTATCGCCGTGGGTGCCGTCGGCGCGCCAACTGCCGTGCCACGCGCCGTATTCCAGCTCGCGCAGCTGCGCCAATGTCATCGTGCTGACCAGACCGGCGCCCGTCGACGTCCGGTCGAGCCGGCGATCGTGCACACACACCAAGTGGCCGTCGCGGGTGAGCCGGACATCGCATTCCACGCCGTCGGCGCCCTCCCTCAGCGCGAGATCGTATGAGGCCAACGTGTGTTCCGGCAGGTCACCTGACGCCCCGCGATGGGCCACCACGAACGGGTGCCGAGACACCACCTCGTCGGCCCGCGTCATGCCACTATGCTGCCGGTTCCTCACCCGACAACTCAACTGCAGGAGCTGATCTCGCTGCGGCGGCTGGGCCCTGTCCATCGTCGGCTATCACCACCCAGCGATGGGCGGGCCGTTCGACCGGCTTGCGCTCAAATCCCTCGAACAACTTCTCGGTCCCGATAACTGCGGCCAATGCCAGCAGGTAGGCGACCATCATGGCCACCGTGTTGTTGGCGATGCCCTGGGCGTCCTGCGCCCCGCTGGTAATCGACGCGAAGACGGAAGTCATGCTGCTAAGCAGCCAGAGCAGCCACCATCCCCAGATCGGCCCGCGCAGCCGCGCGTAGTTGTCCTCCGTTTTCGCCAGCTCGATGACATAGACCAGCGACCACACCGAGGCGAGTAAGGGCAGACAAGAGAACACCACGCAGCCGGCCATCAACGCCCAGCTGGCTGAATGACCAGAAGCAACCCGGACCACAGCGAAGGTGATGGCCAAGGCCATCGCCGCCGACGGCGGCAGCAGACAGCCGGCCCGCAGCGCCCGCGGTGTGCGCGTCTCCGACCTACCGCGATGGGCGAAAGCCGCGGCCCGGCGTGCGATCAACCATTGCGTCAGCATCAAGGCGTAGGTGCTCACCGCCGCGATCGCAGCTAGGCTGGCCAACACGCTCAGCAGCGCCGCCGCGTCAGCCACCAGCCAATTCAGCAAGGTGTTCCGGTTGATGATCAGCATCAGATAGCGCAGCAGATGAACCAAGGCCGCAATGCCCAGCGTCACCGCGGCCGCGAAGAAAGCCGCATGCACCCGGCTGACCGACGGGGCGCGCCGCGCCGTCGAACCCCGCCCGGAACCATCCAGTTCGACTCGGTCCTGCAGACCCCAGCGCGGTATCACCGGGTAGCGCGGCGTCGGCCCGAGTGGTCGGCGCCGACGCCGTGGCGGTGGCGGTGGGCCGGGGCGCACCGCAATCCAGCGGTAGCCCGGTGGTAGCCGCGGCGGTGACGTCGTTCCCCGCGGGCCGGCACTCCAGCGCGGGTCGGCGTCGGGCGTCTCCGCCGACGGCGCGAGCAGCGCACCGCGGCAACGCGGACACCACTCACGCTGGCGGTCATGGACATTCCAGCGTGTGCCGCACCGGGAGCACACTTGGATCATTGGCGCCGTTCCTCCTCGTCGCTGCGCTCCGCATCGTCGCCGGCGCGGATCATTGGCGCCGTTCCTCCTCGTCGCTGCGCTCCGCATCGTCGCCGGCGCGGATCACCGCATCAGCCTAACCTTCAAATCCGGCTGCTCGGCGATGGTGCTCATGGCACGGCCCGGTCAGACGCTGCCAGGGCCGCCATCGTCGGTGACCACCGGACGCCCGGCGCTGGCCCATGCCAGCATCCCGCCGCTGACGTTGACGGGTTCATACCCGTTGCTCGCCAGATACTGCGCCACCTTCAGCGAGCGCCCCCCGGCCTTGCAGATGACGTACAACTTCGCCTCTGGGTCGATCTCATTGACCCGGGCCGGCACCTCACCCATCGGGATGTGCCGGGCACCCGCCGCATGGCCGCGGTGCCACTCGTCGTTCTCACGCACATCTAGCAACACTGTGCCCGGCCCGAATTCGCCCGGCAACTCGGCGACGGCTGTCTGTGCGACCACCGGTTCATCGTCCATGGCGTTGATTTTGGCACGCGGTAACCGGCTGCGCAGG
Source organism: Mycobacterium sp. (assembly GCA_019236925.1). Lineage (GTDB taxonomy): Bacteria > Actinomycetota > Actinomycetes > Mycobacteriales > Mycobacteriaceae > Mycobacterium. The sequence continues at coordinate 6,787 of JAFAID010000670.1, read as the reverse complement.
AGGCCTCATCCAGCTACCACACGGTATCCACAGTTTCCACAGGTTTATCCACAACGGGCGATCCGGCACCGGTTGCATTGACGCGGGGTCAATACACCGGCCGCGTCAACCGCTGTGGATAACAGCGGGCTGACCGCGCATCGGGATCGACCGTTTCGCCGAACCTGAGCGAATTCTTAGAGCGCCCTCCACCTACCCGTTGCATCCCCGGTATGGGGACGTCACATTGGACAGCCGCGGCGGATCACCGGTCCGCCAGCCCCGGACGGCGTCGTTCGGCGTTTACCCGCCGTCGTGGGCCAGCAAAAAGATGCTGGTCAGCTACCCGCGCCCGGTCCAATTTTCCCGCCCGTTCATAAGGGGTTATGATCGCGACCACTGGGAGTATTTGTGACTCATCTCACTTGGGGGAGAGTTGGACGTGCAGGTCGTCATCCGATGACAACGCAACCGATCGGACCGCAATCTGCGGGGTCCTCGTCGCACTGGTACACCAGTTCGGCCACATGCAATCGCTCCTACTTGGTCGCCGGTTTGCGCGCCGGCCTGATCGCCCTGGTGTTGCTGGTGATTCTCGCGGTCATCGTTTGGTTCTGAAGCTCCGCCGCTGGGTATTCACGCATCGCACTCGTTCTTGCGGTACGCGCTGCGATGGACCAGGGTTGATCATGGTTGACCAACCCAAGCCGCCGCGCCGCTAACAGCCTGCGAGTGGAGCATCAGAAGTAGATCGGCAACGATCACCGAAGGAAGGAATCCTGTGGCTGTATACACTTTGCCCGACCTGGACTGGGACTACGGAGCACTGGAGCCGCATATCTCGGGTCAAATCAACGAGCTTCACCACGACAAGCACCACGCCACCTACGTCAAGGGCGCCAACGATGCCCTCGCGAAACTCGAAGAGGCGCGTTCGAAAGAAGATTTCTCGGCAATTCTGTTGTACGAGAAGAACTTAGCGTTCAACCTCGCCGGCCATGTCAACCACAGCCTGTGGTGGAAGAACTTGTCCCCCAACGGTGGCGACAAGCCGACCGGCGAGCTCGCGGCGGCCATCGACGACGCGTTCGGATCATTCGACAAGTTCCGCGGCCAGTTCACCTCGGCTGCCACCACCGTGCAGGGGTCGGGCTGGGCGGCGCTCGGCTGGGACAGCCTCGGCCAGAAGCTATTGGTATTCCAGGTGTACGACCACCAGACCAATTTCCCGCTCGGCATCGTTCCGCTGCTGGTGCTCGACATGTGGGAGCACGCTTTCTATCTGCAGTACAAGAACGTCAAGGCCGACTTCGCCAAGGCATTCTGGAATGTCGTGAACTGGGAAGATGTGCAATCGCGTTACGCAACGGCGACTTCGAAGGCCAAGGGGCTGATCGCCGGCTGACTTCAGTTGAATTCGCCTGTTCGGGGCGTTGCGCCATTCGCGCGGCGCCCCGTTCACTATTTCGGCCGTGTTTCTTTTTGCCCAAGTTGGGCGTTGGTTGCTCGTGTCAGCTTGCGGGTATTCACGGACTGACGCATGCTGAGCTGATCGACCCACCGGCGTATCGCTGGATACCCGAACCGAAGTATGGCGGAGGGCGAAATGGAAACGGGGTCAGGTCGGGCCATCGAGGTGGCCCCATTTCATTCCCATGGTGCTCTGAAAGGGTTTGTGATTTCCGGGCGTTGGCCCGACTCGACAAAGGAGTGGGCGCAACTGTTGATGGTTGCGGTCAGAGTCGCGTCGCTACCTGGATTACTCGACACCACAACGGTATTCGGTGCTCGCGAGGAACTGCCGGACGCTCCTGCGCCGGGCACCGTCGGCCTGGTACTGGCCGAGGGTCCGGTGGTTGGTGAATCCGCCATCCGACCAGGTTATTTCGCTGATCATCAACCGCCGGCATTGTTGATGCTGCATCCGCCGTCGGAGACCACACCGTCGTTACCGGAATGCAACGGCGCGGCGTCGGGATGCGTGCTGTTGCCCGGGCTGCCGTATCTGGGCCTGGAGCACCGTGCGGCGTGGGTGGAGGCCGAAGCCGACGGCACGATCACCTCGATGGTGAGTCGCGTCGGCGTCGACCCCATCAGCCATCCCGACACGGCGATCCTGGCGATGCTGCTCGCTGCTTAACGACTTCCACCGACTAGACCGCCGCGAACTCGACGTCACAGGGTCCGCTCGGGTCGCGAGCACGCGCCGAAACCGCGCTCCCATTACCGCAGCAGCCGATGACAGCAAATAGGCTTTTCGCGATGTCGGCGCGACGTGCCGGTTGCCGTAGAGTCGGATGCGCTGGACTAACGAAGCGCCGCGCTGCGAACAGCTCGGCGCTAAGGCGACCAAGCGCGCCACAATTCGCTTGCTACATCTTGTGAATTCGCTGAAAACCGAGCTTGCCGCGCCTTGAGGACGTCGCCAACGAGCGCCACCGCAGTCGGTAGCAATTCTCGCCAAGTTTGCACTTGGTTGCGGCGATAACTCTCGCTACGATGATCAGCAAATACCTCGATGGAATTATTTGTTCTACCGACCTGGTGGAGGTCATATCGATGAGCACGACGTTTGCTGCCCGCCTGAACCGCCTGTTCGACACGGTTTATCCGCCAGGGCGGGGGCCGCATACCTCCGCTGAGGTGATCGCGGCGCTCAAGGCGGAGGGCGTGACCATGTCGGCTCCCTACCTGTCGCAGCTACGCTCCGGCAATCGCACAAACCCGTCGTCTGCCACCATGGCCGCGCTGGCGAACTTCTTCCGCATCAGGCCCGCCTACTTCACCGACGACGAATACTACGAAAAGCTCGACAAAGAGTTGTCCTGGTTGATGACCATGCGCGATGAGGGCGTTCGGCGTATCGCGGTTCGCGCCAGCGGGTTGTCCGCGGAGGCGAAACACGACATCGTGCAGCGCGTTGACGAGCTACGCCGCAAGGAACACCTAGACGCATAGCCTGGTGGCCCGCCCGGCTAGGGTTGGCCCATCGACGGGGCGCACGCACCTCGATCGTCGACGAGATACCGGGGAGGCGGCCGCGAATGGGCTTATTCGGCAAGCGAACGACCCGCGCGACGCGTCGTGCCGAGGCCCGCGCAATCAAAGCCCGGGCCAAACTTGAGGCGAAGCTGTCTGCGAAAAACGAGGCTCGCCGGTTCAAAGCGCGGCAGCGAGCCGAATCGAAAGCGCTCAGGGACCAGTTGAAGGCGCAGCGAGACAGCGACCTTACCGCGTTGAAGGTTGCCGAGACCAAGCTCAAGGCGGCGCGTGAGGGCAAGCTGCTGTCGCCGACGCGAATTCGCCGGATCCTGACGGTGTCTCGGCTGCTCGCGCCGATCATCGTGCCGCTGGCCTACCGGGTCGCCATCGCCGCCCGCGGCTTGATCGACCAGCGGCGTGCCGGTCAGCTCGGCGTTCCGTTGGCCCAGATCGGTCAGTTTTCCGGGCACGGTGGCCGGTTGTCGGCCCGCATCGCCGGCGCCGAGCAATCGTTGCGCACGGCGCAGGAGAAGAAACCCAAGGACGCCGAGACCAAGCAATTCGTGGCCGCGATTTCTGAACGGCTCACCGACCTGTCGGCGGCCGTCACCGCCGCAGAGAACATGCCGGCCACACGCCGCCGTGCCGCCCACAGCGCGATCTCCCGACAACTCGATGAGATCGACGCCGACCTGATGGCCCGGCTCGGATTGAACTGAGTCCTGGCCGCCGCCGACGCGGCCTGATCCCGACCCTTCGACAAAGGAAAAGGAGTAGCAATCAGATGTCCTGGCACCGCAGTTTGGTTTTGCGCGCACTGATCTCGGCCGCCGCCACCGCCACTCTCTACCTCGGATCGGCCGCCGCCATCGCACCGGCGTCAGCCCATGTCCAAGCCAGCAGCGAGGACGCCGTCCGCGGCGGCATGGCGCTGGTCACCTTCCAGGTGCCCAATGAATCCACGAACGGGTCGGCCACCACGGCTCTCATGGTCGACCTGTCGAACGTCACCTCCGTGCAGACCGAAGCGGAGCCCGGTTGGACGGCCAAGCTCGACCGCGATGCCGCGTCCGGCGTCGTCCATTCCGTCACTTGGACGGCAGCACCGAACGCCGGAATCCCGGTCGATCATTTCGGGTTGTTCCGGATAACGGTGAAGCTTCCCGACGCCGACACCGTCAGCTTCCCGGCCACCCAGACCTATGCCGACGGGTCGGTGGTCAAGTGGGATCAGCCGCCGGTGCCCGGCGGGGTTGAGCCGAGTAATCCGGCGCCGATGCTGACGCTCCTCGTGGGGTCGGCGCCGCCGCCAGCCCACCATCCACACTCCACCAGCACCACCGCTCCGACTGCGGCAGCAGCGCCGGCCACGCAAAAGTCAAGGGCTGCAACCGATAACACCGCCCGCTTGGTCGCTGGAGCCGGGCTACTTTTCGGCGCGCTGGGTATCGGTCTCGCGCTGGTCACTCGACGGACATGAGCCGGCGAGCACGCATCTTTGCGGTCGGTCTGCTGCTGGCAGTGGTCGCGATAGGCGCCACCTTGACCGCCGGAGCCGCCGGCGCGCACGCCGCCCGAGTGTCGGTCGACCCCGCCGAGAATGCCGCTCTGAGCACCGGTCCGGCCCATGTCAGAGCGACCTTCAACGAGGATCTGCAAACCACGTTCGCCGCGATGACGGTTGTCGGGCCGGACCGCAACCTGTGGTCTTCCGGGCAACCGCAGGTACAGGGCGCGGTCGTCAGCGTCGGCGTTCGGCCGCTGGGACCGACCGGAAACTACACGGTGAACTACCGAGTGACGTCGGCAGATGGGCACGTGGTGGGCGGATCGTGGTCGTTTCGGCTGACGGCACCCGGCTCCGGCACACCCGGGCCGGCGGCGGGCACTTCAGACACTGACACCGGCGACCTGCCCGTCTGGCCGTTCATTGTCGGTGCGGTGGTGCTCGTTGGCGGCGCGGTGCTCTGGCAGGTGCGGAAGCGGCCCTGACGGGCTGACCCGGATTGCCCGCCTGGCGACCCTGGCATGATGGGTTTGACTGCTGGTGTACGTGGCCGGTTTACCCGACGAGAAACTGCAAAGGAGCAGCCACATGGCAGACGCGCAGCATCCACCGGACGACACACCCCACGCCCCACCCGAACACGCGCCCGGCGCCACACCAACGCCACCCAGCCCACCCGCCGACACAGCACCGCCAACACCCCCGGAGCACGGCGCGGAAATGTCGACGCCGCCGGCCAAGGCGCCGGACAAACCAGCGAAGAAGACCCCCGCTAAAAAGGCGCCCGCCAAGGCGGCGAAAAAGAGCCCACCGGCAACACCAAAGAAGGCCGCGGCTAAAAAGGCCGCCGCCAAGAAGGCCCCCGCTAAGAAAGCCGCGCAGAAAGCACCCGCAAAAAAGGCGCCCGCTAAAAAAGTCGAGCCCGCAGCCGCCACGCCACCAAGCCAGCCCGCGACGGCACCCCCGATGGACACCAACGGCCAGCTTGCCGCTGGCGCCAAAGATGCTGCGGCACACGCGAAGTCAACTGTGGACGCGGCGAGCAGCCCGGTGCGAGGGGATATCGTTTTGCCGTCAGCCGGCCGCTCACCGCTGTCCTTGGCGGTGGCGGTCGCGATCAGTCTGCTGGCATTGCTGCTGGTGCGCCAGCTTCGTCGACGGGACGAGTCGCGATAGCTAGCATGGCCCGGTGACGGTGATTTTCCGGCCCACGGCTGACCTGGTCGACGACATCGGGCCCGAGGTACGTAGCTGTGACGTCCAATTCCGCCAGTTCGGGTCGCGAACACAATTCGCCGGCCCGATTACCACGGTGCGCTGCGTGCAAGACAATGCGCTGCTCAAGTCAGTGCTGTCGACGCCGGGTGGGGGCGGAGTTCTGGTGATCGACGGCGACGGCTCGTTGCACAGCGCGTTAGTCGGCGACGTCATCGCCGATTTGGCCCACACCAACGGCTGGGCCGGGCTGATCGTGCACGGCGCGGTTCGGGATGCCGCCGCCCTGCGTGGCATCGACCTCGGCATCAAGGCGCTCGGCACCAATCCCCGCAAAAGCAGCAAGACCGGTGCCGGTGAGCGAGACGTCACGGTCAGCTTCGGCGGGGTGGAATTCGTGCCGGGCGACATCGCCTACAGCGACGACGACGGTATCATCGTCGTCGCCGCAGCCGTTGCTGGCTAAACTGCCAGGGCGACACGCTTTCTGGCGAAGTGCAGCGCCTCGTCATCGACCCTGCCACGCCGGATCAGCTGCAGGTCGAGCAAATAGTTCTGCTTGAGCCGCCACGGGCTGACTGAACCGGCCTTCGGTAGATAGTCCAACGCCCGCAGCACATACCCCGGCGTGAAATCCATCAGCGGACGCTCGTCGACCGAGTCCCCCGGATGTTGCGGCGCCACCGTGTCGAAGCCGTTGGCATCCATGTAGTTCAGCACCCGACAGACGAACTCCGACACCAGGTCAGCCTTCAGCGTCCAGGACGCGTTGGTGTAGCCAATGGTGAACGCCATGTTCGGCATGTCGGTCAGCATCATGCCTTTGTAGGCCATCAGGTCGTTGAGCTCGACCGGCATACCGTTGCGCCGGATCTTGGCGCCCCCGAACAGCTGCAGGTTCAAACCCGTTGCGGTGATGATGATGTCGGCTGGCAGTTCCTCGCCCGAGCCGAGCTTGATGCCGGTCTTGCTGAACCGGTCGATGGTGTCGGTGATGACGTCGGCCTGGCCCTTCCGGATGGTCTTGAACAGATCGCCGTTGGGCGCCAGGCACAGCCGCTGGTCCCACACGTTGTAGCTCGGGCCGAAATGCTTCTCCACGTC
>JAFAID010000493.1 GCA_019236925.1 Mycobacterium sp. | reverse complement strand
CCGACGTCGCCGATGCGCACGACGTTGCACGGCTGCTGGCCACCGTGCGGGCCGAACTACCGCCGTTGGCCGGCATCGTCCATGCCGCAGGCGAGATCGGCACCACTCCGCTGCACTCCCTGGACGACGCCGAATTGGATCGGGTGTTCGCCGGAAAAGTCTGGGGCGCCTGGCATTTAAGCGAAGCAGCCGCCGACTTGAAGCTGGACTTCTTCATCAGCACCTCCTCGATCGCCTCGGTATGGGGTGGATTCGGTCAGACGGCCTACGGCGCAGCCAACGCCTTCCTCGACGGGCTGTCCTGGCGGCTGCGTGAGCAGGGCGTCGCCGCGATCAGCGTCAATTTCGGACCGTGGTCCGCGGGCATGGCCGACGCGGAGGCGCGAAAGAAACTGGGGCAGCGCGGGATCAAGACTTTGTCACCCGCCGATGCGCTGGCGGGTGTGGTCGATCTGCTGGCGGCTTCGTCCGCGCAGGGTGCGGTGCAAGGCGTTGTTGCCCGGATCGACTGGGCACGATTCCTACCGCTCTACCAGCAAGCCGGCCGGCGGCCATTCCTGGCGGAACTGGCGCGGGAGATGCCCGATGCGGCGCCGGCGCTGACGGCGTCGGGCAAGACCCAGCTGGTCGAACAGCTCACCAACGCCCCCGCGCAGCAGCGCCGGAGACTTCTCGCGAATTACCTGCGTGACGCAGTCGGGGAGGTGACGCGAGTCGATCCCGCCGAGATCCGCGAGGACGCCGGATTCTTTGACCTCGGCATGGATTCGCTGATGGCGGTCGAATTGCGGCGCCGCATCGAGCAGGGCGTTGGGAAGCAAATCCCGGCCACGCTGGCAATGGATTACCCACGCCTGTCCGACGTGGTGGATTACCTGCTTAGCGACGTGCTGGGGCTCAGCGAGTCCGCGAGGTCCGGGTCGCAGCTGGCCACAGCAGTCACGACGCGGACAGATGAGCCGATCGCGATCGTCTCAGTGTCCTGCAACTTCCCCGGCGCGCCGAATCCCGAAGCGTTCTGGGAGCTGTTGTCCGGCGGTGTCAATGCGATCAGCGAGGTCCCCGAGGATCGATTCGACATCGACGAGTTCTACGACCCGGATCCGGACACTCCGGGCAAGATCTACAGCCGCTACGGCGGATACATCGACGGAATCGACGGATTCGATCCGGAATTCTTCGGTGTCTCCCCGCGCGAGGCTGTGTGGATCGATCCGCAGCAGCGGCTGGTGCTGGAAACTGCATGGGAGGGCCTCGAACGTGCCGGGTATTCCCCGGCGGCGTTGCGCGGCAGCCGAACCGGCATCTTCGTGGGCGTGGGCGCCAACGAGTATTCACATCTGCTGTCCGCCAACTCGGTCGAAAAGATCGAGCCTCAGTTCATCACCGGCAATGCGCTCAATGCCATTTCCGGCCGGGTCGCCTTTGCCCTCGGGCTGGAAGGCCCGGCGGTGGCGGTCGATACCGCTTGCAGCTCTTCATTGGTGGCCGTCCATCAGGCTTGCCAGGCATTGCACTCCGGCGACTGCGATTTGGCGTTGGCCGGTGGGGTGAACGTGCTGCTTAGCCCGGTAACCATCATTGCGGCCTCGCGTGCCAGAATGCTTTCTCCCGTGGGACGTTGCAAGACCTTCGATGCCTCCGCTGACGGCTATGTGCGCAGTGAAGGCTGCGGGATTCTGGTGCTCAAGAGGCTGAGCGATGCGGAGCGCGACGGCGACCGGGTTTGCGCGGTCATCCCGAGCAGCGCGGTGAATCAGGACGGTGCATCTAGTGGCTTGACCGTGCCCAATGGTGGTGCACAGCAACGGCTTATCGCCACGGCGCTGGCTCGCGCCGGTCTTGCCGGTGGGGATGTTGACTACCTCGAGGCACACGGGACGGGTACCCCGCTGGGTGACCCGATCGAGGTCCAGGCGGCCGGGGCCGCTTATGGTGCCGCTCGTGAGGCGGATCGGCCGTTGCTGATGGGATCGGTGAAGACCAACATCGGCCACCTCGAGTCGGCGTCAGGGGTCGCCGGTCTGATCAAGGTCGTGTTGTCGCTGCAGCACGAAGTGCTGCCGCAGAGCCTGCACTTTGAGACACCATCGCCGCATATC
>JAFAID010000441.1 GCA_019236925.1 Mycobacterium sp. | reverse complement strand
TGCTGGCCTGGCTGCATCCGCCCGGCATCGACTTCGGTCCGGCGGTGCTGGCCGACGTGGAGGTCGCGGTGTCCTCGGTGCGTCAGCTCGAGCAGCTGATGGACGCGGTCCGTCGCACCGGCCGCAGTGCCACCGTGACCGTCAAAGTGGATACCGGGCTGAACCGGAACGGCGTCGCCCCGGGGGACTACCCGTCGGTGCTGACCGCATTGCGCCAAGCCGTCGCCGACGACTCCCTCCGGTTGCGGGGCCTGATGTCGCACATGGTTTACGCCGACGAACCTGATAACCCGATCAATAATGTTCAGGCTCAACGATTTACCGAGATGCTGACGCAGGCGCGCAATCAGGGAGTTCGCTTCGAGGTGGCGCATCTATCGAATTCGTCGGCCACGATGTTACGTCCCGACCTGGCCTTCGACATGGTCCGGCCCGGTGTCGCGGTGTACGGTCTGAGCCCCGTGCCCACCCTCGGCGACATGGGTCTGATACCGGCGATGACCGTGAAATGCGCTGTTGCACTGGTGAAGTCGATTCGGGCGGGTGAAGGCGTGTCCTATGGGCACACCTGGATCGCGGAGCATGACACCACCGTCGCGCTGATGCCGATCGGCTATGCGGACGGTGTTTTCCGGGCGCTCGGTGGCCGGCTCGACGTGCTGATCAACGGCAGGCGGCGCCCCGGCATCGGGCGGATCTGCATGGACCAGTTCTTGGTCGACCTTGGCCCGGGACACGTCGATGTCACCGAAGGCGACGAGGCGATCCTGTTCGGGCCGGGCGTACGGGGTGAGCCGACTGCGCAGGAGTGGGCCGATCTGCTGGGCACCATCCACTACGAAGTGGTGACCAGCCCACGGGGGCGTATCAACAGAACCTACCGCGAGGCCGGAAATCGTTGAGCGGTGAAAATCACGACGGCTCCCATATCGACAGGGCCGGGCTGGCGCGGTGGCTGGCGGGGGCCGCGGGCCTGAGCGCGGTGGGCACGATCGCGGGCCTCTCCGTGGCCCGCTCGATGACGCGGCGTCCGGAAATCGAAGACCCGTATGTCAACGAGAATTTCGAGACGCTCGACGGCGACCGGAGTTACGTAGTGACAACGCCCGATGGCGTGCCGCTGGCAGTGCGCGAGGTTGGGCCCGCTGATGCGCCGCTGACCGTGGTGTTCGCGCACGGATTCTGTCTTCGCATGGGTGCCTTTCACTTTCAGCGCATGCGGTTGTCCCACGAGTGGGGTCCGCACGTCCGAATGATCTTCTACGACCAGCGCGGCCACGGCCGATCCGGCGACGCTCCGCCGCAAACGTACACCGTGACGCAGCTGGGCATGGACTTAGAGACGGTGCTGCAGGTGATCGCGCCTCGCGGCCCGATCGTGGTGGTCGGCCATTCGATGGGCGGGATGACGGTGTTGTCGCACGCTCGGCAGTACCCCCACCACTACGGCAACCGCATTGTCGGTGCCGCGTTGATTTCGTCTGCAGCCGAAGGAGTGGCGAAGTCACCGCTCGGCGAAATTCTGAATAACCCTGCGCTAGAGGCCGTTCGGTTCACCGCTCGGTCGGCGCCCAAACTGGTTCAACGCGGCCGCAACGTGGGCCGCTCTGTGATCGGGCCGATTCTGCGGGCAGCGTCCTACGCCGACCTGTACGTCAGCCCGAGCATTGTGGCTTTCTCCGAAAAGATGATGCTCGCCACCCCGATCCCGACCCTGATCGAGTTCCTGCACGCGTTGGAAGTACACGACGAAACGGCGGCACTGCCAACCCTGGCGACGATCCCGACACTGATCGTCTGCGGCGACCACGACTTGGTCACCCCCGCCGAATACTCGAAGAAAATGGCCGACGCGCTGCCGGAGTCCGAACTGGTCATCGTAGGCAGGTCAGGCCATTTGGTGTTGCTGTCCAAGCCGAATCCGATCAACGACGGGTTGGTGCGGCTGGTCAAGCGGGCTACCCCGGGCAGATTCGCAGCGCTGAGGCAGCGGTGGCGCGATCGGGTGTTGCGTCGTGATTGAGGCGGAGTCTGGCATCGCCACGCTGCCGCGTGTGGAAGACACCGTTGCGCTCGGGTCGCGGCTGGGCGGCCAGCTGCGTGCCGGCGACGTCGTCGTGCTCTCCGGCCCGCTCGGGGCTGGAAAAACGGTGCTGGCCAAGGGGATTGCCGCGGCGATGGACGTCGACGGGCCCGTCACCTCGCCGACGTTCGTGCTCGCGCGGGTGCACCCGGCACGACGGGCCGGCGCCCCGGCGATGATCCATGTCGACGTCTACCGATTGCTGGAGCACACCGGCGCCGATCTGCTCGACGAGCTCGAATCCCTGGATCTCGACACCGAACTCGACGATGCCGTCGTTGTGGTGGAGTGGGGCGAGGGCCTTGCCGAACGGCTGTCCGAACGACACCTGGCCGTCCGCCTCGAGCGCATCAGCAACTCCGACGTGCGGACCGCGACGTGGCAATGGAGCTGTTCGTGAACGGCCTCGTGTTGGCCATCGACACCGCGACTCCCGCTGTGACTGCGGGCGTCGTGGCCGATGGCGACCTACTGGCTGAGCGGGTCAGCCTCGATGCTCGCGCGCACGCCGAACGGATCACCCCGAATGTGTTGGCCGCGTTGGCCGATGCCAACGTGAGGATGGCCGACTTGGGTGCCGTGGTTGTGGGGTGCGGCCCGGGTCCGTTCACCGGCTTGCGGGTTGGTATGGCGACCGCGGCGGCCTACGGGCATGCGCTTGGCGTTCCGGTACACGGGGTCTGCAGCCTCGATGCCATCGGCGGGCAGACCACCGGTGAGACGTTGGTGGTCACCGACGCCCGCCGGCGCGAGGTCTATTGGGCTCGCTATCGCGACGGCGTCCGGATCGACGGTCCGGCGGTCAGCGCCCCGGCCGATGTCGACCCGGGTGGCGCGCGGGCGGTAGCCGGCTCGCCCGGACACGCGGCGCTATTCGGCCTGCCGTGTACCGAGCCGTTGTACCCCAATGCAATCGGACTAGTGGCCGCGGTCGACGACTGGTCGCAGCAACCGCAAGCCTTGGTGCCGCTGTACCTGCGCCGGCCCGACGCCAAAACGCTCGCCGAGCGTGGCGCGCAATGAGGGTCACGATCGGTGCGTTGACAGTGGCCGACGCCGAACGCTGTGCCGAGTTGGAGGCCGTGCTGTTTCCCGGTGACGACCCGTGGCCGACGGTCGCGTTCGTGCGCGAGCTTGCCGCCAAGCACAATCACTACGTGGCCGCGCGCACCAGTGCTGATGGC
>JAFAID010000399.1 GCA_019236925.1 Mycobacterium sp. | reverse complement strand
AGGTAGAACTTGTCCGGGTCCAGCGGCGCGTCCCAGTCGATGTCGACGACCGGCGCATACGACTTCTTGACCGAGCCCTTGAGCAGGCGATCGGAAAACTCCTCACGACCTGGTCCAACCGGCTTCACCGCAGTAGTCATGGCCCTCCTCGTCGCTGAAGATGTTGGAACCGATGGTACTGGGTACCACTGGTTTCGACTAGCCCTTGTTGGGCTGTGCGAGGAGTAGGTTCAGCCCATGGGACCGTTTCTCATTCGCGCCGCGTTGACCGGATTTGCCCTTTGGGTGGTCACCCTCGTCGTCCCTGGGATCAGCTTCGTCGGCGGCGACACCCGGCTGCAGAGAGTCGGCATCATCTTCGTCGTCGGGGTGATCTTCGGCCTGGTCAACGCGTTCATCAAGCCGATCGTGCAGATCCTGTCGATCCCGCTGTACATCCTCACACTGGGCCTGATCCACATCGTGATCAACGCGCTGATGTTGTGGATCACCGCGTGGATCACCGCGCACACCACGCATTGGGGCCTGGCGATCGACCACTTCTGGTGGACCGCGATCTGGGCCGCGATCGTCTTGTCGATCGTCAGCTGGGTGCTGTCGCTGATCTCTCGCGACGTGCGGCGCACAGCGCGGCGCTGACACACTGGGTGCATGCCTGAACTGCCCGAAGTCGAAGCGCTGGCCGACTACCTGCGCCACCACGCCGTCGACCGGCCAATCGGGCGCGTCGACGTCGTCGCGTTCTCGGTGCTCAAGACCTTCGAGCCGCCGATCAACGCGCTGCACGGTCTGACCGTGACCGGCGCCGAGCGGTGGGGCAAATATCTCGGTTTGCGAGCCGGCAAGCTGATCTTGATCACCCACCTGTCCCGGGCCGGCTGGCTGCGGTGGTCGGACAAGCTGGCCGGCGCGCCGCTGCGCCCGGGCAAGGGCCCAATCGCACTGCGCGTTCACCTGGGCACGCCCGGCGAGGCGCCGGGCTTCGACCTCACCGAGGCAGGCACCCAGAAGCGGCTGGCGGTGTGGCTCGTCGATGACCCGATGCAGGTGCCCGGAATCGCCGCGCTCGGGCCCGACGCACTCGGGCTCAGCCTCCACGATTTGGCCAAGCTGCTGGCCGGAAACACCGGCCGGATCAAGTCCGTCATCACCGACCAGAAGGTGATCGCCGGGATCGGCAACGCCTACAGCGACGAGATCCTGCACGTCGCCAAGATCTCGCCGTTCGCCACGGCGGGCAAGATCGCCGACGGACAACTGGCCGCGTTGCACGACGCGATGGTGTCGGTGCTGACCGACGCGGTGACCCGCTCGGTCGGCCAGCAGGCCGCCACGCTGAAGGGGGAGAAGCGATCCGGGCTGCGGGTGCATGCGCGTACCGGTTTGCCGTGTCCGGTATGCGGAGACACCGTGCGGGAAGTGTCGTTCGCCGACAAGTCGTTTCAGTACTGCCCGACCTGTCAGACCGGCGGCAAGGTGCTGGCCGACCGGCGAATGTCGCGTCTGCTGAAATAGACGTCGAGCGTCGACTTGTTGGGCCGCATACCTGCGATTTGGCCCAACAACTCGACGTTCGCCGGACACCAGTTAGGCTGCGCGGATGGCGCGGCAGAAGATCCTCATCACCGGCGCGAGTTCCGGCCTGGGCGCCGGGATGGCCCGCGCATTCGCGGCCATGGGCCGTGACCTCGCGCTGTGCGCCCGTCGAACCGACCGGCTCGAAGAGCTCAAAACCGAGCTGTCGCAACAGCATCCGGGTGTAACGGTGGCCATCGCCGCGCTGGACGTCAACGACCACGAACAGGTGCCGAAGGTATTCGCCGAGTTATCGGACACCCTCGGCGGAATCGACCGGCTGATCGTCAACGCCGGCATCGGCAAGGGCGCGCCGCTGGGGTCGGGCAAGCTGTGGGCCAACAAGGCGACCATCGAAACCAACCTGGTTGCTGCCCTGGTCCAGATCGAAACCGCGCTAGAGATGTTCAAGCAGCAAGGGTCCGGACATCTGGTGCTGATTTCTTCGGTGCTCGGCGGCAAGGGCGTGCCCGGCGTGAAGGCGGCCTACGCGGCGAGCAAGGCCGGTGTGCGTTCGCTGGGTGAATCGCTGCGCGCGGAATACGCGAACGGCCCGATCAAGGTGTCGGTGATCGAGCCTGGCTATATCGAATCGGAGATGACCGCCAAATCGCAGAGCACAATGTTCATGGTGGACAACGAAACTGGCGTCAAGGCTTTGGTCGCCGCAATCGAGCGCGAGCCCGGCAGGGCCGCGGTGCCATGGTGGCCGTGGGCGCCGATGGTGCAGCTGCTGCGGGTGCTGCCGCCGCCGTTTGCCAAGCGATTCGGGTAAACCCTAGCCGGCACGGCCGGTGTGATGAACCGGGCCCGTCAGGTCGTCGGTCAAGGCAGTCCCCATCGCGGCAACCTCGGAGAAACCCATTATTGGAGTAGTTCACTACTCGCGTCAAAGCGCAATAACCCATTCATGGTTGATGGATGTTTCGTTCTTGATGACCCCGACCAGGTATTGGCTGGGCCAGCTAGTTAGCTGGTAGATATTGTCATTGGCGTATTTGCTATTGCCATTGGGGCAATAGGAATGGCTGGCCATTGGGGCAATAGGAATGGCTGGCCATGGGGCAATAGGAATGGCTGGCCATGGTGCACCCTGGCCCTATGGGGGTAAAATTTCGGGGTGTTTTCCAACCGCATACGTAGCCCTCGGGCGGGCAGCGTGCGGTCAGCAGGTCGCTGGGTC
>JAFAID010000685.1 GCA_019236925.1 Mycobacterium sp. | reverse complement strand
TTCGGGCGCGGCCGGTTTGTGAATGCGCAAGCGATCAAATCGCAATAACTTTCTGACCTACAGAGTAGGTTGCCGGTATTCGCTGGTCCGGAGGTCGCCGTGGCGAAAATTGGTGAGCATGCTGTAGTTCTTGGGGCAAGCATGGGCGGCCTATTAGCCGCCAGAGTGCTTTCCGACTTCTATCGAACTGTCACGGTAGTTGAGCGCGATGTGCTGCCCACTAGCTCCGCTCAACGACGCGGCGTTCCGCAGGGTCGGCACGTGCACGCCCTGTGGCCGCGGGGGTCGCAGATCCTGGGTCAGCTGTTTCCGGGGCTCCTCACCGATCTTGTCGCCGACGGTTCCAAGGCGTTCGACGACGGGGATTTCTCGAAGTTTTGCATGTCGTTTGGCGGGCACGAATTGGTTCGATCGGGGACGTTCCCGCACTTTCAACCCAGCGACGTAACGTACTACCAGAGCCGGCCGCTTCTCGAGGATCACGTTCGCCGACGGGTACGTGCCATCCCCAACGTGACCATGATGGACGGGCATGACGTGGTCGAGCTGACCTGCAGCAAAGACCGGAGCCGCATTGCCGGAGTGAGCATCACTTCGCGGCAGAATGACGAAAACCAGTCGATGAGTGCCGATCTCGTCATGGATGCGACCGGCCGCGGCTCTCGAATGCCAGCGTTCTTGGAATCCCTCGGCTATGACCGCCCAGCCGAGGACGAAGTGGTGATGCGATTGGCCTACAGCAGTCAACTGCTGCGGATCCCGCCGGGCATGCACAACGAATTACTCGTGTTGACTGGGCCAGTGCCGGGGCGCCCGACCGGAATGGGGCTATTCGCCTACGAAAACAACATGTGGTTGCTGACCGCGATTGGGTTGGCCGGTCGTGAGCCACCGGCCGACTTTGCGGGAATGCTGTGCTTCATTGAAGATTTCACGCCCCCTGAGGTGATGTCTGCGCTGCGGCAGGCTGAACCGCTCGGAGAAGTCGCCCGGCATCGTACTCCGTCCAGTCGATGGCGCCGCTACGACAAGATGCGGCGGTTTCCTGCCGGTCTGCTCGCTTTTGGTGACGCGATTTGCAGCTTCAACCCGGTCTACGGCCAGGGAATGACGGTTGCCGCACTCGAAGCTGTCGCGCTCGATCGTTGCTTGCGTCGCGGTCAGAGCAACTCGGCGCCGAGGTTCTTCCGCGCCGCCGCCAAACCCATCGGCGTGGCGTGGCAGCTCGCTGTGGGAGGTGACCTGGCCTTGCCCGAGGTTGAGGGGCCCAGACCGTTATCGGTGCGGCTTGCCAACAAATATGTCGATCGGGTGCAGACCGCTGCTGAGACGAATCGCGCAGTGGCGGCACAATTCCTGAAGGTGGCCGGTTTTTCATTGCCTCCCGCAAGTCTTTTCGCACCGTCGGTTATGTTTCGAGTCGCTGCAGTCAATTGGCAGCGCAGGCGAGCGCATGCTCCTGAACTCGCCCTCAAGCCAACCCCGACCCCAGGGCGTTGACCGCTAGACCCGCGACGGCCGTCGTCAGGCCTCATGACCCGGTTCGAGGTCAGCGACGTCGGGGAAGCTGACCAGATCGTCGGAGATTTCAGAGACAGCGCCGGCGACGGGTTCTAACAGGTAACCAATGTGGTCGCCGAGGTCGATCCGCTCAAGCGTCTTGCCCACGAACCAGGCCACCGCGTCGTCGAGGATCGGCATACCCTGCGGACCGGTGTGCCAGGAGCACTGATCGAATTTGTTGACCTGATCGCCGGTTTGGCCGCCGAAGAGTCGGGCCAAGCCGATGTGGCGGCGTGCCAACACATGCACCGCCAGGTGCTCCGATCGCGCCGCGACGCGGCAGGTGTGGTTGTTCCTGGACAGCCCGGCCAGAAACCGTGGGGGCCGCATGCTGGTTTGGGTGGCAAAGCCGACCAGGCAGCCCGACGGATGACCGTCGGCTTGGGTCGTCACCACGAACATCGTGTAGTCCAGCATCGCGACCAGCCGGTCGAAAGTTTCATCGCCCACACCGCCATCATGACGCACCGCTGAAAGGTATTCGGGCGCAGGCGCGATGCCTCAGGGCTGCGCAAACACGAAGTCGTCGATGAGAGTGCTGACCAGAGCGGGGTCTTCCAGGCCGGCAAGGTGAGCCACCCCGTCGAGCACCCGAATCGACGAGTTGGGGATGGCGGCGGCCATTGCGATCGCCTCGCGAGGCGGGAACGTGGCGTCTTCAGCGCCCGCGACGACGAGCACCGGTGTGCTGACGCCGGCCAACAACGCCCGCTGGTCGGGTCGGGCCGGAACCACGCTTTTCACCGCCCAGGACACCGACGCCACGTCGACGGATTTCACCGCTGAACGGACTTGTGCCACAACGTCGGGACGCTCCCGAAACGTCGTTGGCCCCAGGAAGGCCTTGAGCACCGAGCGGATAAGCGTCGGCCCTATCTCGCCCTGCCACTGTGCCAGCCGAAGCAACATCGCGTATCGGACTTTTTGGCTGATACCGGCCCGGCCAGCGGTGCAGTTCATCAACACCGCTCGGCCGATCCGGTCCGAGTAGGTCGCGGCCAACGTCCCGCCGATCATGCCGCCCCACGAGTTGCCGACGAAGTGGGCTCGGTCAATGCCGAGGCCATCGAGGATATCGACAACACAACGCGCGCAGTCATCGAAGGTGAACATGTCGGTTAAGGGCTGGCTCCCGCCGTGGCCCGGCGGGTCGATCAGGATCACCTGCGAGCGCCCGACGAGATCATCGGCCACCCCGTGCCACATGTCACCGGTCATCAACAAACTCGGCCAGAACATGATCGGAGCGCCAGATCCCCCGACCTGCAACCGAACTGTTCCGAGCACGGTGTCCACCGTCTGCTCGCGAAGCTGATCGCCGATACCGGTCATCGTCGCAACGATACGATCACCGGTCGGCAAGCTCGCGGGGTGTCACGAACACGTCGACGAGGGCGCCGTTGCGCCACACCGTCATCTCGATCCGGCGCGCGATCGCGTCTTCGACCATCAGTTGCTGAATCGCGGTGGCGGTGACGACATTCTTGCCGTCGACGCTGACCACGATGTCGCCACGTCGCAGACCTGCCTGGGCGGCGGGGCTGCCGGCAACCACGCTGGCGATCTGCAACCCATGGGTGGTACCGAGTTTCGCCGCAGCGGCCGGCGGCACCGGAATGTGCGCGCCGGCGATACCCAGCCACGCGCGGCGCACACGGCCGGTATGCATCAGCGCAGCGATGATCTTGTGGGTGGATGCGTTGATAGGCACCGCCAGCCCGAGGCCTACGCCCGCGACCGCGGTGTTGACCCCGACCATCCGTCCGCGCTCGTCGGCCAGCACGCCGCCGCTGTTTCCCGGATTGAGCGCGGCATCGGTCTGAATCACTTCGTCGACAACGCGGCCCGCTCTGGTAGGCAGCGAGCGTCCCAGTCCGGACACGATGCCGGCGGTGACGCTTCCGGCCAGGCCCAGCGGATTGCCGACCGCCACGACGAGTTGTCCGACCTGCAGCTCCTCGGCGCGGCCCATCGTTACCGGTGCGGGAACGGCACCGCGCGCCTTCAGCACGGCCAGGTCGGAGAGCTCGTCGCGACCGGCGATATCCGCGGCGACGGTGGTGCCGTCGGCGAACGTTGCCTCGGCGGAACGGCTTCCGGCGACGACGTGAGCGCTGGTCAGCAGGTAGCCGTCCGGCGTGATGACGCTTGCGCTGCCGCCGCCATTGCCGCGGCGGCTGCGCACCGAAATGCTGGCCACACTGGGCAGCACCGATTGTGCGACCGTAGTGACCACGGCCGAGTAGGCATCCAAGGCGTCGGCGTCGGGGCGATCTTCGGGCATAGCTGCGTCAGCGTCGTCATCGGTTGGGTTATGCCCCTGTTCGCCGTCGGCTTAGACCCGCGCCAGCCGCTGATTGGTGACAAGACCTAACTTCGCGACGATGCGGGCTGTGGTGGGGACCCACCCGGTTGCAGGGGACGGCCTGTGGGGGTATTCCCCTGCCCGCTCGCAGGGTGCAGCGGGTTCCAGCAGAAGGCACCCGACTTAGGCCCAGCGGGGCTGGCAATGCGGCCATTGCAGGCGCAATGCGACAAGCTGTGCCGTGGCATGGTCCGTGCTTGGCAACTGTTGCACCGCAGTAGCGGCAACGCCTGCCCCACCGATGATCACTAGCGCCTCAGCAGCCGCGACGAGGGCCTTCTTCAACGACCTCATAGCATCCTCCTGATGTCCGGGGCGGCCCTTCGCCGTCTCTCCAATCTCTCGTGTACGCCGTCACTCGGAGGCGGCGTAGCCTATGGACGGCCAGGATGTCCGGCAATGTCACTGTCCGGCAATGTGATAGCCATGCGTTCATGGTGCGCCCGACCGGCGCCGGATTCGCCTCCCCTGACAAATCCTTGACCGCGCCGGGCTCAATATTGACGAAGTTCTGCGACCCGAGCGAGTCGCTGATTGGTGACCGCGAGTTGACGGGCGGTGGCGTCGGCCAGCACCCCGATCTGCTCGGGCCGCAGCCGCCCGCACAACCGGCCCCAATGGATCGCGACCTCGTCACCGACTGCCACGTCGGGTACCGCGCTGTAGCCGTCGGTCCAGACGTCGAGCCGTCGCGCCGACGGCTCGGAGAGAGCCAGCCCATGGCCGCCCAAGACCAGCTGTCGGCACGCCACGTCGACGTCATCGCCGTCGCGGGAAAGCACTGTGCCCCAAGTGATCCGGCAGTTATCCAGCACACCCATCGGATGCTCGTCGAGTCCCCGGCCCAGGAGCCGCGACCACGGGTAGACCGCGAACACGTGAAAGCAGTGATTGGCGGCGGCCTCGGGAACCAGATCCGGGCCGAGGTGCGACCAGTAGCGGCCCGCCTGTGGGCCGATGATCGCGAGCAACGCGTCGACAAACTCGCCGGCATCCAGGCCGGCGCCGACACCGCCGCCCAACCAGTAAGACTCCACCAGCCGGTAGTCCAACGGGTCGGCGATGCCGGTCATCGTCGAGAGCACCTGCAGATAAGGCCAGGCGCCGGAGAATTTCGTCGCGGCCGTCCGGACCTCCTCCACTGACCCGTCCCGCAGGGTCGCCCCGAGCGGTGGCCCGCAGTAACCCAGCGCGTTGGGCGCATAGGCGTAACGGGCGAACATCTCGGTTCCCCGGATGTCCCGTTTGTCAGAGGCCGGCGCCGACAAGGGTCAGGCCCGCCCGGACTCCACCAGC
>JAFAID010000500.1 GCA_019236925.1 Mycobacterium sp. | reverse complement strand
ACGCCGCCGTGCTTGACCGCGGTGTTCTTGGCGAGGATCGTGATCCCCTTCTCGCGCTCCAGGTCCCCGGAGTCGAGCACCCGCTCGGCGACCTGGGCGCCCTCCCGGAACGCCCCGGACTGCCACAACATCGCATCGACCAGGGTGGTCTTGCCGTGGTCGACGTGCGCGACGATCGCCACGTTGCGCAGGTCATCGCGGGTGACAAGCTGGGCTGAGCGGGCGGGCATGCAAGGACTCCGGTTGGCTGAAGGAAGCACCAGGATTCTGGCAGGTACGGCTAAGGCACCCAACCATACATAACGGATAACCGCCTCCCGGTCATTCCGCGGGGCCGGGCGCGGGGCGGCGTCCCCGTCCGGCGCACTCCACGAGCGCGGCGAGGCCACTGAGCGAGTGCTGGACAGCGGCGACCTGGAGCGGGAAAAGGGCATCACGATCCTGGCCAAAAACACCGCCGTGCACCGCCATCACCCGGATGGCAGCGTCACCGTCATCAACGTGATCGATACGCCCGGGCACGCGGATTTCGGCGGCGAGGTCGAGCGCGGGCTGTCCATGGTCGACGGAGTGCTGCTGCTGGTCGACGCCTCCGAGGGTCCGCTGCCGCAGACCCGGTTCGTGCTGCGCAAGGCGCTGGCTGCCCATCTGCCGGTGATCCTCGTCGTCAACAAAACCGACCGCGCCGATGCGCGCATCGCCGAGGTGGTCGACGCCAGCCATGACCTGCTGCTTGATGTCGCGGCCGATCTGGACGACGAGGCGGCCAAGGCCGCCGAGGAAGCTCTCGGCCTGCCGACGTTGTACGCGTCCGGGCGCGCCGGGGTGGCCAGCACGGTGCCGCCCGCAGACGGCCAAGTTCCCGATGCCGACAACCTGGACCCGTTGTTCGACGTTCTGCTGCAACACATTCCACCGCCCAGCGGCGATCCGGATGCGCCACTGCAGGCGCTGGTGACCAACCTCGACGCGTCGGCGTTCCTGGGCCGGCTGGCGCTGATCCGCATCCACAACGGCCGGTTGCGCAAGGGTCAGCAGGTGGCGTGGCTGCGCGAGATCGACGGCGAACCGGTCATCGCCACCGCGAAGATCACCGAGTTGCTGGCCACCGAGGGCGTCGAGCGCTCGCCCACCGAGGAGGCCATCGCCGGCGACATCGTCGCGGTCGCAGGCATACCGGAGATCATGATCGGCGACACCCTCGCCGATATCGCGAATCCTGTTGCACTGCCACGGATTACCGTCGACGAGCCAGCGATCTCGGTGACCATCGGCACTAATACCTCACCGTTGGCCGGCAAGGTGTCCGGCCACAAGCTGACCGCGCGGATGGTCAAAACGCGGCTGGACACCGAGCTGGTCGGCAATGTGTCGGTCCGGGTGGTCGACATCGGCCGACCCGACGCCTGGGAGGTGCAGGGCCGCGGCGAGCTGGCGCTGGCTGTGCTCGTCGAGCAGATGCGCCGCGAGGGTTTCGAATTGACGGTGGGCAAGCCGCAGGTGGTGACCAGGACCATCGACGGCAAGCTGCACGAGCCGTTCGAAGCGATGACGATCGACGTCCCCGAGGAATACGTCGGCGCGGTGACCCAATTGATGGCGTCGCGCAAGGGCCGGATGGTGGAGATGGCCAATCACACAACCGGTTGGGTGCGAATGGATTTCGTGGTACCCAGCCGGGGGCTGATCGGGTGGCGCACCGATTTCCTCACCGAGACTCGCGGAACCGGCGTCGGGAACGCGGTATTCGACGGCTACCAGCCATGGGCCGGGGAGATCCGGGCGCGGCACACCGGCTCGCTGGTGTCCGACCGGTCCGGCACCATCACCCCGTTCGCGCTCATTTCGCTGGCCGACCGCGGCCAATTCTTCGTCGAGCCCGGGCAGGACACCTATGAGGGCATGGTCGTCGGGATCAATCCGCGCCCGGAAGATCTCGACATCAACGTCACCCGGGAGAAGAAGCTGACCAACATGCGGTCGTCGACCGCCGACGTCATCGAGACGCTGGCCAAGCCGATCGAGCTCGACCTCGAACAGGCCATGGAGTTCTGCGCGCCCGACGAGTGCGTGGAGGTGACTCCCGAGGTGGTGCGGGTCCGCAAGGCGCAGCTGGACGCCACCGGCCGAGCCCGCAGCCGCGCGCGGGCGAAGGCCCGCGGCTAGCCCGATACCCTGTTGGGCGTGCCGAAACCAGCCCGCCGCGCCTGGCTAATCGTCGGCGCGCTGGTTTCGACGCTGGTGCTGGCCGGCTGCACCGTCAACCCGCCACCGGCCCCGCAGAGCACCGAGACCACGCGCAGCACCGCGCCGCCGCCGCTGCGGAAGACGCAGATCATCATGGGCATCGACTCGATCGGCGCCGGGTTCAACCCGCATCTGCTATCCGATCTTTCCGCGGTCAACGCCGCGATCGGTGCGCTGGTGCTGCCCAGTGCGTTCCGGCCGGTGGCCGACCCGGCCACACCGACCGGATCCCGTTGGGAGATGGACCCCACGCTGCTGGTATCCGCCGATGTGACCAACGAGAACCCGTTCACGGTGACCTACAAGATCCGGCCGGAGGCCCAGTGGACCGATAACGCTCCCATCGCTGCGGACGACTTCTGGTATCTGTGGCGGCAGATGGTCAGCCAGCCCGGCGTGGTCGATCCGGCCGGCTACGACTTGATCACCGGCGTGCAGTCGATCGACGGCGGTAAGCAAGCGGTCGTCACGTTCTCCCGGCCATACCCGGCGTGGCGCGAATTGTTCAGCAACATCCTGCCCGCGCACATCGTCAAGGATGTGCCGGGCGGTTTCCCGGCCGGGCTGGCGAGCGCCCTGCCGGTCACCGGCGGACAGTTCCGGGTGGAAAACATCGACCCGCAACGCGACGAAATCCTGCTCGCCCGCAACGATCGCTACTGGGGGTCACCGGCCAAGCCGGATCTGATCCTGTTCCGGCGGGCCGGGGCCCCGGCCGCGTTGGCCGATTCGGTCCGCAACGGCGACACTCAGGTAGCCCAAGTACACGGTGGCTCAGCGGCTTTCGCGCAGTTATCGGCGATCCCGGACGTGCGGACGGCCCGAATCATGACGCCGCGCGTCATGCAGCTCACGTTGCGCGCCAACGAGCCCAAGCTGGCCGACGCCGCGGTCCGCAAGGCCATTCTGGGAATGCTCGACGTTGACCTGCTCGCCGCCGTCGGCGCCGGCAGCGACAACACCGTCACCCTGGATCAGGCGCAGATTCGCTCGCCCAGCGACCCCGGCTACACGCCGACCGCACCGCCGGCGCTGACCAGAACCGCGGCATTGGGCTTACTGGAAGCGTCGGGATACCAGATCGAAAACGACACCTCGGCGTCGGTCACACCGCCACCCCCGGCGCCCTCGGCGCCGCCGCGGCCCCCCAATGGGCCGCCGGAGATCACCCGGGGCCGCATCAGCAAGGACGGCAAGCAGCTGTCCCTGATCATCGGCGTCGCGGCGAACGACCCGACATCGGCGGCGGTCGCCAACACCGCCGCCGACCAGTTACGCAACGTCGGGATCGCCGCGACTGTGCTGGCGCTCGATCCGGTGGCGCTGTACCGCGACGCACTGATCAACAACCGGGTGGACGCGCTCGTCGGCTGGCGCGAGGCCGGCGGGAATCTGGCGACGCTGCTGGCCTCGCGCTACAGCTGCCCGGCGCTGGAGGCGACGGCGGTGTCGACGGCGACCCCCACCTTCAACCCCCCGGCCTCGTCAGACCCCTCGCCGAAGGCCAAAGCGACTCCGGACACCCCGCCGGCGGCACCCACCTCGACCGCGCCCAACCGGGCGCAGGAACCCGGCGCGCTGGTGCAGGCGCCGTCCAACCTGACCGGTATCTGCGACCACAGCATCCAGTCGAATATCGATGCCG
The DNA here is from genome assembly GCA_019236925.1 of Mycobacterium sp. GTDB lineage: Bacteria > Actinomycetota > Actinomycetes > Mycobacteriales > Mycobacteriaceae > Mycobacterium. The sequence continues at coordinate 8,305 of JAFAID010000500.1, read as the reverse complement.
CGCTGAGCGGCGCCGCGAACATCAACGACGTGATCAACCAGGTCGAACCGCGGCTGTGGAACATGTCGACCGTGCTGCCGATCCTGCAGGACAGCACGATCGTCGCCGCCGGTCCCAGCGTGCTCAACGTGAGCCTCTCAGGTTCGGTGCCCGTCGGAATCGTCGGTGACGCCGGGCAGTGGGTCAAGACCGCGCAGTAAGCGGCAGGTCAACAGGTTTACACCCGAAAAATAGAAAATTTTTCCAACAAGTTGCAACTTAGCTGATTCTCAGCTTGGCCTCAGGTAACGTTCAGTGCGTTTCAAGGCGCCGGGCGAATCGTCGGGGAACGAGGCGAAACGCGGGTCGTTGCGGGGGCGGGCCCGCGTTTCGTCTGTCGCGGAAAAGACCCACTAGTAGCCGCTAGCGTTCCTTGCAAATAGTCGATACGTTGGTCTCATGGCAGACGACATCAACCCGATGTTTGAGGAGCTTTACGGCGGCGAGGGCTCGAGCGAGGGCCTGATCCCGTGGGACATCGGCGGCCCGCAGCCGGTGGTGCAGCAGTTGGTCGCCTATGGAGCCGTGCGCGGCGAGGTGCTCGATCCGGGCACCGGTCCGGGTTATCACGCCATCCACTTTGCGTCACAAGGCTATTCGACCACCGGCGTCGACGGCTCGCCGTCGGCGATCGAGCGCGCCAAAGCCAACGCCCAGCGGGCCGGGGCGAAGGTGGACTTCCAGGTTGCCGACGCCACCGCGCTGGACGGTTTCGAGAACCGGTTCGACACCGTGGTCGACAGCGCGTTCTATCACGTGTTCCTCGACGATCAGCAAGCCCAGCACCGATACGCCCAGGCGCTGCACGGCGCCACCAAGCCCGGCGCGCGGCTGTTCATGTTCGAGTTCGGTCGCCACAACGTCAACGGCCTGCAGTTCGACGGCCTGCCGGCCGACAACTTCGAGCAGGTATTCGGCTCAAACGGATGGCGCGTCGACCATGTCGGCACCTCCACCTACGTGGGCAATTTCCGGCCCGAAACGCTTGAGTTTTTGACCAGCATGATGAACGCCAACCCGGACATGGCAGTGCGGTTCGGGCTGCTGCGGGATCGGATGAAAATCATCGGGCCACTCTTGGACGACCATCGGGTGCACTTCCCGATCTGGGCGGTCGCGGCTACCCGCCTGGACTAGCATCTGCGTGCACTGGTGCCGAAGGCGCAATAACGGTGTCGACGATGTGCGCCAGTTGGCGCTTGTTCGGTGGGGCGCCGGTGAGCAACAGCTGTTGGTTGATCAATGCCGGGCCGACGCGCGCGGTGTACGGCGTGAGCGCGGCGGCGTTGATCTCGCCGTTGGCCACGCCGGCCTGCAGAATCAATTCGGTGATCCGCAGGCGGGGTGCCACGACGGCGTCGGCGAAGATGGCACGCAATTCCTCCTCGTGCAGTAGCTGGTTCATGATGTCCAGGCTCGGAAACGCGGTCTTGCCGGAAAGTACGTCACAATGTGCGGTGAAGACGGCCAGCAGGTTTTCCCGCACGGAACGGTCGGTCCGGGGCTCCGGCAGCGGCGGTAGCGCGTAGCGCAGCGCCGCCTGGACCAAGTCATGCTTGCAGGACCAGCGCCGATACAACGCGGCCTTGCCGGTCCGGGCCCGTGCGGCGATCCCCTCCATGGTCAGCCCGCCGTAGCCGACCGCAGCCAGTTCCGCCAGCGTCGCGTCGTAGAGGGCGTCCTCGAGTTCCTTACCCCGGCGGCGTGTGCGGTTCGTCTTTGGCATGGTGATGGTCTGCTCTGCCATCCGTTGATAGTAGCCACCGGCGTTTCTATTGGCGAAACCGCGGCTTTGCCGGTCCACCGATTCTCACTGCGGGCCACCGGGTTACGTCTTCGCTACCAGCGCATCACACCGGTATGGTGCGTCCATGCAGGAGACCCCGCGGCTGTTGTTCGTACACGCCCATCCGGACGATGAGAGCATCACCAACGGCGCCACCATCGCGCATTACGCCGCCCGCGGCGCTCAAGTGCATGTCGTCACCTGCACTCTCGGCGAAGAGGGCGAGGTCATCGGCGACCGGTGGGCACAGCTTGCCGTCGATCACGCCGACCAACTCGGCGGTTACCGCATCGGTGAACTCACCGCGGCGCTGCACGCTCTGGGTGGCAGCGCGCCGATCTTCCTCGGCGGGCCGGGCCGCTGGCGTGATTCGGGCATGGCGGGCACGCAACCGCGCGGCCGCCGGGGTTCTCAGCGATTCAGCGATGCCGACGAACGCGAAGCCGTCGGGGCGCTGGTCGCCGTCATACGCGCGTTGCGGCCGCACGTCGTGGTGACCTACGACCCCAACGGGGGATATGGGCACCCGGATCACATTCAGGCCCACGTGGTCACCACTGCGGCGGTGGCCGCAGCCGGCACCGACGATTACCCGGGCACGCCGTGGACGGTGCCGAAGTTCTACTGGACCGTCATCGCCCGCAGCGCGTTCAGGGCGGGTTGGGAAGCGCTCAGCCCCGAGGATTTACGGCCCGAATGGGTGATTCCGCCGGCCGATGGCGATTTCGGCCAGCTCGGCTTCTCCGACGAAGAGATCGACGCGGTCGTCGAGGCCCCGGACGCTCTGGCGGCCAAGACCGCGGCGCTGGCCGCGCATGCCACCCAGGTGATCGTCGGCCCGACCGGCCGGGCGTGCGCGTTGTCGAATAACTTGGCCCTGCCCGTCGTTGGGCAAGAGCACTATATTTTGGCCGCCGGCGTCGCGGGGGAGCGCGATGAGCGCGGCTGGGAGATCGATCTGCTCGCCGGACTCGACCTCGCCGAGCACGCCACGCGGTAGGCTTCCCGGCATGGATCCAGATCTGGACCGACTGGACAGCTTCCAACGGGAGATCACGTCCATCGTCTCGCAGTTGGACAGCGTCCCGACCTGACCGCCACCAAGCCGCGCGCGGGGCAGATCGACGAGAGCGGCGCGACGGACCCATCCATTCGAATCGTCATTCTGGCCTTACTCGCCGTCGACGGGATTCTCTCCGCAGTCGCCGGCGCGCTGCTGCTGCCGGCCTACATCGGTTCAATCCCATTTCCGATCAGCGCGTTGATCAGCGGTCTGGTCAACGCGGCCCTGGTGTGGGCCGCCGGGCGATGGACCACATCGGCCAGGCTGGCCGCGCTGCCGCTGTGGACCTGGCTGTGCGCAGTCCTCGTGATGGCCGCGGGCGGTCCGGGTGGCGACGTCATCTTTGGTGGGCGCGGACTGATGGCCTACTCCCCATTGCTGCTGCTCGCGGCGGGTGCGCTGCCGCCGGCGTGGGTGCTGTGGCGGCGCCGGGCCGTACGCTGACGAGTCACCCGGCCAGGCATGTCTGGCGAAAGAGGGCAGGGGCCCGCTGATGCGCCGCCGGAGGCTACTGTTGCGCACATGGCAGGCGTCGGGGTCGCAGAGGGTTGCGCGCGGATGAAATCCGGGCGGACGGGAGTTACACCAACGTGCCATTGACTCCGGGCGAAGAACCGACGCTCCTGCCCAGCCCGTCGGTGCCGCCGCGGTCTAACGCATCCGCCATGCGGCGGGTGTTGCGCCGTGCCCGCGACGGCGTCGCGCTGAATGTCGACGAGGCGGCCGCCGCGATGACTGCCCGCGGCGAGGATCTCGCTGACTTGTGTCGTAGCGCGGCGCGGGTGCGCGATGCCGGCCTGGAATCGGCGGGGCGGCGTGGCGCCGGTGGACGGCTGCCGGTCAGCTACTCGCGCAAGGTGTTCATCCCGGTGACGCACTTGTGCCGTGACACCTGCCACTACTGCACATTTGTCACCGCGCCTGCCAAACTGCGTGCCCAGGGCGCCGGGATGTTTCTGGAACCGGATGAAATTCTCGAGATCGCCCGTCGGGGCGGCGAACTCGGTTGCAAGGAAGCGCTGTTCACGCTCGGCGATCGGCCCGAAGATCGGTGGCCGGAGGCGCGCGAGTGGCTGGAGGAGCGCGGCTACGACTCCACGTTGTCCTATGTGCGGGCGATGGCGATCCGGGTGTTGGAGGAAACCGGGCTGTTGCCGCACTTGAACCCCGGCGTGATGAGCTGGTCGGAGTTGTCGCGGCTGAAGCCGGTGGCGCCGTCGATGGGGATGATGTTGGAGACGACATCGCGGCGGCTTTTCGAAACGAAGGGCCTGGCGCACTACGGCAGCCCCGACAAAGATCCCGCCGTTCGGCTGCGCACGTTGACCGACGCGGGACGGCTGTCCATACCGTTCACCACCGGTCTGCTGGTCGGCATCGGCGAGACGCTCACCGAGCGCGCCGAAACACTGCACGCTATTCGCAAGTCGCACAAGGAGTTCGGTCACGTCCAGGAAGTCATCGTGCAGAACTTCCGCGCCAAAGAACATACCGCGATGGCCTCGACGCCCGACGCCGGCATCGATGACTTCCTGGCCACAGTTGCGGTGGCGCGACTGGTCCTCGGTCCCGGCATGCGCATCCAGGCGCCGCCGAACCTGGTGTCGGCCGGCGAGTGCATCGCGCTGATCGCCGCGGGTGTCGACGACTGGGGCGGTGTTTCGCCGCTGACGCCTGATCACGTCAACCCCGAGCGGCCGTGGCCCGCCCTCGACGAGCTCGCCGCCGTCACCGGACAGGCGGGATACGACCTGGTCGAGCGGCTGACAGCGCAACCCAAGTATGTGCAGGCGGGGGCGGCCTGGATCGATCCGCGGGTCCGCGGCCACGTCGCGGCGCTGGCCGACCCGGCCACCGGACTCGCCCGCGATGTGAAGCCGGTCGGCATGCCGTGGCAGGAGCCCGACGACGTGGCGTCGTCGGGCCGGGTGGACTTGAACGCGTTGATCGACACCGAAGGCCGTAACACGGAAGCCCGCAGCGATCTGCTCAGCGCATTCGGTGACTGGGATTCGATCCGGTCCCAGGTGCACGAGTTGGCCGCCCGTGCCCCCGAGCGCATTGATACCGACGTGCTCGCCGCATTGAGTGCGGCCGAGCGTGATCCTGCCAGTTGCACCGACGCCGAGTACCTGGCATTGGCCACCGCTGACGGTACTGCGCTGGATGCTGTTACCGCACTGGCGGATTCGTTGCGCCGCGATGTGGTCGGTGACGACGTGACGTTCGTGGTCAACCGCAACATCAACTTCACCAACATCTGCTACACGGGCTGCCGGTTTTGCGCCTTTGCACAGCGCAAGGGCGACGCCGATGCTTATTCGCTGTCGACAGCCGAGGTTGCCCAACGTGCGTGGGAGGCGCACGTCGCCGGCGCCACCGAGGTGTGTATGCAGGGCGGGATCGATCCCGAGTTGCCGGTCACCGGCTACGCCGACCTGGTGCGCGCCGTCAAAGCGCGGGTGCCGTCGATGCACGTGCATGCTTATTCGCCGATGGAGGTCGCCAACGGTGTTACCAAGAGCGGCTTGAGTATTCGTGAGTGGCTGACCAGCCTGCGTGAGGCGGGCCTGGACACTATCCCCGGCACCGCTGCGGAGATCCTCGATGATGAGGTCCGTTGGGTGCTCACCAAGGGAAAGCTGCCAACCTCGATGTGGATCGAGATCGTGACGACGGCCCACGAGGTGGGCCTGCGGTCGTCATCGACGATGATGTATGGACACGTCGACGACCCGCGGCACTGGGTCGGTCACCTCAACGTGTTACGCGACATTCAGGACCGCACTGGAGGTTTCACCGAGTTCGTGCCACTGCCCTTCGTGCACCAGAACTCGCCGTTGTACCTCGCCGGTGCGGCACGGCCCGGGCCAAGCCACCGCGACAACCGCGCCGTACACGCGCTGGCACGGATCATGTTGCACGGCCGTATCTCTCATATCCAAACCAGCTGGGTCAAGCTTGGCGTCGAGCGCACGCAGGTGATGCTCAACGGTGGTGCCAACGATTTGGGCGGCACGCTGATGGAGGAGACCATCTCCCGGATGGCGGGCTCCGAACACGGATCGGCCAAGACCGCTGCCGAGCTGATCGCGATCGCCGAGGGTATCGGTCGCCCGGCGCGTCAGCGCACCACCACCTACAGTCCGTTGGCCGCGTAGTTGTCAGAGGCCGCGGGTATACCCGAGGCCATGAGCTCAAAAATCGATAACGACCGGTTTCCCGAATGGCAGCCCTTCGTCGACGCGGTGCAGCAGCGTCGGCCCGATGCAGGCACCTGGTGTGAGGCCTGGACGGTGCGCGACATCGTCGTCCATCAGGCCGGCAACGCCCTGGAGCTCGCCCGGGTGCTGGGCGGACACCTGACCGGCGAGCCCGTCGCCACCCGCGGGTTCGAGGAACGCGAGGGTCCGCTGCGCGCCATGAACGAGACCGACCTATGGGCGGCTTTGCACACAAACATGGCACTGCTGAACGAGGTCGCCGAAGCCGCCGATGACGTTCCGGCCGAGACGGACGTGGCGTGGACCGGACGCACCATGAAGGTGCCCTGGTTCGCCGAGCACATGCGCGAAGAGCTCGTCCTGCACGGGTGGGACATCACCGGCGACGATGCGGCGGCCCAGGCGCGGATGGCGCAGCCGTGGATGACGACGCACAGCGTGCTGGCGGTGGGAAAGCCGCTGTTGGCCAAGGGCGTCAAGCAACTGCGGCCCGGCGAGCGAATCGAGGCGCGGCTGCGGGTTGCTGATGCTGACGATGTCGTGGTCAATGCGGACGCCGACCGCACCACCATCAGGCTTGCCGACCCGGACGGTCCGGCAACTCTGGAAACCGATGCCGCCGCGCGTGTCCTGCTGTTGTGGGGCCGGCGGCCCGCAGATCCGGCGCGGATCTGCAGCCGCGTGGGTCCGGAAACGTTGGGCCGGGTGCGCAGTCTGCTGGCCGGCTACTGACCTCGGACTGTTCGCACAACGACACCAGATCGCGTGGGGTAGCGCCACGCGGGCAGCATAAGGACCCGCAGCACTACATATGCAACGAGTTGCAATGCATCAAAGTGCACAGTGGCCGGGTGCTTGATTTGTATATGCAACGTCTAGTATCAGTAACCAAGGATCTCCCGTCGCCGGGAAGCGGAACGCTAGGGCACACTAGGGCAGGCTTTCACCTACCGGCATAGGGAAATAGCCACATTGAGCAGCACATCGAGGAGATCTTCGTGACGTACACGATCGCCGAACCCTGCGTCGACATCAAGGACAAGGCCTGTATCGAGGAATGTCCGGTCGACTGCATCTACGAGGGCGCTCGGATGCTGTACATCCACCCCGACGAATGCGTGGACTGTGGGGCCTGCGAGCCCGTCTGTCCGGTCGAGGCGATCTACTACGAAGACGATGTGCCCGAACAGTGGAGCCAGTACACGCAGATCAACGCGGATTTCTTCGCTGAACTCGGATCGCCTGGGGGCGCGGCCAAGGTCGGCATGACCGAGAACGACCCGCAGGTCGTCATGGATCTGCCACCCCAGGGTGAGGGCGACTGAGCAGCCTGGTGAATCAGCGCCGGCTGGGGGTACGCCCCGCAAGCGGGGGCCCCACCCGCCGGCTTGTGTCGGCGTCGTTGCCGGTGTTCCCCTGGGACACCCTGGCCGACGTGACGGCGGTGGCCACGTCGCACCCGGACGGCCTCGTCGACCTGTCCGTCGGCACGCCCGTCGACCCGGTGGCGCCGCTGATCCGCGAAGCGCTCGCCGCAGCCAGCGCCGCGCCGGGATACCCCACAACCGCGGGCACGCCGCAACTTCGCCAGTCGGCCGTTGCCGCCCTGAACCGCCGGTACGGCGTCACCGCACTGGCCGAGGCGGCCGTGCTGCCGGTGATCGGCACCAAGGAACTCATCGCGGGGCTGCCGACGCTGCTGGGGTTAAGCGCCGATGATCTGGTCGTGGTGCCCGAGCTGGCCTATCCGACCTACGATGTCGGGGCCCGGCTGGCCGGAACGCGGGTGCTCTACGCCGATTCGCTGACCCAGCTCGGTCCCCAGGCACCCGCACTGGTGTATGTGAACTCGCCGAGCAATCCGACCGGGCAGGTGCTCGGTGTCGATCATCTGCGCAAGGTCGTGGGCTGGGCCCGGGAGCGCGGCGCGCTGGTGGCCTCCGACGAGTGCTACCTGGGCCTGGGCTGGGACGCCGAACCGCTGTCCGTGCTGCATCCTGCGGTCTGCGACGGTGACCACACCGGTCTGCTGGCGGTGCACTCGCTGTCCAAGAGCTCCTCGCTGGCCGGCTACCGGGCCGGCTTCGTCGCCGGAGACGCCGCCGTGGTCGCCGAGTTGCTGGCGGTGCGCAAACACGCCGGGATGATGGTGCCGACCCCGGTGCAGGCGGCTATGGTCGCCGCCCTCGACGA
>JAFAID010000396.1 GCA_019236925.1 Mycobacterium sp. | reverse complement strand
GGTATCTCCGCAACTGGTCGGTGACGGCGTCAGCCAACTCGACGGTTGCCGCTGCTTCTACGCTCAGCGCGACACCCCTTCCTGGTTGCTTCGACTGGTCCAGTCGCATCGTGGCTCGCCAAGTCTATTCGGCGCCGGGCTGTCCAGCGGATTTTGCCCGGCTCGCGGCTCCGCGGGCCCCGGCGGCTCCGCACTCCGGGCAGTTGCTTCGACAGCCTCACTATTTCGCACCTATGCTGTCGTGTGTTCCGCGCCCGCCCGCCGGCCAGCGTTGATTTCTCCCTGCTGCGGCGGACAAGTAGTCGTTTGATGAGGATCTAACGAGGACCGAAAAGGAAGAGCCCGTTGACCTTGAACACCGTCGCGATCGAGCTGGTACCGACGAACGTGGAACGTGGCACCGAGCAGGCAATCGAAGACGCTCGCAAAGTGGTGCAGCTTGCTGCGGATTTCGGACTCGACGGCCGGATCGGGCACCTGATGATGCCAGGGCTGATCGAGGAGGAGGATGACCGGCCCGTCGAGATGAAGCCGAAGCTGGACGTGCTGGATTTCTGGTCGATCATCAAGCCGGAGTTGCCCGGGATACGCGGGTTGTGCAGCCAGGTCACCGCTTTCATGGATGAGCAGTCCTTGCGTCAGCGGCTCGGTGATCTGGTTGGCGCCGGAATCGATGGCATCGTGTTCGTCGGCGTACCCCGCACGATGGCCGATGGCGAGGGCTCAGGTGTCGCGCCGACCGACGCTCTGTTGATCTACCGCGAGCTGGTGGATAACCGGGGGGTGATCCTGATTCCCACCCGGGAGGGTGAACAGGGCCGGTTCAATTTCAAGTGCGATCAGGGTGCGACGTTCGCTCAGACCCAGCTGTTGTACTCCGACGCGATCGTGGGCTTTCTCACCGAATTCGCCAAGCGGACGGACCATCGGCCGGAGATCCTGATGTCGTTCGGATTCGTACCGAAGATGGAGGACCGGGTTGGTTTCGTCAACTGGCTCATCCAGGATCCGGGGAACGCCGCGGTGGCTGATGAGCAGGCGTTCGTCAAGACGTTGGCCACCACCGAACCCGTCCAGAAGCGCAAGCTGATGGTGGATCTGTACAAGCGGGTCATCGACGGTGTCGTCGACCTGGGCTATCCGCTGAGCATCCACCTCGAGGCTACTTACGGTAATTCGGCCCCGGCGTTCGAGACGTTCGCCGAACTGCTGGACTACTGGTCGCCGACGACCTGAGTCGGTTCAGTCGGAGTGCTGATCGCTCGGCTCGGCGAACCGGGGCGAGCGGTCGCGGCTGTACCAGGCCAGCAGCGCCACTGCGGCCGCGACCAGGAGCGACGAAAGGCCCAGCCAGAGAGCAGCGCCGCGGAACGAGCGGGTGCTCGGATCGGTGTAGCGGGCCTGAGCGTTCATCGTGCTCACAATGCCCGGCTTGAGTTTCCACTGCACCGTCTGCGGGTCCATCCGCTCACCGTTGGTTGACGTCACTGCACCGGGAAAGGCCACGGTCAGCTGCACGTCCGCGTCGGCATCGGTCAGCAAGGTCAGGTCCGCCCGCCCCTCCAGGAGCACCAGGTCGCCGGCTCGGCGCAGCGACAGGTTCACGCCCTGGGCGTCGGAGTTCAAATTCGCCAGCTCCGGGAGCTCGGCAAAGGTCAAGTCGGAGAACACCGCTTGTGACCCCACGTAGCCGTCGCGGTCGTACTTGGAGATCGCCACTTTCTGGCTGAACGGCAGATTGGGATCCAGTTGCGGGCCAGCGTCTTTGTCATTGCGTTGTTTGGTCGCCGCGATGATCTCGCCGGACACCAGGTCGTCTGGGGAGATGGTGATCGACGCCTGTATCCGGACGCACCCGGAGAGCACTGGTATCACCAGGAGCAGCATCGCCCACGCCGCCAGGCGGTGACGACGACGCGCGGTGAACGCTCGGGCGAAGAGCGGATTGCTGCTGGCAGGCACCAGGTCATCGTGCCAGACGTCGCCGGCGCCATGTGCGGCTACAGCGGGAGCTTGCGGCCAAGGATCGCGAACGCTCGTGGGTCGCCGGTGAAGTGGTAGCCGCGAATGATGTCGATAAATCCGAGCCGACGGTACAACCGCCAGGCGCGATTGGCTTCGCCGTTGATTTCCGGAGTCGACAGCAGCACGTTGGCCTCGCCGCGGTCGGCAAGCAGCCGCCGTGCCAACGCCTCTCCGAGGCCTCGGCCCTGCGCCCGCGGGTGAATGTGCAACTCGGTCAGCTCGAAGTAGCTGGCCATAAGTCTCGCGATCTCCGGGCCGGGGAAGCCACCGCGTTGCAGCCCGAGCACGACTTGCTGTTGCCACCATTGGTCGGGTGCGCCGCAATAGCCGTACGCCACGCCGAGCAGGGGCGCGTCACTCAGCTCGGCAGACGACGGTGTGGCTTCGGCCGGGTTGTCGACCTCCACGGCGGCCACGGCCTGCCAGCCGCGTCGCCGGGTGTGCTCCAGCCACATGGCGGCGCGCTGATTCTCGGTACCCCGGGGATATCGCATTGCGTCGACGTAAACGCCCAGGGCGTCTCCCAGACGCCGTTGCATGTCTAGCGGCGGCAGGTTGATGAGGAATGTCGCCAACTTGCGGATCTCCTCGTCGATCGTCCAGTGCCGTGCTCCCATCCCATTATCGGACGCGGCGGCGGTGCGCGGATCACCATGCTGGGGCGGTTACAATCAGCAAGCGAAGCAGTGGTATGACGCTGATTGACCTCGTATCATTCTGATTAGTTGCTCACACAGCGGGCGGCCACGTGCTATCGGTATTACGTACAGGATTTCGGCAAGGAGGGACGAATGCCACTCTCCGATCATGAGCAGCGGATGCTCGACCAGATCGAGAGCGCTCTCTATGCCGAAGACCCTAAATTCGCCTCCAGCGTTCGTGGCGGAGGATTGCGCGCGCCGACGGCACGGCGACGGCTACAGGGGGCGGCGCTGTTTGTCCTCGGTCTCGGGATGTTGGTGTCTGGGGTGGCCTTTAAGGCCACCATGATCGGAACGTTTCCGATCCTTTCGGTCGTCGGATTCGTCGTGATGTTCGCTGGTGTGGTGTTTGCCATCACCGGCCCGCGGCTTTCCGGTCGAGGGGAGCGCCCCGGGCAGTCGGCTGGCGCGCGTCAGCGCCGTGGCAAGGGCGCCGGCGGTTCCTTCACCAGCCGGATGGAAGATCGGTTTCGCCGCCGCTTCGAGGAATAGCGCCAACAGGGACGGAAGGGCAGCCATTGGCTGCCCTTTTTCTATTGCCCGAAGTAAGCCCGGGCGGGTCGCATGACGGGCCGCGACGCCTCACGTTGACCCACTGCGCCCCACTCTGCCGATAACCACAGCTCAAACAGCTTTGATCTGGGGGTTTTTGGCACCACGCCGGAGTGACCGAGTCGCTTGCGTGGCCGAAAACCTACTGAAACGACACTAATTGGTGATCTTCGTGCCGTTAAATGGAGCGCAGTGGGGGATTGTGGGGTATGGTGGCGGAAGTCGAAGGGCGTGGAGGTGGCCAGATGTTTCTCGGCACCTACACACCCAAGCTCGACGACAAAGGGCGGTTGACGCTGCCCGCCAAGTTCCGCGACGCGCTGGCAGGAGGGCTAATGGTCACCAAGAGCCAAGACCACAGCCTGGCTGTCTATCCCCGCGCTGAGTTCGAGCAACTTGCCCGCCGGGCCAGCAAGGCATCCAGAAGCAACCCGGGGGCGAGAGCGTTCCTGCGGAATCTGGCCGCCGCCACCGACGAACAGCATCCCGACGCGCAAGGCCGAATCACGTTGTCGGCCGACCACCGCCGCTACGCGAACCTTTCGAAGGACTGCGTGGTCATCGGATCGGTTGACTACCTCGAGATTTGGGATGCGCAGGCCTGGCAGGAATACCAACAGACCCACGAAGAGAACTTCTCCGCAGCCAGCGATGAAGCACTCGGCGACATTATCTGAGGCGCGTGCCCGTGCACCGTGGCCTCTGCCCGAACCGACCCTGACGTACTTCCCCAACGCCAGGTTCGTGCTGTCGGACAG
>JAFAID010000368.1 GCA_019236925.1 Mycobacterium sp. | reverse complement strand
TAAACTGGCGTGCGGCTCAATAGTAGAAGCCAGGGCACCGTCGCCGCGACCACCGCGAGTTGCATCAGTTCGATCCCGAGGTTGAAGCCGAGGATGCAGAGCACCATCTTCCAAGGGCCGAGTCCGAACTCCGCCAGTACGGTCGCGAACGCGAGGCCGTGCACCAAGCCGAATGCGGCCGCGATCAGGGGCTCGCGACCCGCGAAGCAGGGGCGGAGGGCGTGGATCGCCGAGACGAAGATCGACAGCGCAATCAGAGTTTCTACCGGCCTGCTCGACAGTCGCAACCAACCCAGAGCTCCCACGATCAGCGTAATCGAGTGACCAAGGGTGAAGGCGGTGACGACCTTGACGAGTTGCAGCACGCCGTGCCGCACGCCGCCAAAAGCGCCCCAGCGTCCACGCGCGGCGATCAGCGGGGCCGGCAGTAGCAGCACGAGCAGAAACAGCAGGTGATCGGTACCCTCTGCGATGTGCTGCATCCCGAGCCCGAGCACGCTGCGAAAACCGCACCACCAGCTCCCAGCCGCACGATCGATCTCCATCGATTTCTTCAGATAACGAATCGTGCCGACCAGCTCGGGTTGGTTGGAAAACACGCCGTTGTTCCAGTCGCCGCGGACGGACACAAGCACCGAATGCGTGACGATTTCGTGCGCAATGACGTCGTAGTCAAACGTGAACGTGCGCGTCGGCGCGCCTGCGGGCGGCTTGAGCCACAGGCGAACTACCAAATCGATTGGCTGTTCCTGAAGCGCGACGCTCATGGTGCGCATCTGCACCGTCCAGGCGCGACCGTCAGAAGTCCGCGGATTCACATGGCGGATGATATAATCCGAGAGCTCGGCTCCGTGGCGCGCGATAACCTCAGCTGGGGTCGGCGTCAGCGGGTGCGCGAAGGCGATCTCGAGACGATCCAGGGGGAGGCGCAGCTCGGCGGCTACGCCGTCGTCGTAAAAGTCGAGCAACACGGCCGAACTCGGCATCGGATGTGCCAATGCTGTGGTCTCCCACAGCAGCGCGGCCAGCCACACACAGAAACAAAGTCTCATGATCACTTGAACATGCCGCCATAGTCGGCGGTCTTGTCCCGCCAGATGGAATGGTAGTGAATGTTGTTGGGGTAGGCCACGCCGGGCTGGCAGACGAACTCAATCCAGACACGCGGGCCGTCGATGCGGACGTAGGAACCTTGGGTGTCGAGTGTCATGGAGCCAGAATACGCCACATACGTCTGTGCCAGAGCCGAGTCGCTCTCGTAGGCCGAGAGCAGATCGCTGGCGATAGTGCTGTGCACGGTATTGACCCAGGCCTCGATGGCGGTCTTGACGAGCCCCTGTTGCGCAGCGGTGAGCGAGGATGCAAGCACCCCACGGCCCGAAATGCCGGCGCGGTAGCTCTGTGGGTAATCAGTGTCGTGCCTGCCGGGGACGCCGTTGGGGCCCATCAGCATATCGTCAAATATCTTGCTGAGTTTAGCGGCGGGAAGCGTGCCGAGCACCTGGGCGAGATTGTAGATAGCGGCACGCTGGGTCTCAAGTGGGGCATGGGTCGTGCCGCTGGCAGTCCAGGTGCGCGGCTCCACGCCGGCAAACATCGGGGTGCCGCTGACATACTTGCCGCTAAATGTAAGGTTGTAGGCCAGGTGGTGACCGCCGATCTGCAGCATCCAGGCCGACACGGTCGAAGGCGTGCCGACAAAGGCGATATAATAGTTGCCCGAACCGAAGCCATACAAGTCGGCCACGGTCCGTATCGGGCTCTCGGTGGCTATCACGTCATCAGCAGCGCGAATCTCCTGGAGCAGGGTGTAGCCGGTCGCGCTCAATGCCGTCCGGGTGAGGGCCAGAGCTGCGGTAAGCTGGGTGGTGTTCAGACTGCCAAATTTCAATCCATTGCGCGTTGCACCCTCTGGACCCGCTGTGGGGACATTGGACCACCCCTCTGCGTTTGCGAGAGTGTAGTCGTATTTCACGGCCGCGAGCTGGGAGGCCGAGAGCGTCGCTAGGAACGCATTGGCCGCGGTTACCACGGCCTCCGTGTCTTTCTCTTGAGCAAAGACCGGCACAACAAAACCGGTCGCTAGCCCGACGAGGGCTAGTAGTAGGTGCGTTCTCATTGTCTCCTCCCGGGGTTTTACATGGGCTCGCCGCCTGACGACCAGCCGCGGCAATTCTCCTTAGCTGGCGGCGCTTTCGATTTCTCTTAATTCAGTATCCGAAAAGAGGATCTCCGCCGCCTTGAGATTTTCCTCAAGATGAGCAATCGACGAGGTCCCGGGGATCGGCAGCATGACAGGGGAACGGTGCAACAGCCAGGCGATCGACAGCTGTGCGACCGTGGCGCCGTGGCGTTTTGCAATCGCGGCCAGCCTTCCACCGGGC
>JAFAID010000238.1 GCA_019236925.1 Mycobacterium sp. | reverse complement strand
GACGTGCTCGGCGGCGCGATCGAATTGACCACCACAGTGACCGCGCTCACGCTGGTCGGATTGGTCCGGTTCTAGGCGCCAGGCGCGACGGGCACTCCCGGGCACAGGGTTAGCAGTCCCAGTGAACCGGGCTGCACATCCCGGGCTGCAGTAAGGCACAGCACGGCACGGTGCGCGGCTAGAATCACCACCACAATCGGAACCTTTCGCGCTCAGCAAATAAGTGCATCCCGGCTGAATCTGCTCTTGAGTGACAAACCGCCTTAGGGGGTCGACGTTGGTCGGTTCAGCGGTCGGCTGTCTCCCCCACAAGAATGCACCCCGAATCGGTGGCGCGTCCTTGATCGACCTGTTGAGGCGGATTGGGTTACAGGTGCTGCCAACACCCGGCTTTCCCGCTGGCACAGAATTGTGGTCGCTGCCATGAGCTTCCGTCGTCGGATTGCGCGCTACCTGTCCGATTACCGGTGGTTGGTGCTGGCGGTCGCGGCTTTGGTCGCCTTTGGACTGGGCTTCGTCGGGTGGTGGCACGTTTTTCGCGGCCAGCTGGGTCACAACCCGAACGCCACCGACTGCGCCTACTGGAGCTTGAACAACTTTTTTGTGAACTCGCCCTCTCAGGTGAACGTGCCTGTGACGCTGAACATTGCTCGGTTCCTCGCCCCCGCGGTGGCCGGATGGGCCGGTCTGAGCGCGCTGGGATCGCTGTTTCGTGACCGCGTGCAGCAGATGCGGATTCCCCTGATGCGCGGCCACGTCGTGATCTGTGGCCTCAGTACAGATGCCGGCAATGCGTTCGTGCGTCAGTTGCATGACGAGCAGATCAAGGTCGTCGTCATCGAGTTGGACGCCAACAATCCAAGCATTGAACTGTGCCGCGGTCTGGGTGTCCCGGTGATTATCGGTGATGCTCAACGGCAACGCACGCTGCAGGCGGCCGGCGCTCACCGCGCAAGCCGGGTGCTCGCCATCACTCCCGATGACACCGTGAACACACAGATCGTCGCGACCGTACGGGAATTGGCCGTACATCGTTCCCGCCGGCTGCGTTGTCTGGCGCTGATCACCAACCCCGAGTTCTGTCGGCTGCTGCGAATCCAGGAGGCCCGGCGCGGGGATCCCGAACTATCGATCGACTTCTTCAACATCGACGAGATCAGCGCGCGATTGATGTTGGAAGACTTCCCGATCGATGTCAGTCACGGCCAGCCGCACATCGTGGTCGCGCACCTCGATCCGCTTGGTTTCTGGTTGGTGTACCACGCGGCGCGCGCCTGGTACGAGAAGCGCGGCGATAGCCGCGAACCGCTGGTGGTCACCATTTTCGACCACCAGCCCAAGGATCGTGTTGAGGCGTTGCTGGGCGAGCACCCCGCGCTGGAAAAGGCATGCAAATTGGTCACTTTCTTTGCGACGGCTCGAGACATCAGCCGCTTGGCTGAACATCACCGTGGTGCCGACACACCGCCGATCAGCCGGGCCTACGTCACCTCCTACCGTGACTCGAACGCGTTCGAGACGGCGCTGTCGCTGCGCCACGAACTGGACCCGACGATCCCGGTGGTGGCTGCGGTGTCGCGGCTTCACGGGGTTGCCGAATTGCTGGACGACGTGAAAGAAGCCGGCGCGTTATCGAACATCGACGTGTTCCCCAGCATGGAACGCACCTGCACTGCAGAACTGGTGCGCGGCGGGTCCTTCGAGCCGATAGCGCAGGCCGTTCATGAACGCTGGCGGCAAGAAGCAATCGCCAAAGGCGAGACTGCACCTGCGTGGCGGGAACTCGACGAATCCCGCAAGGAGTCCAGCCGCGACCAGGCACGTGAGATCCCGATCCATTTGCGCAAGGTCGATTGTGCTATCGCACCGTTACGAGACTGGGAAGCCAAGGATTTCACCTTCACCGACTCAGAAATCACGCTTCTGGCGATCGCCGAACACGAGCGTTGGAACCGTGAACGCATCGCCGCTGGCTGGACGCTGGCCGATGTGAAGAATGTCGAACGCAAGGAGACCCCATACCTGCTGCCCTGGGAGCAGCTAAAGGAGCTGCATCCGGACATCGCCGAATTAGACCCTGTGTCTATCAGAGCGATTCCTGCCATTCTCGCTTCGGCGGGCCTGCAGATCATTCGCACCCCCGTCGAGTAGGACCCGCTCACAGCATCCGTCGGCGTGGTGCATTCCAGCCCGAGCACTGCGCTTCGATGCCATCATCTTTACTGCGCACCAACCAGAAAGGGAGGTCGAATGCCACGCAGCGCCGCGCCCTCCCGCTCGGTGCAAACCGCGCTCTTGGCCGTTGCGTTGGTATTCCTCGGGTGGCTATCCATCGTGGCAGCCCGTCCCTCCGCCGCCGGCTGGTTGCCGACCTGGTTGAGGTGGTTCGGCCGCCCGGGATCGGCCCCCACGATCGCGATCGTGGTAGCTGTGATAGCCGCGCTGTGCGTGTTGAGTTTTCGTTCGCACAGTGCCCGCCGGTCGGGCAACGTTCCGGTCGTGGTCGTGGCCGGCCTCGCCGCGACGGGCGTTGTACTGGGCTTCAGCTCATATTGGAACTGCCACGACGCCACGCATCCGGTCTTCTTCCAGCCACTGATCTGGACCGTCTCCTTGGTCAAAGGCGGCGTGAGCGATTTCTCGCTGGGCGGGCACGTCTGCCCAAGCCCCACCCCGGACGGTCTGTGGGTTGGGCGGCTGGCGGCGGTGGGCGCGATTTTCTTCGGCCTCGCCGGTGTGGTGATCGCCCTGTTCCGATCGCAAGTGGACCGGCTGCGAGCAAGTCTCGCTAAGTCGGTTACCGCCGTCGTTGGTATCGACGACGAAACCCGATCCATGGTCAGTGCGATCGCCGCGACGCTGAATCGCTCGAGCACATTGGTCGTCGTCACCGACAGTCCCGATGAGCCCGGCGTGCAGGAGGCCAGAATCCACGGCGGCCGGGTGGTAACGGTGGACTTCAACGCCCCGGAGACCCTCAAATCGCTCTCGCTGTGGCGCAACCTCGAGCGGCTCTACCTCATGTCGGCCGATCCGTCATCCAACCAATCATGGCTGGACGCGATAACGCGCGCGTTGTCCGCGGTTGGTCACAAGCAGCGACTACCGCTGACCATGCGCATAGACGATCCGTGGCAAGCCGAGGCGTGGCGTGCTCAGCAGCTCGGTGGGTCGGACACTCGATGGGCGGCCGACGCCGTTGGCAAATACGAGGTCACCGCTCGCTGGTTACTCGAAAAAACCATGGCGGCCGGCAACGTTGAGCATGTATTTGTCTGTGGCACATCAGAATTAACGTTAGCGCTGTGCGCGGACCTGACTCGCCGGAAGCTGGAGTACGACTACTACTCCGCGCCGGGTGAGACTGCGCTGCCGGCACTGACCCTGGTCGGCGCCGACGCCGAGGAGTGCCGCGAGGACCATGAATTCCACCGCAGGCAGGTCGGGTTCGTGTCAACCGGGCCAACGATCGATGCAATACCGCAGCCACCGACCGTGTCGGTTTTGATGCGCCTGATCGGCGAGAGCGACGGGCTAACCGACGCTGTGATATTCGTCGATGACAAGGCACACGGACCGTCGACCGCAAGGTCAATCGGTACCAGGCTCGCTGCGCGTTATCCGACTATGCCCATTTACATCTGGGACAACGACGCCCGGATGGCCGAGGACCCATTGCCCATCGTCGGCCGGCTGCGGACCTACCGACTCGCGCTCGACATTCCCGAGGGACAAGCCCAGGATGTCTGGGAGCGAGCGGCGAAGCTGATTCACGAACGCTACGTCGCCAGCATCGAACCGGAAACCAGTCCTCCCCCGGCAAGGTTGCCGTGGGCAGACCTCGACGAGTTCTACCGAGAGTCGAATCGCCGCCAGGTCCGCAATGCACTGTGGATGGTGGAGCAGATCGCCGAACACACCTGGAACACTTGGGACAACCCGCCGCAGCCACTGGGCCTGCACGACATGGCCGGACTGACGGCATTGCAGCGGCTGGCGCGTATGGGCTTCGATCACGACGCCGCGATGAAGATGGCAAAGGCGGAGCACGAGGACTGGTGTCGCTACTATCGCCGCAATCACTGGAAATATGGCGCGGACCGCAACGATGAACACCGAATCCACAACAAGCTCGTTGACTGGTCGGTGGTCGAAGCTGACGAGGATCTGCTCAACTCCGCGGTAACGAGTCTGGCCACCACCCTGTGGAACCTTCGCCAGCTCGGCTATCGGTCACGGCCGTTGTGGCAACCGTTCACTCGGGTCGGAACGGTCACCGCCGAACAGCGAAGCACCCCTTGGACGTGGACGTCGCGGTCGGGTCACACTATGCGGGCCGACGCCGGAGACTGGCAGGTCCAGGCGGACGGGCAGACGTGGTCGGTGCGCGACCACATCTTCCGAACCAGCTACGAACACGTCGGCGGCGACCAATGGCGAAGGCGCGGAGATGTTTTCGCACGACGGGCGCAGCCGGGCGAGACGATCCAAACCCTGGAAGGACCCACGACAGCTTCCGACGGCGACTGGGTGGTGCGCGGCGCCGACGGTGAACAATGGCCGGTTCCCGCCCGGGAGTTCGCGGAGCGGTACGCCGAACTCGATGTCCCCGCGGACGCGACCGCCAATCCCCAGACTT
Organism: Mycobacterium sp.; assembly: GCA_019236925.1. Classification (GTDB taxonomy): domain Bacteria; phylum Actinomycetota; class Actinomycetes; order Mycobacteriales; family Mycobacteriaceae; genus Mycobacterium. The sequence goes on along the minus strand of JAFAID010000238.1, from coordinate 4,927 downwards.
GATCGCTACTCCATCGACCGGGTGGCTATTCCATCGACACCATCATTTGCGCGCCGTCTTGCAACGCCGTTTCAAACACGTCCGAGCTCGCGGCGTAGAGATTGAAGAGGGCAGACATGCCGGTTGTGGAGTTGTACAGCGTCACCCATCCGCCATAGATCTCGCTGGTGCCTTGGTTGGTTTGGATGTCAGCGGTGTAGTCGATCTCGAGAAGCTGTTTAAAGTTGCTGCCTTGCAACGGCTGCGGCTGCGTCGGATACTGCTGCACATTGGTCAATCCGGAGCTCTGGACGTTGTGACTGATCAGGAAGGTTGCTTCTTGGCCGATGTCCGACGTGTTCGCATTACCCGCGTTGACGAACACGCCCGCGGTCTGGTCGCTATTGACGAGGTCGGCGGACTGCTGACCTTGGCGGGTGACCCTCCAGCCCGGAGCCACGGCCATGCTGATTCCGTCCACCAGATTGACGGTGGTGACGGTGCCGGCCGCCAGCGATGTGGTGCTCGACGCCAAAGCGACACTGCCCCAAGGGCTCTTGCCAAGTTGGCCAATCGCGTGGTGGATGGATCCGGTCGCTGACGCGCGGTGCGGAGCGATCCTTCCGCTGCCGCCCTGACCCGGTGGCGTGCGATGCGTTGCCTCACCGGTCATTGCCACCGCCAGGCTGAACAGCGCGGCGATCATGACGATGACCGCGACGATCGCGGCGACCAACCCGCCGTGCAGCCGATGCTCGGCATGCGCGGCCGCCGGCGCACCCGCATCGGTTCCAGGGTCAGCCTGCAACGCCGCGTGCAATCCATCTCGAGCCTCAGCCAACCCAGCGCCGGCCAACAAGAACGCCGCGAACGTGGTCAACACGATCCCGCGAGTGCCGTAGGGCTGCAACAGTGTGGTCGCCAACTCGTAGGCCACCACCAACGCCAATCCCTCGAGAACGCCGGCAACCGGGCTCACCCCCAGCCGGCGCAACCCCAATACAGCGACCATGGCCGCCGTCGCCAGCACAATCGGCTGTAAAAAGCCCAGCGTCAACGAAATAAACGCCACGTGCGCCGGATCTCCCGCCGTGGCCTGCCCGTGAGTGAAGGCACCGTGCTGGACCGCCACAGTGAGGCCCAACGATAGTGCTGCACCGCTGAGCGAACAGGCCACCACGACGTCCATCGGATGCCGGAAGGCCGGGCGCGCGCTGACCACCAGCGGCGCGATCACCACCGCCACAAACGCCGCTACCGGCACCAGCACACCCAGCTCGAGAATGCGCGGAACCGGCGGCAGGTGATACCCCGTCGAACCCACCCCGACCAGCTTGATGAAATGGGTTTCCAGTAGCCCGACCCCGATGCCCAGCAGCAGCGAAAGCCCAAATGCCACAACGATTACCGTGAGCGGCTCGTCGTGCCACAACCGGTGATCGTGAATGTAGACCAACACCGCCGCCGGCAACGCCACAGCCGTTAACACCAACGCGGCGGGCAGCGACCCCAACCCTGCCGCGATCAACGCCGCCAGCAACGCCAGCGCGGTGACATTGCGATACACATGATGACGCCCCGGCGCCAAATGCGGCATCAGCGTTCCGATCACCGCGACTTGGCGGCGCGGCCCCTGCGGCGTTGAGCTATTCGGGCTGACCATGTCATACCTCCCGGGGGGAATTTGCGCGCAGAAGCTTACGGCCAAACGCGGCGCAACACGGCTGAATCATGCCATTACCCAAAATATGAGCCCGGATACGGGGAGGTCGACAACTTCTCCCCCGACAATCCCAACGCCACATACCGTCAGGGCCGGTTACTCGTCATGGCCGCGGTGAAAAATGGGCTGGCGATTGTTGCCGCAGCAGAAGGCCCCAAGGTGAGGTTCACGCCGCCGTTGGTAACTCGGTGAACAGCTTCACCTGGAATGAGGAGTCATCGTCGAAGTGACCCACCGGCCTCGGTTGGCGTTTCAACCCAGCCGCGACATCCAGCCGTGCGTATCGGCGAAAGTTCCGCGCTGAATTCCGGTGAGCGTGTCGCGCAGCGCCATCGTCACCTCACCGGATTCGCCGTCGCCGATAATGAATTCGCTCTCGCCGTACTTCACGTGCGAAATCGGAGTGATGACCGCGGCAGTGCCGCAGGCGAACACCTCGGTGATCTCGCCGGCGCCGGTCTTCTTCTGCCACTCGTCGATATCGATCTTGCGTTCCTCGATAGCGAAACCGGCGTCAGTTGCCAACTGCAGCAACGAATCCCGGGTAATGCCCGGCAAAAGCGAGCCGGACAGCTCAGGGGTGACCAGCCGGGCCGATCCACCGCTGCCGAACACGAAGAAGATGTTCATTCCGCCCATCTCTTCGATGTAGCGGCGTTCGACGGCGTCCAGCCACACCACCTGCTCGCAGCCGTTCTCGGCGGCTTCGGCCTGGGCCACCAACGACGCGGCGTAGTTTCCACCGAACTTCGCCGCACCGGTACCCCCGGGGCTGGCGCGCACGTATTCCGTTGACACCCAGACGCTGACCGGTTTGATGCCGTGTTTGAAATACGCACCGGATGGCGAGGCTATTACCAGGTAGCGATACTGCTTTGCGGGGCGGACCCCCAGCCCCGGCTCGGTCGCGAACACGAACGGCCGCAGATACAACGACTCTTCGCCACCGGTCGGCGGAACCCACGCCTTGTCGACGGCGATCAGTTGGCGCAATGACTCGATGAAAAGTTCGTCGGGCAACTCGGGGATCGCGATCCGTCGCGCCGAGGATCGCATTCGCGCGGCGTTGGCCTCGGCGCGGAATGACACGATCGACCCGTCCGGCCACCGGTAGGCCTTGAGACCTTCGAAAACTTCCTGAGCGTAATGCAGCACAATCGCCGATGGATCCAGCTCGATCGGACCGTATCCGGTGACCCGCGCATCATGCCAACCCTGGTCGTCGGCGTAATCGATCGACACCATGTGATCGGTGTGATATCTGCCGAAACCAGGGTCGGCCAGTATCGCTTCGCGCGCCGACTCGCTCGTCGGGTTCGCGGTGCGAGAAACCGTGAACTCCAGGCTGCGGCCGGTCATCATGCGATTGTATAACCGGGCACTACCGGGTTTTTGGATCGACAAACGGTGGGCGCACTACTTCGCATTCGACCGCGCGGCCTCGAACATCGACGCTGACATGCTGGCCGTCCTCGACACCCGCGTCAGTATCGATCAACGCAAGTGCAATACCGGTTTTCAATGTTGGCGAAAACGTGCCCGAGGTGGTGACCCCGACCTTGGTGTCGCCGTCGAGCACGGTCAACTCCGGCCGCAGCACACCGCGGCCCACCGCGCGCAGGCCGCGCAGCAGCCGCCCTGGACCCGCCTCCTTCTCGGCCAGCAGCGCGTCACGGCCGAAGAACGCAGCCTTCTTCCAGCCGATGGCCCAACCGCATCGGGCCTGCAGCGGCGAGATATCGGCCGAAAGTTCTTGACCGTGCAGCGGATAGCCCATCTCGGTGCGCAGCGTGTCGCGCGCCCCGAGACCGGCCAGCTCGCCGTCCGCTCGGGTGACCGCGGCAACCAGCGCGTCGAACACCACACCGGCGGATTCCCAAGGGGGCAGCAGCTCGTAGCCCTGCTCCCCGGTGTATCCGCTGCGGCAAACTCGCACCGGCACTCCCGCGAACTCCGCGTCGGCGTAGCCCATGTAGTCCATGGAAGTCGGTAGCCCCAATTCGGCGAGCACGTCGGCCGACCGTGGCCCCTGCACGGCCAACACCGCATAAGAGCGATGCTCGTCGGTGATGGTGAGCCCGCCAGGCGCGGCATCGCACAGGGCCGCGACCACCGCGGCGGTGTTGGCGGCATTGGGCACCAGAAAGATCTCGTCGGGCCCTACGTAGTAGGCGATCAGGTCGTCGATGACGCCACCAGATTCGTTGCAGCACAACGTATATTGCGCTTTTCCCGGCCCAATGCGGTTTAGATCGTTGGTGAGCGCTGAGTTGACGAAATCTGCGGCGCCAGGTCCGCGGACCAACGCCTTGCCCAGGTGGCTGACGTCGAACAGGCCGACGGTGGTGCGGGTTGCGATGTGCTCGCTGACGGTGCCGGCGTACGACACCGGCATCAGCCAGCCGCCGAACTCGGCGAAGCTGGCACCGAGCTCGCGGTGGCGGTCCTCGAGTGGTCCGTGCAGAAGCTGATCGCTCACGGTATTTCACCCTAATCGCGGACCTGACTGGCACACTTGGCCAGGTGGCCGATTCCTTGGATTTCGAGGCGCTTCAGGCAGCGGGGATCGCCAATGCACGCGAGCGGGCTGGACTGATCGAGTACTTGGCCGGACTCGGTTTCACCGCGGACGAGATGGTCGAAGCCGAGCAACACGGGCGGCTGTTCGGTCTGGCTGGTGACGTCCTGCTACGGTCCGGGCCCCCGATCCACACCCTGCGGACCGCCGCCGATGCTATCGGTGTGGGGTTGGAGGACGTCGAACACGGCTGGGCCATGCTCGGCCTGACCGTCGCAGACCCGGATACGCCGGCGTTGAGTCAGGTCGACGTCGACGCCCTGGCGACCTGGACAGCGATGAGGATGCAGATGGGCCCCGACGCCGCGGATGGCTTCCTTCGGGTCCTCGGCTCGACGGTGGCCCGGTTGGCCGAGGCCATCTCGTCGATGATCCGGACGGCTCAACCCAAAATGTGGCTCGGGCTCACCGGGGACGAACTCACCACCGCGGTGACCTATCGGGAGTCCGCGGATTTCGTCCCGCGCATCGGGGCAATGATCGACGCCGTCCACCGGCACCACCTGGTCAGTACCCGAACGTTCATCGAGGGCGTGGTGAGCGGTCCGTCGGCGAGCCTGGTGTGCGGTGTGGGTTTCGCGGATCTGTCCGGCTTTACCGCGCTGACCCAGAGGCTGACGCCCGCGGAGTTGTCGACGTTGCTCAGC
>JAFAID010000223.1 GCA_019236925.1 Mycobacterium sp. | reverse complement strand
CGATGGCGGCGGCCTCCATCGGACAGGTGCACCGTGCCGTCCTGCACGACGGTCGCCAAGCCGCCGTGAAGATCCAGTATCCCGGTGTCGCCGAGGCGATCCGCGACGATCTGGCCAACAGCGAACTGCTGACCACATTTTTCCGCTTCCTGTCTTCGGCGTCCGGTAGCGCGACGCCCCATACGCGAGAGGCAGCCCGGGAGATCACCGCGCGCATCTCCGAGGAAATCGACTACCGCCAGGAAGCCGCGAACATTACCGCGTTCAGCGACCTTTACCGCGACCACCCGTTCATCCGCGTCCCAGAAGTGATTTCGGAGGCAAGCGGTGAGCGGGTGCTGACCATGACGTTTCTGGATGGGTTGGACTGGCCGGCCGCACAACAGGCCGACCAGGACCTAAAAAACACCTGGGCCGAGGTGATATGGCGCTTCGCTGGTGGCGCGTACCGCCACGCGAATCTGGTCCATGCTGATCCACATCCCGGCAACTACTGCTTCGGATTGGACGGCCAGGTCGGGTTTGTTGACTTTGGCTGCGTGAAGGTGCTACCCGAGCATCTACGTCGCTCCTTCATCGAACTGGGACGCGCACTCGTCGACGGCCGAAGGAACGATCTGCGCGATTACGCGCTCGAAACCGGATTCCTGAGAGCTGATTCCACACTGACAGTCGACGAAGTCTGGCAATGGTGGTCCGAGATCTTGCATGAGTGGCGTGCACCGCAGCCGGTCACGTTCACGCGAGAAGCCCCAGCGCGAGTCGTCCGGGGCACGATCAATATCCGCTCACCCGATCACCCAGTTCGTCGCATGTTGATTCCTAGCGATTTAGTGTTCTTCTCGCGGTTTACCCTGAACATCAACGCGATTTGCGCCCAGCTGCACGCCACGATCCACATTCGGGCGCTGGTCGACGACCTCGACGGTGTGGCCGAGCCGATCACACCGCTCGGCAAACAGCACATCGCCTGGGTCCGCCAACGCGGCCTGCCCTTCGGACTGGAGCATCATGACCATCCCTGAAACCACCGCACCGCGTCGCCTTCCGTGGGATCCCGCAGACCCCTACCCGTTTTATGAAACGCGCCGTCGCGACGGCGAAGTGGTGTGGGACGAGACCGCGCAAGCCTGGCTGGTTGTCGGCTACCACGCCGCCCGGCAAGTGCTGGGCGAGCCGGGTTGGACCAGTGACCCCCGGGTCAACCCAAATACCCGCGCGGCGATTGATTCCATGGGTGCGGACATGGTCGATCGGTCCATGCTGCTCACCGACGGAGCCAACCACCGGCGACTGCGCGACTCAGTCCGTGATGTGTTCACACCCTCATTTATCGACGGCCTCACCGACGGCGTCCAGACCATTGCTGAAGCCGTGATCGACTATCCCACCGCGGGCACACCATTCGACTTCATGGCTGAGATCGCCCTGCCGCTGCCGCTGACCGTGGCAGCCGAGTGGCTGGGGCTAGACGCTGACAACGCCGAACTACTGCGCGCCGAGTCGCCGGCGATTATCCGAATGCTCGGCGCGTTGGCTGGCTCCGAGGAAATCAACGCCGGCGCCGCGGCGTTCGTGACTTTGATTGCCGAGTTCTTGTCGCTGGCCGCTGACCGCAGGGCTCACCCCGGTGAAGACTTACTCAGCTTCATCGCCGCGGACTCGGAGTTGGAACTCGACGACGTCGTCATCACCGCAATCCTCATCGCCGTCGCGGGCCACGAGACGACCGCGAATTTGTTGGGCGCAGGGATCGTTCGGCTCCTGCAACCGAGCGCGGACGGCTCCCGGTTAGTCGACAGCCTGGACCCGGCGGACCCGTCCTTGCTCAACGAATTGCTCAGGCTCGACGGGCCGGTACAGGTGACTGCCCGCACGGCCACCCAGGATCAGCTTATCGGCGGTGTGGAAATTGCCACCAGCCAACAGGCTCTGGTCGTCATCGCTGCCGCCAATCGCGATCCAGCAGTCTTCGACAACCCCAAGCAGTTCCGATTGGGCCGCACCGGCCCGGCACCGCTAACCTTCGGTTATGGTGCTCACTACTGCCTCGGAGCCGCACTGGCCCGGCTGGAGCTTACGGTGGCGCTAGGCCAGATCCTCGCGCGCAAACCCAGGCTGGCCGACGCGGTAACCTGGCGCGAAACTCCGGCAATCCGCGGGCCACTAAGCGTCCCAGTCATTTTCGATTGTTGACCGGTGCTTCCACTCTAGACGCGTTCATTTTGGACAACAGGTTCACCATCGAGCGCAGTTCGCGTTCGGGCGTCGCATCGAGCAGAGCCGCCATGCGCTGGTTGATCTCCTCATAGAAGGCCTGCATCTTCTTGACTTTCGTGGGATTCAAATGCACCAGAACGCTGCGACGATCGCGTGGGTTTGGCTCGCGCTTGAGATAGCCGCCCCTCTCCAGCCGGTCGAGCATCACCGTGACGCCGCCGGTGGTCAGCCCCGTGAAGCGGGCCAGCTCGCCCGGCGTCGACGGCCCCATCAGCTCGAGTGCGTTGATGCACTGCATATCGGTGAGGCGCAAGCCCACACGGTCGGCAATCTGCTGGTTGTAGAGAATGCTTCCCGCGATGAACTGCCTCAGGCAGCGGATCACCGCCTCATGCAACCCGGCGCGGTCTGACCTTGACACTGGCTTTAATCCGCCTATTCTCTAACTATCTTACTCAATAAGATACTTACTAGCTGAGGAAAGGGAACCCTAGCATGACGGCCGCGACGATCAAAGGGTACCGGGGAATAGGAATGGAGGGCGCCATCGCGCGCTGGTATGACAGGAGCACCCGCAAGGACATGGAGCGCTTCCGGGCCCTGGCCGCGAGGCTACGCACCGTGTTGCCCCACGGCGGAGACATGCTGGAAGTGGCGCCGGGGCCCGGCTACGTCGCGATTGAATTGGCTAAGGGCGGGACGTATCGCGTAACGGGGCTCGACGTCAGCCGGACAATGGTGGAGCTGGCGCGCAGGAATGCCGCCGAGGCGGGCGTCGAGGTCGACTTCCGCCAAGGCAACGCATCGGCGATGGCCTTCCCAGACGAGAGCTTCGATCTTCTGGCATGCACCGCGGCGTTCAAGAATTTTTCCCAGCCGCACAAGGCGCTGGAGGAGATGTATCGCGTACTACGCCCCGGTGGCACGGCGCTGGTCCTGGACTTGCGCAAGGACGTGCCGATGTCCGAAATCAGGAAGTACTTCGGCGCGATCGGGCTGAGCACGATCAACCGCTGGATGACCCTCGCCGCATTTCGGTTCATGCTGCTCAAACGGGCTTACACGCGGGCACAACTTGAGGCGATGCTGACAGATATTCCATTCCGGAGCAAGGAAATTCGGCTCGTCGACGTTGGCGTCGAACTCTGGCTGCAGAAGTAGAGCTGCGCTGCGCACGAGATCGTGCGCGGTGTGCCGTCTAGCCGGCGGCCCATTCTTTGGCTTTGTCGAGCTCGTCGAGTTTGAAGACGGCGAGCTCGCCGGGAATCATCCACGACAACGCGTGCACGGTGTGGCCGACCCACGCCTTATCGGACACCACCGCGATTCGTTTGAAGGCCGAATGATGCGGCAAGACAGTGCCGAAGGCCATCTTGAGATCCTCGAATAACCCGCCGGGCCCGAAGCCCTCGTAGTCGGGCGCGATGACCTCCACGATCCTGACCTCGTCGGTGTGCAGCATTTCCTCGGCGGTGGGCTTGAATTTTCGTAGCTCGTCGCCTCCCAGTCGGCCCGACACGCGAATGCCGGTCACCCCCTTCGGCATGTCCGGCAGTAGTTCGATCATGGTTTCTCCTTTCGTACCACCTACTATGCGCAATCCGGGCTCACCCGCCAAGCGATGGTCAACACTGGGGTTTATGGCAGATCTCGGCGAGGGCCGTGTTGCGGTCTACCTTGACTTCGACAACATTGTGATCTCCCGCTACGACCAGGTGCACGGCCGCAACTCGTTCCAGAAGGACAAGGCCAAGGGCCTGGAGAAGTATCCGGACCGGCTGGCGCAGGCCACCGTGGATGTCGGCGCCATCATCGACTTCGCGTCGTCGTTCGGGACCTTGGTGCTCACCCGCGCTTACGCGGACTGGTCGGCCGACGTCAACACCGGCTACCGCGAGCAGCTGGTGGGCCGCGCGGTCGATCTGGTACAGCTGTTCCCCGCGGCGGCCTACGGCAAGAACGGCGCCGACATCCGGCTGGCCGTCGACACGGTCGAGGACATGTTCCGCCTGCCCGACCTGACCCACGTGGTGATCGTGGCCGGCGACTCCGACTACATCCCGCTGGCGCAACGCTGTAAGCGGCTCGGCCGCTACGTAGTAGGCGTCGGGGTGGCCGGCTCGTCGAGTAGGGCGCTGGCGGCGGCGTGCGACGAGTTCGTCGTCTACGACGCGCTGCCCGGGGTTCCGGTGCCCGAACCGGCGCCCGACGCGACAGCACCCAAGAAGCGGTCTGGCCGCGCCAAGGCCGGCGACGCCGAGGAGCCGCCGTCGCCGGATCCGCAGAAATCGGCCACTGATCTGCTTACCCGTGCGCTGCGAATCGGGCTGGAGAAGGACGACGTCGACTGGCTGCACAATTCCGCGGTCAAGGCGCAGATGAAGCGGATGGACCCGTCGTTCAGCGAAAAGTCGTTGGGCTTCAAGTCTTTCAGCGACTTCCTGCGGTCACGCTCGGATCTCGTGGAGCTCGACGAGAGTTCGACCACACGGATGGTGCGACTGCGCGGCACCGACCAATAGGTGAATACCGTTTCAGCGCCGAACTACCTGGGTAGCCGTAGTGAATATGCACTGCGGAAGGACCAGAAAAATGGACGTGAAGCGCTTGGCCGGTGCGACGGCGATCGCTACCGGAATCGGCCTGTCAGCATCAGTGTTCGGCATCGGGATTGTCCACGCCGCCCCGTTGGACCCACCCCCGCCATGCCCGACCTGCCAACCGGGTCCGGACGGACCGGGCATCCCGCCAGAGGCTCCGACGGGCCCGAATAATCCCGGGATCCAGGTCCCGGGCAAGGCACAAATAGAGCCTCCGGTCGGCGGCGGCCCCACGAGCGGAGGACGAACCGTCCAGCAGCCCGGCTCTGCGTAAGGCGTTTAGCCGCAGCGATGCTCAACGCGGCGCTAGGCCCCTGCGCGGTGCGCGGACACGAACAGATACGGCGGGATGCCGTCGTCGATCTGCTCCGGAGGTTTGCGGCCATAGCCGCTCATCAGCTCGTCCGACGGCGTCACCGTCACCTGCCAGCCGTGACGACGCCACCACTCGCCGACGTCTTCGCGTTCCTCGAAGTACCACAGTTCGTCGGTTCGCGGGATCTCCCGCTGCGGGTCCGCCTTGGCCATCAACGCCCGGACCCGCTCCATCCGCTCACGCTGCTGCGCGGCGAACGTGGGGTCGGCAAAGTTGGGTGCCAGCGCCTCGATGCCAACCCGGCTGCCGGTTGCGGTCAGGCCTAGGATACGGTCGAACAACAACGCCTCGGCCGTCGCCGGCAGATACATCAACAGGCCCTCAGCCGACCAGACGCTCGGCGCTGACGCATCAAAACCGGCCTGCCGCAACGCCTTCGGCCAATCTTGACGCAGATCCACCGGGACGCCGACTCGATGACAGGTCGGATCTGCCCCGTGCGCGTGCAACGTCGAGGCTTTGAAGTCCAACACCCTGGGCTGGTCGAGCTCGTAGACCGTCACCCCGTCGGGCCACGGCAACCGCCAGGACCGTGCGTCCAGGCCGGCCGCCAGGATCACCACCTGACTAATGCCCGCGTTGGTGGCGTCGAGGAAGAACGTGTCGAAAAACTTGGTCCGCGATGCGAAATAGCTGACCATCGACCGCTGCCGCGCCGGCAGCGCGGGTTCGGCTTCGACGACCTCGGCGGGCAGCTCAGGAGCGCCGAACCAGCTCCACACGCCGTCGCCGACGGTGTCCAGGAACACCCGCGCGAACGGGTCGCTGATCAGCGGATTGTCACTCTCGGTTTCGGCCGCGCGCGCCGCCGCCACACCTAGTGCCGTCGCGCCGACGCTCTCGGTGATCTCCCAGCTGTCGTCATCGGTTCTCACGCTTTGCGACCCTACGTGATATCGCATGCGACGTCGTTTCCGAACAAGATGTATTGGTTGGTTGCTGGTACAGGCGTGGCTGCTGTGATTCGCCGAATAGGGAAGAATCGCGGTCACCATGACCGACACTTCCGGACCGACATCGCGACGACGCCACATAGTGCGGCTGGCCGTGTTCGCGGCTTTCTTGGTTGCGCTGTTCTATCTGCTGGCGGTCAAGCACGTGGTGAACATCGAGGACGTGCGGCGCACGGTCAAGGCGACGGGGCCGGCGGCGCCGTTGACCTACATCGTGCTGTCGGCCGTGCTCGGCGCGATCTTCGTGCCCGGCCCTATCCTGGCCGCGAGCAGCGGGCTGCTATTCGGTCCGCTGCTGGGCGTGTTCGTGACGCTCGGTGCGACGGTGGGCACCGCGTGCGTCGCGAGCCTGGTGGGCCGTCGCGCTGGACGGGATAGCGCGCGGGAACTGTTGGGTTCTGCACGCGCTGATCGCATCGATGGGCTGATCGAGCGATGGGGACTGTGGGCGGTGGTCGGTCAGCGCTTCGTTCCCGGCCTGTCGGATGCGTTGGCCTCCTATGCATTCGGAGCGTTCGGAGTTCCGTTGTGGCAGATGGCCGTTGGCGCATTCATCGGTTCGGTGCCGCGGGCTTTCGTCTACACCGCGTTGGGCGCCTCAATCGGCAATCGGTCACCGGCTTTGGCATACGCGGCGATTGCGGTGTGGTGCGTGACGGCCATCGTCGGCGCGTTCGCTGCGCATCGGGGTTTCCGGAAGTGGCGTGGGCATGGCGACGACGACGCCCGACCGTCACATATGTTTCACCAGTAACGTGACCAAACCACTATGCGATTTGCCCGCCTGACCGGAAAATGCCCAAGGTGAGCGGGCTCCCCGAAGGACCCGGCGGAGCTTGCGGAGCCGGGTGGCGTTGCGGCGGTGTGTAATTCGACGGGCTAGGCGACGGGTTGGAGAGTGACGTGGAATCCCATCGCGGTTA
>JAFAID010000187.1 GCA_019236925.1 Mycobacterium sp. | reverse complement strand
CTCATCGAAGTAAGAATGGCCGAGGCCCGTGGGGCGAAGCAGTACGAAGGTCAGGTCGGCCCGACGACATTGGAGGCAGCATGACCTTCGTCGATGGTGTCCGGCGCACCAGGATTTCATGCGCAACGAGAAGCAGCGACGCGGGTGAGCGCCGCCCTCGCCGGAAGTCACTGAGGAGTTTCGGCGAGCAGCGCGACATTTCGTTGAATACGCCGCGAGCTGAGCAACGAGACGGGCAGCAGGATCCCGGCCAGCACGGCAAGCACCACAAAGGGCAGCCTGTCGTTGTTGAAAGCCACCGCCCCAGCGATGCCGCCGGCGATGAGGACCCCAAACGTGATCCAGGACCATATCTCCCCGCGCTTGAGTTGATCAGCTGACTTGTTGCGGAGATAGATTCTGCCGAGCCGCGTCGCCGACGCCCGAACATCGGGATCAGCAGGCGCGACGCCGCGCAAGACCGCCTTGATCGCATCGGAACGTCCCGATTGGTCCAATCCGGATACCGCGTCTTGAGCTGCTCGGTGCATGCCTTGGGTCGTCACCGTGAAATATCCGCCGAGGGCGGCACCGAAGACAATGGCTGATAAGACGGCGCTTTCGAACTCATAACTCGACTGCAGGCTGGTAAACAGACCCCACCAAACAGCGAGGAACAACGCCGACGCCACGAATCGAACCCACGCGGGTTGCAGGATCAGCCGGAGAAGCATGCGAGACCTGCGGTTCTAGAAGTTCCAGTCCTCGTCTTCGGTGACGACGGCTTTGCCGATCACGTAGCTAGACCCCGATCCGGAGAAGAAGTCGTGGTTTTCGTCGGCGTTGGGCGACAGGGCGGACAGGATGGCCGGGTTGACGTCGGTCTCGTCGCGCGGGAACAACGCCTCGTAACCCAGGTTCATCAGCGCCTTGTTGGCGTTGTAGCGCAGAAACTTCTTGACGTCCTCGGTGAGCCCGACTTCGTCGTAGAGGTCCTGGGTGTACTCGACCTCGTTGTCGTAGAGCTCGAACAGCAGCTCATAGGTGTAGTCCTTCAGCTCGGCCTGCTTGGCCGCGTCCTCGAGCGCCAACCCGCGCTGGAATTTGTATCCGATGTAGTAGCCGTGGACGGCTTCATCGCGGATGATCAGCCGGATCATGTCCGCGGTGTTGGTGAGCTTGGCCCGGCTCGACCAGTACATCGGCAGGTAGAAGCCGGAGTAGAACAGGAAGCTCTCCAGCAGCGTGGAGGCCACTTTGCGCTTGAGCGGCTCATCGCCGCGGTAGTACTCCATCACGATCTCGGCCTTGCGCTGCAGGTTGGGGTTCTCCTCTGACCAGCGGAAGGCGTCGTCGATCTCGGCGGTCGAGCACAGCGTGGAGAAGATCGAGCTGTAGCTCTTGGCGTGCACCGACTCCATGAAGGCGATGTTGGTGTACACCGCCTCTTCGTGCGGCGTCAGCGCGTCGGGAATCAGGCTGACCGCCCCGACCGTGCCCTGAATGGTGTCCAGCAACGTCAACCCGGTGAACACCCGCATGGTCAATTGCTTCTCGTTGGCCGTCAGCGTGCCCCACGACGGGATGTCGTTGGACACCGGCACCTTCTCGGGCAGCCAGAAGTTTCCGGTCAGCCGCTCCCAGACCTCGGCGTCCTTCTCGTCTTGCAGACGGTTCCAGTTGATCGCCGAAACCCGATCGATCAGCTTCACTTTTTCGGTCACCAGAACCCCCTTCACCAGGACGGATAAGCCGAGCGTGCTCAGACTTCCGACACTACCCCTGGGGGGCGACAAGACGATGTAACACAAGACGTTGTGTTCGCGTGTCGCCGCGAATCAGTCCAGTCCGGCGTGCCGGAGTGTGTGGGTGAGGCCGTCTTCGAGGGCGCTCAGCGCAACGTCGGTGAGCCGGCTCAGCTCATCGATGTCATGTTCGCCGGTTTGCATCCACGCTTCCAGGGCGACGAACACGGCGGTGGCCAAGCTGTGTGCCGCGATGTCGGCGATCATGGCCCCGTCGGCAGTGGGCGCCGATCGTTCGTGGATGAAGCGCTTGATCTCGTCGGCGACCTGATCGCTCATCCGTCGAATGTGGGTGGTGATGATGTCCTGGTCGAGGTCGCGCGACCGGATGGTCGCTGCTTCACGCACCATCGCGAAATCAAAGGGGAACGCGTCCACGGCTTTTCGCACCGACACGGTGATGGGTTCGCCGTGCGGACGCAGCGCCAGCGCACGCGCGAACCACTCGAAGCCGATGTCGTAGTCGGCGAAAATCACCGCGTGTTTGGACGGGAAGTGCCGGTAGAAGGTGCGCTCGGTGACGCCGACGTCGGCGGCGATGTCGGCGACGCTGGTCTGATGCACGCCGTCGGCCACAAAGCGTTTCATCGCCGCGTGCAGTAGCGCCTGCCGCGTGCGTTCCCTGCGGGTCAGGGCAGGCATGCGATCCTCCAAATGTCACTATTGACGCAAATATGTCAGATATGACATTGTGCGGTCAAGCGAGCGGGAGGTCACCATGTCGGACTACGACGCAATCGTCATCGGAGCGGGCCACAACGGTCTGGTCGCCGCGAACGTGCTGGCCAAGGGCGGCGCGAAAGTGCTTGTCCTGGAACGCGCGCACTTCCTCGGCGGGATGGCCGCGACCCGTGAGCTCTTCGACGGATACAAGCACAGCGTCGGCGCCTGGGCGGTGCTGATCTGGCGGCAAGAGATGACCGATCGCCTGGAACTCACCAAGTGGGGCTTCGAGTTGATGGATCAGTGGACGTCGACGTGCACGTTCGGCGACGCCGAGGACCCCCCATTCGTGATGTACAACGACCTCGAACGCATGGGACGCCACCTCATCGAGGACCACGGGCCGGAGGTCGCGACGGGCCTGGGCGGATTGTTCGCGCACATCGGCCGATTCGCGCCCTATTTCGTCGACTCGGCGTTCGGCCCGCCGCTGGACATCATCGAGGTGATCGCCGCACAGCCCACGCGTGAGGACCGTCACGATTTCGCCCAGATGTGGTACGGCAGCACCATGGATACCGTCCGCCGCTTCTTGGCGCCAGACCAAGGTCGTTGCATCCAAGGCTCATTGGCGGCGATGTCCATTGACGCCTTCGACGGCGGGCCCTGGACCCCCGGCTCGAACGCATCGACGCTGTACCACTACCTGATTGGCGGCGGCAACGTCGAATACATCATGCCGCGCGGCGGGATCGGCTCGCTGAGCACGGCGCTGTGCCGTCGCGCCGAATCATTGGGCGCCGAGGTACAAATGAAGGCGCATGTCAAGCAAATCCTGGTTAGCGACGGACGCGCCACCGGAGTCGAACTACGCGACGGCACAACGGTTTCGGCCGATGCCGTGCTCTCGTCGCTCGACCCGTACACCACATTCGTCAATCTGGCCGGCGCGCAGAACTTCCCGCCCGACTACATCCGCAAGATCAAGGAAATCAACTTCAACCTGGGATACATCCAGGCCCATCTGACCATTGACCAGGCCCCGCAATGGATCGAGCGGCTGCAGCCATTCATGCAAGACAACGGGCAATGGTGTCCGACCGTCGCCTACGCGCCGTCGCCGGAATACATCAGCGACGCATGGGAGCAGTACCGCATAGGGCAGCTTCCCGACGCGCCGCCCACATATCTGTACATACCCAGCATGGTGGACTCGTCATTGGCGCCTGAAGGCAAGCACAGCGCAACCATTTTCACGCCCTACTTCCCCACCGGACTGGACGCCGACGAAAACCGAAGCTGGAAAGAGCAATACGCCGACACCTGTGTGCAGATCTTCGACAAGTACGCGCCCGGGTTCGCCGAATCCGTCACCAACCGCGTGGTGTTCTCCAACCGCTACTTCGGCAGCACCTTCAGTGCACACGCCGGCGACTACTCGCACGGCCTGCTGCAACCCAACCAGCTGTGGACCGGCCGCGTCGTCGAGGGCGCGGACAAGTTCGCTACACCGGTCGACGGGCTCTACCTGTGCGGCCAGTGCACCCATCCGGGCCCCGGAGTGACCGGCATCCCCGGATGGAACGGCGCCGAAGCCGCCCTCAAGCACCTCAACGCGCGCGTCGCCTCGGCGCCATAGGCAAAACCCGGCACCGGATGTACCATTTGGTACATGATTACCGAAGACAGTATCGAGGTTGACGCGTCGGCGCAGCTGGTGTGGGAGGTCTTCAGCGACGTCCAGCGCTGGCCCGAGTGGACCGCGTCGGTGACGTCGCTGGTGGGGCAGGACGGAGCCAACCTCGCCGTCGGCAAACGGTTCGCGATCAAGCAGCCCGGCATGTCGAAGCTGGTTTGGAAGGTCACCGAGATCGACCCGGGCTCGTCGTGGACGTGGGTGCAACGCTCGTCCGGCGTGCGGGTGAGCGCTCGCCACTGGGTCATCCCCCAACCCGGCGGGCGCACCCTGGTGCGCCAACAACTCGACCAGGGTGGTGTCCTCGGTGCCCTGGTCGGGCGGCTGATGATCAAGAAGACCAAGCGCTTCCTCGAACTCGAGGCCCACGGACTCAAGGCCCGGTCTGAGGAACTCAGCCGCGCCAATGGTTCGCACTCCTGACCTGGAGCGGCGTCGGCAACTGCTGGACACGCTGGTCGAGGAGTTCGCCGCGGGTGGCGTCGGCGGACGCTCCCTGCGCGACGTCGCTGCCGCGGTTGGCACCAGCCACCGAATGCTGTTGCACCACTTCGGGTCTCGCGAGGACCTTCTCGTAGCTATCGTCGAGGAGGTCGAGCGTCGCCAGATGGCCCTTCTGCCCGATCTGCCGACAAATCCGGCCGACAACTTCGCGGCCATGTGGGCCGACGTGCGTCGGCCCGAACTGCGGCAATGGGAAAGGCTCTTCTTCGAGTGCTACGCGCGAGCGGCCCAGGGCGAGAAGCCATTTGACCGGATGGTCCCCGGCGCCGTTGACGGCTGGCTTAACGAAGTCGAGAAGATCGCCGGCGCTGCCTTCGATCCTGCGATGACACGGCTTGGGCTGGCCGTCGTCCGCGGCCTACTGCTGGACCTTGTCGCCACCGACGACGACGCCGGCGTGGATGCGGCGGCGAAGGCTTTCGCGAGCCTGCTGGGCCGCTGACGCCGATTACTTCGCTTTCGGCAACAGCGAGATGATCGTGTCGACGAGTTCCTCGGCGTTGGTGTGCCACTTGTCCAGGTCCAGGTGGCCGCTCAAGTCCAGCCCGGTGATGCCGTGGGCGCTGGTCAAAAGGAGCGCCCCATAGCGTCTCGCCCGCCGCGGACCGGTGATGCGACCGACGATGTCGAGAAACAGGTCCTGCGTGCGTTCGGCTGCCTGGATCGCCGCGGCCGGGTCACCCGTCGGCGTGGTGAACATCAGGCGGTAAAGGTGGGGTCGGGTGCGGCCGATGGTGATCAGCGAAAGCAGAGCGGATCGCAATGACTTCTCGGGTGACTCGCCGCTAGCGGCCAACACCTCGAGCGCATCGCCTAGTTCGCTCAACGCGTTCGTGGCCAGGACGGTGAGCAGAGCTTCCTTGTCGGCGAAGTGGCGATACGCCGCCGAGCGCGACACGCCACTGCGAGCGCCCACCTCGCGCAGCGTCACAGCCTCGACTCCGCCGAGGTCGAGTAAGACCCCCGCCGCCTCGAGCAGCGAACGGCGGGTGGCCGCGGCACTCTCCGATCGCGTCGTCACCCGCAGAGCATAAGCCGGTACTTGAGTTGACAACGTCAACTTAACTGCTAGTTTGAGCTGACAGCGTCAACTCAAACGCTCACCATCGGATGGAGACCGCCATGAGTTCCTCGAATCCCACCGACCGTCATGAGCTGATCGTCGTGACCGGCGCTTCGACAGGTATGGGCGCGGCCACGGCTCGAGAACTGGCCCGCAAGGGTTTTCACGTGCTCGCCGGTGTCCGCCGGAAGGCCGACGCCGACGCGCTGCGTGACTTGGGTAACGAGGGCATCGAACCGTGCATCCTCGACATCACCGTTGATTCGGACGTAGCCGCGCTCGCCGACCGTGTCGCCCGCGATCCGGAGCATCGTCCCCTTCGCGCGCTGATCAACAACGCCGGGATCGCGGTCAATGCGCCAGTCGAAACGCTGCCGCTTGCCGAGTGGCGCCGGCAGTTCGAGGTCAATCTGTTCGGCCACATCGCGATGACCCAGGCGCTGTTGCCGGCCCTACTGAGTAGCTCGGGCACCGTCGTGAACATCAGTTCTGTCGGCGGCAAATTCGCCCTGCCGACTTACGGCGCTTACGCCGGTTCGAAATTCGCGCTCGAGGCGGTCAGTGACGCGCTGCGCCGTGAAGTCAGTGACGCCGGGATCAAGGTCGTCGTCGTCGAACCTGGCGCAGTCATGACCGAGATGGCGGAGCGTGGAATCGCCACGGCGGAAGGACTGCAGGCCAATATGACCACCGCCCAACTCGCACGCTATGGCGATCTCACCGCAGCCATTGCGGGACAAGCCCGTTCCTTCAACGAAACCGGCGTTTCCGCCGAACACGCCGCAAGGGTGATCGCTACGGCGGCGACAGCGCCTCGTCCCCGGACTCGTTACACCATCGGTCGCGACGCCGCGATCCTCGTGCGGGTCACCCGCGTCGTATCCGACCGTGTCTTGGACCGCATCATTCGCCTGAACCTTCGGCGGTTCGCGCGGCGGCGATCAGCCGGAGACTTTGAGCGCTCGGCGTTTTCCAGGTGAGCCGGTGCGCACCCCGAAGAACTTGTATTCGGCGAGTTTGAGTGAGCGGGTGGCCCGCCAGTACTCCCAGGTGTAGCCGCCCCATAGCACGGTGTTCTTGCCGTGCTCGTCGAGGTACCAGCTGTTGCAGCCGCCGGTGTTCCATACGGAGTGGGCCAATCTGAGCTGCAGCTCCTCGTTGAAGCGGTCCTGCGCGGCGCGAGTCGGAGCTAGCGCCTGGGCGCCCAGCTTGTCGCAGGTCTTGATCGCGTCAGCGACGTAACGGATCTGGGATTCGATCATGAACACCACGGAGTTGTGCCCGAGCCCGGTGTTGGGCCCGAGCAGGAAGAACAGGTTGGGCACATCGGCGACGGTGATCCCGCGGTGCGCGCCGATGCCCTCGCGGTTCCACCGGTCCACCAGGTCCTCGCCACCCAGCCCCTTGATCTGGACGTAGGTGTAGGAGTCGGTGACATGAAAGCCGGTGCCGTACACGATCACGTCGACATCGCGCTCGGTGCCATCCGCGGTGACGATCCCGTCGCGCGTGATGCGGGCGATGTGGTCGGTGATCAGTTCCGTCTTCGGGTCGGCGACCGCGCCGTAATAGGTGGAGGAGTTCAGGATTCGCTTACATCCGATGCGGTACCGCGGGGTCAGCTTGCGACGCAGTTCGCGGTCCTTCACCGACCTGCGAATGTTGTATTTGGCCCAGGCCTCAAGGATCTTCAGCGCGTTGGGCCGCTTGGTCATGCCGAAGGCCAGCGCTTCTTGGCCCCAATAGATGGCGAGACGCACCAGCGCGCGCAGCCCGGGGACATTCTGCATGGCCCGCCGCACCGCGGCAGGAATCTCGGGGTTGGATCGCGGCACCACCCACGGCGGGGTGCGTTGGTAGAGCTGAAGTTCGGCGGCTTTACCGATGATCTCCGGCACGATCTGGATTGCACTGGCACCGGTGCCGATCACCGCCACCCGCTTGCCGGTCAGGTCGACGCTGTGGTCCCACTCCGCGGAATGGAAAGCGGGTCCGTGGAATTCGTCACGGCCCTCGATGTCCGGGACCGACGGGATGTGTAGCGCTCCGGCACCCGAGATCAGAAACTGCCCGACGTATTCCCTTCCGTCGGTAGTGAATACGTGCCAGCGGTGTTCGTCTTCGTCCCAATGGGCACGATCGACCAACGAGTTGAAATCGACGTAGCGACGCAGCCCATATTTTTCGGTGACTCCTTTGAGGTAGTCCCAGATCTCCGGCTGGTAGGAGAACGGGTTCTTCCAGTCGGGCTTGGGCTCGAAGGAAAACGAGTACAGGTGTGATGGGATATCGCAGGCGCAGCCGGGATAGCTGTTGTCCCGCCAGGTGCCGCCGACGTCGTCGGCTTTCTCAAGGATGACGAAGTCCACGCCCTGCCTCTGCAACGCGATGGCCATCCCCAAACCGGAGAATCCGGTCCCGATAATGATGGCGCGGGTATGCACGGGCAGGGCCTGCGCGTCGGGCTCGGTCGTCGACTCGGCAACGCTCATGTGCGCCGCTCCTCCTAAGTATCCAGTACCCACGGTACCGGAAAAGTGTCGTCGATGGTCGCGGCGATGTCAACGCCGCCGGTGCTCAGCTGGCAGCAGAGTTGCTCGGCACCGCATTGTGGATAGGCTGATCGGGGTCGAGTTTGATACCGAGCAGCTCGGCGGTCCCCTCGATGACCCCCATCATGATCGTGGTCAGATGCTCGACGAACTTGTCGCGGGCCATCCGCCGCGGGCTGTCGAGGTCGGAGCCCAGCCACCAATCGGTGGCCGACGCCGCCGAACCGAACGCGGCGAAGGCCGCGAGTTCGATCGCCGCCGGGTCGAGTTCCATCTCGCGCAGCTCGTTGTTGAACATCTCGGCCATCGCCAGCGTGATCTCACGGCCTTCGTTCAGCGTCCGCAGCGTCGACTCGGACTGCTCGGGGAATCGCCCCTGGATGAAAAAGCGCAGCACATTGGGATGCTGGTCGACCAGGTTGACGTACTCCTCCGCGCTGCGGTGAATGATTTCGCGAGCCGAGTTGGTGGCAAAGTCGATCGACGGGAAGACCGCCGCCCACAGCATGTCGCGCAGACGCTCCCCGATCGCCTGGAAAAGATCGGATTTGTCGGTGAAATGCCGGTAGATCTTGGGTTTGGCGGTGCCGGCCTCTTCGGCGATCTCGCGAACACTGAGGTCGGGCCCCAACCGGTCGATGGCGCGGAAGGCCGCCTCGACGATCTCACCGCGCACCTTCTTGCGGTGTTCACGCCAGCGTTCGCTGCGCGCGTCGACCTTCACCCCAGGCTTCACGCTGGGGTGGGGTCGGGAAGGTCGGGGGATTCTGACCACGTCAAGCACTGTACCGCGTTGCCATAGCTGACCTGGGCAGACTGGCTATCCCACGATTCGCCGCGATCCCCATCGCGGCGTCACAGCATGCAGGAGACGCAGCCCTCGACCTCGGTTCCTTCCAGTGCCATCTGCCGCAGCCGGATGTAGTACAGCGTCTTGATGCCTTTGCGCCAGGCATAGATCTGCGCCTTGTTCACGTCGCGAGTGGTCGCCGTGTCCATGAAGAACAGCGTCAGCGAGAGCCCCTGATCCACATGCTGGGTGGCCGCCGCATACGTGTCGATGATCTTCTCGTAGCCGATCTCGTAGGCGTCCTGGTAGTACTCCAGGTTGTCGTTGGTCATGTAAGGCGCCGGGTAGTAGACGCGGCCGATCTTGCCTTCCTTGCGGATTTCGACCTTGGACACGATCGGGTGGATCGACGACGTCGAGTTGTTGATGTAGGAGATCGACCCGGTCGGCGGCACCGCCTGCAGATTCTGGTTGTAGATGCCGTGCGTCTGCACCGACTCCTTCAGCCGTCGCCAATCGTCTTGGTCCGGAATGCGGACGTCTGCGTCGGCGAAAAGCTGACGCACCTTGTCGGTCTTGGGTTCCCAGATTTGGTCGGTGTACTTGTCGAAAAACTCCCCCGACGCGTATTTCGACTGCCCGAAGCCCTTGAAGCTCGTACCACGTTCGATCGCAATGCGATTCGATGCGCGTAGCGCATGGTAGAGCACGGTGTAGAAGTAGATGTTGGTGAAGTCGATGCCTTCTTCGGAGCCGTAGAAGATGTGTTCGCGGGCCAGATAACCGTGCAGGTTCATCTGGCCGAGCCCGATCGCGTGCGAGTCGTTGTTGCCTTGCTCGATTGAGGGCACCGACCAGATGTGAGTCTGGTCGCTCACCGCGGTCAGCGCCCGGATCGCCACCTCGATGGTCTGGGCGAAGTCCGGCGAGTCCATCGTCTTGGCGATGTTCAGCGAACCCAGGTTGCACGAAATGTCTTTGCCCACTTTGGCATACGTGAGGTCTTCGTTGAACAACGACGGCGTGGACACCTGCAGGATCTCCGAGCACAGGTTGGAGTGGGTGATCTTGCCCTCGATCGGGTTGGCCCGGTTCACCGTGTCCTCGTACATGATGTAGGGGTAACCCGACTCGAACTGCAGCTCGGCCAGCGTCTGGAAGAACTCGCGGGCCTTGATCTTGGTCTTGCGGATCCGCGAGTCGTCGAGCATCTCGTAGTACTTCTCGGTGACCGAGATGTCGGCGAACGGCACACCGTAGATGCGTTCGACGTCGTACGGCGAGAACAGGTACATGTCCTCGTTGTTCTTGGCCAGCTCGAAGGTGATGTCGGGAATCACCACGCCCAGGCTCAGCGTCTTGATCCGGATCTTCTCGTCGGCGTTTTCCCGCTTGGTGTCCAGGAAGCGGTAGATGTCCGGGTGATGGGCGTGCAGGTACACCGCGCCGGCGCCCTGGCGTGCACCGAGCTGGTTGGCGTAGGAGAACGAGTCCTCCAGCAACTTCATGATCGGGATGACGCCGGACGACTGGTTTTCGATGTTCTTGATCGGCGCGCCGTGCTCGCGAATGTTGCTCAGCAGCAACGCAACTCCGCCGCCGCGCTTGGACAGCTGCAGTGCGGAGTTGATCGATCGCCCGATGGACTCCATGTTGTCCTCGATGCGAAGGAGGAAGCAGTTGTGCACAACTGCGCCGCGAATCGTGTAGGTGTGGGTGTCCTCGACGTGAAGGTTGTACA
>JAFAID010000542.1 GCA_019236925.1 Mycobacterium sp. | reverse complement strand
CTCCTCGCAGTCCCACGGTACTTGCTGCACCGAGAACCCGCGCTGACCTGCCATGAAAACCGTTCCGCTGAACAGGAACTGCAATGGCACCAGGCCGTCACGCAGCGCGTGCAGATACTTGGCCGCCGCGACCTCGAAATCGTATGTGCACTCCAGCGGAAGCGGGACCTCGGCGGTGCCGGTGAACCCCGGGACCATTGCCGCGCAGTGCTGCCACAGGAAGGTGTGCTGGGTGGTTGCCCAACGTTCCCGCGGTCCGAACAAGTCGGCGAGTCCGGCGGCCTCGTCATCGGAATAACCACGCCGCAACGGGTCGATGCGGACCTGACATCGCAGCGCGATCGCGTGCACCGGCTGGTCGCCGGGTACCGAGACGGCGATGCGCGCGATCAGAGTGGGCGTGATCGCATACGGCTCCGGGGCTACGTCGACGACGCTGAAAGAGGTGCCTGGGGCGGTCACGGTCGTTGCTCCACACTGCGTTCGGCGAGCCTGGTGAAGAAGACGTCGATGAACTCGCGGGCATCCTGCCCACCGTCGAAGCCGCGCCATCGCGTTCGCAGTCCGCCAATGAACTCATAGCAGGCATCGATCGGGACCAGGTAGCACTCGGGCGCTGGGTTGGCTTCGGCGTCGTCGCGCACGCGCACCAGCAGCGCCTCGACGTCGTCGGCGAGCAGACCGACCCTCGGTTCGGCGTCGCTCATCGCGCTCCAGGCGTCGAGGTCGAGCTCGGATTCGGTTGCGCCGGCCGGTCCCGGGTAAAAGCCGACAGTACGGTCCAGTGCCGAATTGCGGAAGAAGAACGCCAGGCCGACCGGGATCTGCATCGCTTCCCAGGTGCGGCGATCAAGCGCGAAATCGGGAAACCACAAGTACCGGTCCGGAACCGCGCGATATCGCAGCTGGGCGTGGCCGTCAGTGAACAGCAGATAGCAGCCGCGACAGACGCACATCAGCTGCCGCCCAGCCACATTCACCACGTGTTGGTGCGCATCGGCGATCGGCTCCGAGCACATCTCGCAGCGCTCTCCGGCCGGCTCCGGCTCGCGCCGGTTTCCGGTGATGCGGGCCAGAACGTCGTACGGAGTTGTCATGCCGGCGCGCCCATCGGCTCGGCCGGCACCGCAACGGACAGCACACCTTCACGTCGCAGCAGCGGGATGGGATCGAGGTGGCGCTGAGCGCCGTTGGCCAGGCCATCGAGGCCGGCCCCGGCGTGCACGACGTCGAAATGCGCGTGGCAGCGCGGACATCGCAGCACCGGATCGCCGCCTGCGGCTGGTCGGTGCAGTGCCGCACCGGCCAGCGATCCATCGCAGGCCGGGCAGTGATCGCGGTAGGCGTACAACTGGTCGCCGACTCGGCAGGCCAGCACCGCAACGCCGGCGATCGAGAAGCCGCCGACTTCGCCGGGAGCCAGGTCGGCCAGGTCGGGCAGCTGATGCCAGGCCGAGCCGCTGGACGGCCCCCTGGAATGAACCTGAGCGAGCAGTGATTCGGCCGGAATCACGGTCGCCGACTTTGCAGTCCCAGCTTCGGGCGCCACCACTTCAATCGACGAAACCTCAGGCGCGGCAGCCCGAATCGCGTCCTCGACCGCCAACTCCAGCGTCACCGCCGACGACGGGCAGCTCTTACAACTGCCGGCGAACTGAAGCCGCACGGTGTCACCGACGATGTCGAGCAGATGCACATCCCCGCCGTGCGAGCCCAGGTAGGGCCGGACCCGGTCGAGTGCATCAGACACCCGTCGACGCACGTCGTGCGGGTGCAGGCCGTGGACGAGCAGCAAGCTGGCTACCAAGTCGTCGGCGACCAGGTGGTCCAGAATGCCTGGGTCCGCCTGATCGCCGACTGCCGCGATGATTCGCGACAGGCCCGCGCCGTAGAGCTCCACTACCTCGCGGACCAGCTGCTCGGCGCGCTCACGGGCGGCCACCCCACCGGCCGCCGTCGCGTCCAGCAGGGTCTGGATCCGATCGCCCGCCGAGCGCCACTGCGCGTCCCCCTGCAACTCCTCGGGGCGATCAGCCATACGTCACTCCCCGGTCGCCGTTTGGGTCGGTGAGTGCAGCCGCTCCAGTGTCTTGCCCTTGCCGAGGTACATGTGCACACCACAGGGCAGGCAGGGGTCGAAGCTGCGCACCGTGCGCATGATGTCGATGCCCTTGAAGTGCTCGCGGTCGTTCTCCTCGAAGATCGGCTGGCCCTGTACCGCGTCCTCGTAGGGCCCCGGCGTGCCGTAGCTGTCGCGCGGGCTTGCATTCCACGGGGTGGGCGGATACGGGTG
>JAFAID010000527.1 GCA_019236925.1 Mycobacterium sp. | reverse complement strand
ATAGAGCTGCGGCGCCACGAGCTGCCGCTTCTGCTATGGGGACGCTGCCCGTCGAGGCTGCGCGATCCCGACGCGAACGCCGAGACAATCCAGGACGTCCTGCAGCGCCTCTGTCGTGACGGCGGCGCGTCGGCCCATTAGTGCTTTCACCTACCACGCGTACGGCCGACAGGCCGCCACATTAGTCTCAACCGGGTGAATCTCGAAGGCAACCAGGCCTCCATCCGTGAGGCCTGCGATGCCGGTCTGCTCGCCGGCGCGGTGACTGTCATCTGGCAGCACGGAGAAGTGTTGCAGGTCAACGAGATCGGTTACCGCGATATCGACGCCAAACTGCCGATGCAGCGTGACACGCTCTTTCGGATCGCCTCGATGACCAAACCGGTCACCGTCGCCGCGGCGATGAGCCTGGTCGACGAGGGCAAACTGGCGCTGCGCGACCCGATCGTGCGCTGGTTGCCGGAGTTCGCCGAGGTGCGGGTGCTCGACGATCCGACCGGGCCGCTGGATCGGACGCACCCCGTGCAGCGGGCGATTTTGGTCGAGGACCTGCTCACCCATACCAGCGGCCTCGGATACGGGTTCTCGGTGACCGGGCCGATATCCCGGGCTTATGTGCGGCTGCCGTTCGGGCGCGGTCCGGATGCGTGGCTGGCCGCGCTTGCCGAGCTGCCACTGGTGCATCAGCCGGGCGAGCGGCTGACCTACAGCCACGCCATCGATGTGATCGGCGTGTTGGTGTCACGCATCGAGGGCAAGCCGTTCTATCAGGTTCTCGACGAGCGAATCCTGCAGCCGCTGGGCATGATTGACGCCGGGTTCTTCGTGTCGCTGGAGGGACGCCGCCGCGCCGCGACCATGCACCGACTCGACGACCACGATCGCCTGCAACACGACGTGATGGGGCAACCGCACATCTCTCCGCAAGCGTTCCCCAACGCCGGCGGCGGACTGTGGTCCACCGCCGACGACTACCTGCGGTTCATCGAAATGCTCATGGGCGAAGGGACATTGGATGGCGTGCGGGTGCTGTCACCGGAGTCGGTGCGGCTGATGCGCACCGATAGACTCACCGACGAACAGAAGCGACATAACTTCCTCGGTGCGCCGTTCTGGATCGGCCGCGGGTTCGGGCTGAACCTGTCGGTGGTGACCGACCCGGCGAAGTCGGCGCCGTTGTTCGGGCCCGGCGGCGTGGGAACCTTCAGCTGGCCCGGCGCCTACGGGACGTGGTGGCAGGCTGATCCGGCCGCCGACCTGATCCTGCTGTACCTGATTCAGAACATGCCCGCGTTGTCGGGCGGCGCCGCGGCAGCGGTCGCAGGCAACACCTCACGCGCGAAGTTGCAAGCGGTGCAACCGAAATTCGTGCACCGGACCTATCGCGCGCTGGGCCTGTGATGGCCGAATTCACACCTGAGCGCATCAGCGGGCCGCGGCTGCTGCTGCGCCTGCCCGTGCTCGCCGACGCCGGTCCGCTGTTTCAACGCGTTGCCCGCGATCCTGAGGTCACCAAGTATCTGTTGTGGACACCGCACCCCGACGTGGCGGTGACGCGGCGGGTGATCACCGAACGAATGAATGTCGATGCACACCTACGAACCTGGGTGATAGTGCTGCAGCACAGCGACGAGATTGTCGGGATGATCAGCTGCGGGCGCCCGCTGCGATACGCCGCAGAAATCGGTTACTGCGTCGGTCGGCGTTGGTGGGGCAAGGGTTTGATGTCCGAAGCGCTCGACATGCTGATGGCCGAACTGCGCGCTGATCCCGACGTGTACCGGGTGTGGGCTACCTGCCACGTCGACAATGAGCGGTCGGTGCGCCTGTTGGAGCGAGCCGACTTCACACGTGAAGGTCGCTTGGCCCGCCATATGATCTACCCCAACCTCGGAACCGAACCGAACGACAGCCTGCTCTATGCCAAGGCGTTGCGCTGATTAGCGCCTGCGCCGAGCGTGTAACTGTGGCGAATTCCGCCGAGTTGTCGCCATGGCTACACCGCAGTAGCGTTACGGCATGGCAAACATCGATCGCCGTAGTCTGTTGTGCGGCATCGCGATCGCCGTCTTGGCCACAACCAGCCGCTGCCCGGCCGCCGGGGCCTTGCCGGCTCAGCGGCCACCAGCCCCCGACGGGGTCCTCACGCTGCTTCCCGGGGATGCCAATCAGTTGGCGTTCACCGTCGATGACGGCACCAGCGTGCAGGTGGTGGGCGCGTTCGCTAACTTCTGCCGCGACAGCGGCACTCGCATGACGTTTTTCGTCAACGGTGCCAACAACTCCTGGTCGATCAACGCCCCCGCACTACAGCCGTTGGTGAGTTCCGGACAGGTGCAGTTGGCCAATCACACCTGGTCACATCCAGACATAACCCGCCTCGCGCCCGCCGCCGTCGCGGATCAGATCAGCCGAAACGCCGACTTTCTCCGCAACACCTACGGGGTCGACGGCACACCCTACTTTCGTCCTCCCTTTGGCAAACACACGCCGGCCACCGACCGGATCGCCGCCGACCTCGGCTACCACACCATCGCCCTGTGGAGTAGCGACATCGGCGACTCGGTGCGGATCAGCGAAGCAGGGCTCATGGCCGCCGCGAACAAATCATTTCAGCCCCAGCAAATCGTGGTGGGGCACGCCAACCTGCCCACCATCACCCACTGCTTTCCGCAATTGCTCGACATCATCCGCAGCCGCAATCTGCAGACCGTCACCTTCAACGACATCTTCAGCTGATCTCACGGTCGCGGCGGGGCAGTGGCCGAGCGTGGTGATGTCGGGGGATCCGCGTGAGCAAAAGCCGGGGAAAGACCTACCACGAGACGATCGTTGAGGCGTCGGCGGTTACCCGGTAACGGCCCGTGTCTGTGCCGCGGCAACCTGCGATGCGTCGCCGCGTCCGTTCACCTCGGCAATCGCGTGCCGCGTTGCGGTGATCCGTTTCAGCGCGGCCTCAGTGAACACCGACAGCCCGAGGTCCGGGTCGTATCCGTGGATTTCCTTCACGTCGAGTTGGGCGAGGAAATACAGGATTTCCTTGGAGACCACCTGGCCTGGAACCAGCACCGGGAAGCCTGGCGGATAGGGCACGACGAAAGTGGTGGACACCAACGTTTTTCCCTCGGCGAGGCGTCGCCCGGCCTCACCGACCAGGACGTGCTCGCGGTCGGACTCCTCATAGCCGGCGTAGAACGCCGCGCGCATGTCGCCGAACGAGTTGGCGTCCCCCGGTCGGAACGCGGCATCGAATTCGCTGAAGTCCGGCAGCGGCGGTAGGTCCTGGGTGATCTCCTCAACCCGGCGCTGCTGCAGCGCGCGATCATCCTTGCTGGCCTCACACTCGCTGCGATCGAAGTCGGTGGCCACCCGGCGCAATACGTCGAGCAGGTAGTGCACGCTCGACCAGGTCACACCGATCGTGAAGATCAACAACACACTGTTGATCGAGGTCTTGTTGATCTGGATGCCAAACCGGTCCATCAGGATCTTCTCGCGGAAGTCGTATCCGTTCATACCGGTCTGACCCACATACAGGGTGACCCGCGTTGCGTCGAGCACGAATTGGTCGGAGCGCCACGCCTCGTTCCACTCCGCCAACGCACCTTGGCGCACCTGGCGGTAAGAGCTCACCGTGGAGAGCCGGAACTCGTCGGGCACCAGGTCGGACTCGTCGAGGATGCGAAACCACTTGCTGATCAACCGGTCTTTGCGGACGCGGTGACGGAAGACCAGTGCCATGTCGTAGACGTTTCGGACCAGTTGGAACCCCTCGATATCGACTTGCCGGCGCGCCAGATCCAGCGATGCCAGCAGTTGCTGGTTCGGCGACGTGGAGGTATGGGTCAAAAACGCCTCACTGAACGCGTCGCGGGTGAGCGCCTTGAAATCCTGGTCGCGGATATGAATCATCGAGGCCTGCCGCAGCGCCGACAGCGACTTGTGGGTGGAGTGTGTCGCGTAGACCCGGACGCGGGCACGGCTCGGGTCCGGAAGCAGTCGACGCTCGGTCCACTCGGCACGGTCGACACCGTCCATCAACGCGCGCCAAGTCCGGTACTCCTCGGCATAGGCCGGAGACGACAGCATCGATTCGAGTTGCTCGGCGGCAATCATCGCTGTGCGCTGTCGCGCCCACGGCACCGCGGTCGCGAACGCGTACCACGCCTCATCCCACAGGAAGCAGATGTCCGGCTTGATCGCCAGCACCTCTTCCATCACCCGCCGCGGGTTGTAGACCACGCCGTCGAACGTGCAGTTGGTGAGCAGCAGCATGCGCACCCGGCCCAGCTGCCCGGCCGCCTCCAGGTCGAGCAGCGCCTTTTTGATGGTGTGCAG
>JAFAID010000522.1 GCA_019236925.1 Mycobacterium sp. | reverse complement strand
CGACGCGCCGACGATTATTGCGACCAAACGCGACGGCGGTCGGCTGTCGGATGCCGCGATCGACTGGGTCATCGACGCCTACACCAACGGGCGGATCGCCGACGAACAGATGTCAGCGCTATCGATGGCGATTTTCCTGCGCGGCATGGACTACGGCGAGACCGCGCGATGGACGGCGGCGATGGCGGCCTCCGGCGAGCGGATGAATTTCACCGATTTGCGGCGTGACGGCAATGCGCTGCGGACCGTGGATAAACACTCCACTGGCGGAGTCGGAGACAAGATCACGCTGCCGCTGGTGTCGGTGGTTGCGGCTTGCGGCGGCGCGGTGCCGCAGGCATCAGGCCGCGGACTCGGCCACACCGGCGGCACCCTGGACAAGTTGGAATCCATCGCCGGTTTCACCGCTAATCTCAGTAATGAGCAAGTGCGCCAACAACTTTGCGATATCGGCGCGGCCATCTTCGCGGCCGGCCGGTTGGCGCCCGCCGACGCGAAGCTCTATGCCCTGCGCGACATCACCGCGACCGTCGAGTCGCTGCCGCTGATTGCGAGCTCGGTGATGAGCAAGAAGATCGCCGAAGGGGCAGGCGCGCTGGTGCTCGACGTCAAGGTCGGTTCCGGCGCGTTGCTGCGGTCGGAATCGCAGTGTCGCGAGCTGGCCGAAACCATGGTGGCGCTGGGCGCAGAGCATGGACTGCCGGCCTGTGCGGTCTTGACCGACATGAACAGTCCACTGGGCGCGACCGCCGGCAACGCGCTTGAAGTCACAGAATCACTGGAGGTGCTGGCCGGCGGCGGACCGCCCGATGTGGTGGAGCTGACGCTTCGGTTGGCCCGCGAGATGCTCCAGATCGCCGGCATCGACGGGCGGGATCCAGCGCAGACGCTGCAGGACGGCACTGCGATGGGCCGATTCCGCGCGCTCGTCGCCGCGCAGGGCGGCGACTTGTCCGTACCGTTGCCAGTTGGTAAGTACTCCGAAACCGTGACCGCCAGTCGGAGCGGCACAATGGGCCATATCGACGCAATGGCAGTGGGGCTGACGGTCTGGCGGCTCGGCGCGGGCCGGTCCCGCCCGGGTGAGCTGGTCCAACCCGGCGCCGGGATCCGGATCCACCGCCGTCCGGGAGAGCCAGTGGCCGCGGGCGAGCCGCTGTTCACGCTGTATACCGACACCCCAGAACGCTTCGCGTCCGCGATGGCCGTGTTGGACGCGGGCTGGAGTGTCGTCGACACTCCAGCCGTCCGGCGACCACTGATCATCGATCGGATCACCTGATGACGACGCCACTGAGGCTGGAGACGATCAAGCGAGCGCCGAAGGCGCTGTTACACGATCACCTCGACGGCGGCCTGCGCCCGGCGACGGTGATCGACATCGCCGGGCAGACCGGGTATGACGACCTGCCCGCTACCGAAGTCGACGAACTGACGCGATGGTTTCACACCTCGTCGCACAGCGGATCGCTGGAGCGGTACCTCGAGCCGTTCTCCCACACCGTCGCGGTGATGCAGACGCCCGAGTCGCTGCACCGAGTGGCCTACGAATGCGTAGAAGACCTGTCCGCCGACGCGGTGGTGTATGCGGAGGTGCGGTTCGCCCCCGAGCTACACATCAACCGCGGGCTGTCATTCGATGCCGTCGTCGATGCCGTGCTGGCCGGTTTCGCCGATGGGGAGAAGGCGGCCGCAGCAGCGGGGCGACCTATCGTCGTGCGCTGTCTGGTGACCGCGATGCGCCACGCCGCGCTCTCCCGCGAAATCGCCGAGCTGGCGATCCGATTCCGCGACAAGGGCGTGGTCGGATTCGACATCGCCGGTGCGGAGGCCGGCTACCCGCCCACCCGGCACCTGGATGCTTTCGAGTACATGCGAAATAACAACGCCCGCTTTACGATTCACGCTGGTGAGGCGTTTGGGTTGCCGTCTATTCATGAGGCGATCGCGTTCTGCGGTGCTGACCGGCTCGGCCACGGGGTGCGGATCGTCGATGACATCGACGTCGCTGACGATGGCTCGGTGCGACTGGGCCGATTGGCATCGATACTGCGGGACAAGCGGATTCCGTTGGAGCTGTGCCCCAGCTCCAATGTCCAGACCGGCGCGGTTAACAGCATTGCCGAGCACCCCTTTGATCTGCTGGCCCGCACGCGGTTCCGGGTCACCGTCAACACCGACAACCGCCTGATGAGCGACACGACGATGAGCCGTGAAATGCTCGTTCTCGTCGATGCGTTCGGCTACGGCTGGAGTGACCTCGAGCGGTTCACCATCAATGCGATGAAGTCGGCGTTCATTCCCTTCGACGAGCGGCTCGCGATCATTGACGAAGTCATCAAACCGCGATTTGCGGTGTTGCTCGGATAACAGGAGCCGTGGGGTTTCAGCCCGCGAGCACGCTGCGCAGGGTCGTGGCGAATTCTCTTGGCTGGCCGATGAACCCGCGGTGATCACCGGGAAACTCGACAGGCGTTGTTCCGAGTTGTTCGGCCAGCGCGACGCTGGTGCGATAGGTGAGTAGACCGCCGGAAGCCGCGCCAATGCCGACGACGACCCTGGCGGGCCCGCGGGTCAGCGCCGCGATGTCGGGCACATAGCGGGCGGTGCCGCGCAGCTCGTGGGCGAGAAACCTTGTGCCGTGGGCGATCTGCTCCGGTGAGGGCTGCGACACGACTGGAGCGCCCTCGGGATTCACGTCGAATCCGGCATTGGCCATGAACTTCGCCATCGCAGCCGCCACCCCTTCACTGTGGAAGGTGTCGATGATGTCTTCGGTCTTGGCGCGCTGCGCGGCCGCGTCGGGCAGCAACTCCAACACCGGCGGCTCATGAGCGATCAGAGTGCGCACCCGCGTCGGGTGCGCAGACACCAAGGCGAGCCCGGTCACCGCACCGCCCGACGAGCCGAACACGTCGGCGGATTCAGCGTCCAGGTCGTCGAGAATCGCCGCGAGATCGTCGGCGCGCAGCTCTGGGGTGGAATCCTGTTGGGGGTCGTCCAGGTGGCTGTTGGAGATGCCGCGCGGATCGGTGGTGACGACGGTGTGATCAGTTGCCAGCGCCTCAGCCAGCGGCGCGAAGTCTGCGGCGGGCATCGGTGCGCCGAGCAGCAGCAGGAGCGGGCCGCTGGAAGATGCGCCGCGCACCTCGTAGTGCAGACGAACGCCCGGCGCCGCGAGTGAGTGTGTGGATTGGCTTCTGGTCACGAGAAGACAGACTGCCACCGCCGCGAAAACTCGTCGCCGGCCTGCGGCGCTATTCGCGCCTTAGCCGCGACTCCACAAAGCGTTCGAGCTCCTCCCACGCTTGCACGGCCGCGGCGTACGGGGGCCCGGGCTTGCTCACCGAGTCCGGGTCGAGGACGTAGGCCGCCAGCTTGCCCAGCGGGCGTTCGGTCGCGAGCGCCTTGTCGACGGTGTTGTCCTCGGCGTAGTCGCCGACATCACGAAGGAGCTCGACAACCAGATCAAGCTGGTCATGGTCCACTGCATCCGGCCCGCCGGCCACATCGTCGGCCAGCCCGGTCAGCACGTAGACGTTGTCATCGGTGACGTCGACCTGCAGGGAGCCGTCAGTTGCCGCAGTGCGGATGTCGTCGTAGGTGCTCAGGTCGGACAAATCGTGGTCGTGCTCATCGGCGAGATATCTGGCCAGGGCCCGCTCCGAGGTGAACACGCTGATTCGACCGTTGCGCCCCAAAAAGACTGGACGGTCGTCGAAATAGCAGCGCAGCGTGTAGAAGGTACCTGCACCGGTCATGATCCGGATCGGGTCGATGCCGACTTTCAGCCAAAAGTCCTCGTCGCCGCCGAGCACAACCTCGTCGCCGGCCGCCCGGGCCTTCTCGCCGTCCTTGGCGTCGGCGTCGTCGACACTCTTGGCCGCAGACTCGGTCTGTTGCTCCTCGGTGCCTTCGTCGCTTTCCTTGTGGGTGCCCGAATCTTCCTCGTCGAGGTGCTCCTCCTCGACCGGTTCGGCCAGTTCGGCCGCGGCAGCGTCCGATACCGCGCTGTCTACGTCGGGAGTGCTGATGATCTCGTCCAGCGCGCTGAGCACGTCGTCCCAGCTACGCCCGATGACCTCGGCGATCACGTTCCAGCGCTTGAGACCGGCTTTGCCGCTGAAGTGGTCGATTCCGCCGGTCACCGTGCCCAAGGCCGGGTTGCCGTTGAAGAACTTCATCACCGCCGGCAGCTCGCACACCGACCCGATCGATGCGACGATCGCCAGCGAGTTCGCCAGCGCGGTCACCGACTCGTCGGTCGGTTTCTCCGAAACCAGCTCTTCGACCCCGATCAGGTCGAATTGCTTGTCGTCGGCGGGCTCGAGCTTGTGGGCGTTGGCCTCGGTCAGCCCTTTCCACCCCGGGTGGTCCACCAGGTCGTTGTCGGTACTGGTGCGCACGAATGCCACCAGGTCAGCAGGCGTCAGAAATGCGTAGAGGTCCTCATCCTTACCGAGAAACGCCTCCCACTCGTCGCCCGCGTCGCGCCAGCGGGGCGCCCACACGGTGTAGTGGTCACCGTCGGTCAGGCTCAAGCGGATAGGCACGAGGTCTGCAGCCATGCGGCACAGAATAGCGACGGGCCGCACGGCCGCCGGACCGAGTCCACCGCTGGCCGGATGCTTCCCGCGCCGACCGGAGGTCAGACGCCCCAAATGTCGGTGATGGCGGGCGCTCTGGTTGCATAGCCCAGCTTCGGTAGCCCGTACATCTGCTCCAGGGTGGACAGCACGTTGTAGTGGCTGATCGGCTCGCTGTAGGCGCCGGGCCTGACGTTCGCTCCGTAGATCACCGTGGGAATCTGATTCCGCGAGGTGTTGTCGTCCTCGTCCCAGGTGAGGATCAGCAAGCTGTTGTTGGCTTTCGCCCACTCGGCGTACTGCGACAAGTTCTGATACAGCCAATTGTCGCCCTGAGCGATCGAGCCGTCGTGCATGTCATGGTCGACGTTCGGGGTGACGAACGCGACCGTCGGCAGGCTGGCGTAGTTCTGAGGATTTCCTGGCGCCGGAAACGCGGAAAACGGAAGCGAATAGGAGCCGGGGATATTGCTGAAGCTGACCCAGGGCACATGCTTGCGCGCATATTTCCCCGCCTTGCATTCTGTTGAGCCCACCGCGGGCAGGCTCTCCGCGAAGCCCACGAACGTGTAACCAGCGGCGAGCAACTGCGAGCCCAGGTTGGGCGTGTTGCCGGCGTTGACCGGGCAGTCGTTGTCCTTGACCAGTGTGTTGCCGGCGAACAACGCGTAGTAGTTCGGTTCGCTGGGATGCACTTCGGCGAATGACTGCGCCATCATCGCGCCGTTTGCGGCCAGCTGATTGATATACGGGGCCGACTTGTTTCCGATGATGTTGGCTTGCGAGCGATTCTCTTCCACCACGACGACGACATGCGCGGCGGTCGGAACAGCGGCCGCCTTGAAGTCCACCGGACCCGTTTCGTGGGCTCGATGAGCCGACGGCCAGGACATCAGCACACTGGAAATCGCCAGTACACCGAATAGGTGGACCGCTCGATATCGCTTGCCATTCCGCGATGGTCGCCGCTGCATGGCGGGAGTATATGGTTCCTGCCCTGGCTCATCGGTCCACGCGCACGCGTGTCGAGCGCAGGACGTGCGATTGACAAATTTGCGAATTGCGTCATGACGGGTGCCCGTACGGCGCATGATATTTGCCAATCGCCGGGCCGGGGAGAATCGACCGCAACCTATCGCCGCATTCTCGGCCGCGCGTCTACCGCTGGGAGGTCGCGATGTCGGAAGCGAGGCGGCGTTCGCCGGGTTATGCGTCGTTGGTGATCGGCTGCGCCGCCGTCACGGGCGCGCTGTCGATAGGACTGTGGGCCTTCCCGTCTGAGGTCAAAGCGATCATCGCGGAGGCCAGGCTGCTCACCGACGAGGGCTGGATCATGAGCGGCACCGGAGATCCCACCCCGGACAGCGGTTTCCTCAACTCAGTCGAATCGCTGTACCTCAGCCAGGACAGCGGCTTCACCTTCGACCCGCTGACCACGCCGGAGCAGTTTTGTCCGATCGTGTGCAATCCCAGCGAGCCTGATTTGGGTTTCGGTGACTCGCTGAACGCCGGCGCCAGCGACCTGAACAGCGTGATCGTCCCGGCACTGCAGGGCGGCAACGACGTCGCCGTGCTCGGCTACTCGCAAAGCGCCGACGTCGCCACCATCGAGATGAACGACCTCCTCAACAACACCCCGGCCGGAGTCAACCTGCACGACTTGAGCGTCACGCTGCTCGGTGATCCCCAAAGTCCGATCGGCGGCATCCTGGACCGCTTCCAATTCCCGGACGGCGTCGGCGCCTTCAGCTTGAGCCCAGAGCCTCAACACGTTCCGTTCCTCGATATCCCGCTGAGCCTGGCAACAACCCCGACCACCGGGATTGCGACCGACATCTACACCGGTGAATACGACGGCTGGGCCGACTTCCCGCAGGACCCGACCAACATCCTGGGCGACATCAACGCGCTGATCGGCATCGACACCGTGCACCCCTTCTACCCGGACCTCACCTCCGCTCAGCTTGCTTCAGCTATTGATGTCGGCACGATTGGCGACACCAACTTCTACGACATTCCCGAGAACCTGCCGATCCTGGCGTGGATGTTCGACGGTGGGCCCGCCGGGCAGTTCTTCGGCGATGCCTTCTCGCCGTTCCTTAGGCTGATCATCGACTGGGGCTATGGCAACGCGGGCGACCCGGCGGTCGACGGGTTCTACACGGTCCCACAGGGTCCGGGCGGCCCCGTTGGCGGCCCGGATGGCAGCCCATACGAGGCGGCCCAGGGTGTAGCGGGCGGCCCCTGGGCGGAGACCCCGCTCGGCACGCTTTACGATGGCTCCGGCGTCGCCGGGCTCTTCGACAAAATGGATCCGCTGCAACTGCTGGCCGGCTTCGAGAACGCTGGCATCCAGACGTTCGTCGGTCCCTTCACCGACATTTTGGCCGATATCAACGGCGGCACGCTGTCGCCCGGCGACATCACGACCATGGACGACGCCACCATTTTCTTGCAGAACATCACCGGCTACGACCTGGTCAACCTCGTGGACAAGAGCCTGCAGGACTCGGTGACACTCCTCGGCCCCGGCGCCGTCGACGCCCTCGACCAGGTCTTGGATGGGCCGCTCATCCCCGGGCAGCCGCTGATCGACCTCGTCGGGTATGGGTTCGACATCTTCAACTTCTTCGGCGCCTGAGCCCGCATCGTCGCCGGGCTAGGGTCAACCCCCGTGGATGTGCTTGTCGTCAACCACCCGCTGGCGGCGGCGCGGCTGACCACGCTGCGCGACCAGCGCAGCGATAGCGCGGCGTTTCGCGTTGCGTTGCGCGATCTGACCCTGATGCTGGTTTACGAGGCCACCCGTGACGCGCCGCGCGAGACGGTCACCGTGCGCACGCCATTGGCTGAGACGGTCGGCGCGCGGCTGGCCAAACCACCGCTG
Organism: Mycobacterium sp.; assembly: GCA_019236925.1. GTDB lineage: Bacteria > Actinomycetota > Actinomycetes > Mycobacteriales > Mycobacteriaceae > Mycobacterium. The sequence continues at coordinate 41,447 of JAFAID010000522.1, read as the reverse complement.
CTGGTGCCGGTGCTACGCGCCGGGCTGGGCATGGTCGACCAGGCGCACGTACTGATCCCCGAGGCGCGGGTGGGGTTCGTCGGCGTTGCCCGCAACGAGGAAACGGCAAAACCTATGCCGTATCTGGAGTCGCTGCCCGACGATCTACGCGGCCAACCGGTGATGGTGCTGGACCCGATGCTGGCCACCGGCGGTTCGATGATCCACACCATCGGGCTGCTGCACCGCCGCGGCGCGGACGACATCACCGTGCTGTCTGTGGTGGTGGCCCCGGAAGGCATTGCGGCGTTGGAAAAAACGGCGCCGAACGTGCGAGTGTTCACCGCTGCCGTCGATGACGGCCTCAACGACGTGTCGTACATCGTCCCGGGCCTCGGCGACGCCGGCGACCGCCAATTCGGACCGCGCTGAGTTATGGCTACCAGTGCTGCACCGACGACCTGAGTTCGTCGCAGAGCGCGGTCGCGCGCTGGCGCACACCGGCTAGATCCTCGGCCGCCGCAGATCGAACTTCGATGTAGCACTTGATCTTCGGCTCGGTGCCCGACGGTCGGACCACGACCCGGGCCGACGTGTCGGCGTCGCTGCCGGTGAAGATGAGCGCGTCGGTGCGATCGAGCCCTGGGCGTTGCAGCAGATCCGTAGTGGTCGAAGCGAATCCGGCCAGACGGCGGGGCGGTGAAGTCCGCAGCCGGCGCATCAGTGCGGTTGCCTCAGCTGCGTCGGTCACCGTGCGTGACACTGCGGCGCCGACATGCACCCCGAATCGGCGAGCCAGGTCGTCCAGCGCGTCGAGCACCGAGCGGCGTGAAAGCTTGCACGTCGCAACCAGATCGCAGGCGAGCACCGCAGCGCTGATGCCGTCCTTGTCCCGGACCGCGGCCGGGTCGACACAGTGTCCGATCGCCTCCTCGTAGGCGTAGATCAACGTGCTGCCGGGCAAGCCGGCATCGGCGCGGGCCAGCCATTTGAACCCCGTCAGGGTCTCCACGTGGCGCGCGCCCCAGTGCGCGGCGATTGCCGAAAGCATCCGCGACGACACCACGGTGCTGGCCACCACACTAGTGGCGAGCTTACCCGGTTCGGTCCGAGACAAGATGAAATCGCCGAGCAGCCAACCGGTCTCGTCACCGGAAAGCATCCGCCAGCCCGCCGGTGTGGGTATCCCGACCGCGCAGCGATCAGCGTCAGGGTCAAGCGCGATCGCGATCTCGGCGTCGACGTCCTTGGCCAGCGCCAGTAGCGCGTCCGTGGCACCGGGCTCTTCGGGATTGGGGAACCGGACGGTCGGAAAATCGGGATCGGGCCTGAACTGGGTTGCAACGGTATGCACATCGCCGAAGCCGGCGCGTCGCAGCGTTTCGACGGCCACGTCGCCGCCCACCCCGTGCAGGGGCGTCAGCGCCACCCGGACCGGGCCCGACGAGCGCCGGACCTGAGCGGCCCGCTCGATGTAGAGCTCGACCAGATCGGTGTCAGCCGGTTCGACATGCAGCCTGGCGATCTCGTCAGCGAAGGGCGCCGCGGCCATCGCGGTTTCAATCTCGTGGTCGGTGGGGGAGATGATCTGGATTCCACCGTCGAGATACACCTTGTAGCCGTTGTCGGCCGGTGGATTGTGTGATGCGGTGATCTGGATGCCTGCCGCTGCGCCGGTATGCCGCACCGCAAACGCCAGCACGGGCGTGGGTACCGGATGTGGAAACAGCGTAGGCGAAAAACCCGCGGCGGCAAGCACTTCGGCTGCTGCTACCGCGAATGCGGCTGAGCCGTAGCGCGCGTCGCGCCCGACGATCACCTTCGAAGAGGCGGCGCCGCGCTCGGCGAGCACCTTTGCGACGGCCCAGGTGGCACGCAACACCACCGCGAGGTTCATCGCGTCCGGGCCACCCCGGACCGGGCCGCGCAGCCCCGCGGTGCCGAATGTCAGCGGCCGGCCGAACCGCGCCGAAAGCTCGGCATGATCGCACCGAGCGAGCTCGGCCGCCGTCACCGGGTCGGGATCGTGCGCGATCCATTCCTCCGGAGTCATGGCGCCGCTCTCCCCCGCAAGCGGGGGTGCCCCCACCTCATCGCTACTCCTATCAATGTCGCCGGCGCGTGTCACGCCAGCCCTCAGAGCCGCGCGACCACGTCGGCCAGCAGAGCGCCCATCCTGGTCGCCGACGCCGCGCCGGCGGCGAGCACCTCGACATGGCTGAGCGGCTCACCGGTGATACCGGCCGCCATATTCGTCACCAGCGACACTCCCAGCACCTCGGCGCCCGCCGCCCGCGCTGCGATCGTCTCGTGGACGGTGGACATGCCCACTAGATCGGCGCCCAGCGTCCGCAACATCCGGATCTCGGCGGGTGTCTCATAGTGCGGGCCGGGCAGCCCGGCGTACACACCTTCGGCCAGCGCCGGGTCGACCTCGCGGGCCAGCACCCGCAGTCGCGGCGCATACGCGTCGACCATGTCGACGAACTGGGCCCCGATCAGCGGAGACCGTGCGGTCAGGTTCAGGTGGTCGCTGATCAGCACCGGCTGTCCCACCTCGAAGTCTTGGCGCACCGCACCGGCCGCGTTGGTGAGCACGACGACGCGGGCGCCCGCGGCGCACGCCGTCCGGACCGGGTGCACGACGTGCAGCAGGTCATGGCCTTCGTAAGCATGAACCCGACCGGCCAGCACCAGCACGCGGTGTGCACCGATACACACCGACAACACCTGACCGGTGTGGCCGACCGCAGTCGGCGGGGTGAAGCCCGGAAGTTCGGCCATCGGTAGCACCGCGGTCGCCGAGCCCAGCGCGGCAACAGCCGGGGCCCACCCCGACCCCAAAACGATCGCGCAATCGTGTTCGGCGATTCCGGTGCCCTCGGCGATGAATTGCGCGGCCCGCCGGGCAAGCGCGTCGGGGTCGGACGGACCGTCACTCACAGTCGGGCAGCCTACGTTCAGCCGAAGGTGAGTTGGCGCAGTGCACGCAGAAAGACGTCGCGGTCGTTGGCCGATAGCTGCCCAAGCCAGTGCTCCTCCCCACGCTGGATGGCCACCTGCACTGCGTCTTTGATGTGACGGCCCGACTCGGTGATCGCGAGCAGGCGTGCGCGGCGGTCGTCGGGGTCGGGGATCCGTTCGATGTAACCGTGCTTCTGCAACTCGTCGAGGGTGGGAATGATGCGTGTTTTGTCGGCGCCGATCGCCTCGGCAAGTGTCGCTTGGGTGCGGATCGGCGAACGATCCAAGGCGCTGAGAACGATGTAGCCCCACATCGACAGGCCGTGCGCTGCCAGCACAGGCTGCTCGGCCGCGACGGTTTGACGAGCCAGCTGCGCCAGCATCTCCGCGAGGTCCGGACGCTTCGCCTTGCGCACCACCTCTTAATGATAACGGTTGACATATGATCTGCATACGCATATGATATGCGCATGCAGATAATTCACGATATTCGGCCGTTACATCGGATTGCGGTACTGGCCTCTGTTGACGTGGTCTCGGCCGTCACCGCCGACGACTTATCGAAGGTGACGCCGTGTGTTGGTTGGAGTCTCGCCGACTTGCTCACCCACATGACGGCGCAGCATCGCGGCTTTGCCGCCGCCGCACGCGGCCTCGGTGCCGACCAGGCGATATGGCAACCCGACACCGTCGCTGAAGCGGTGGCAGTTGACCCAGCCGGCACCTACTCGGCGGCCGCCACCGCAGTGATAGACGCGTTCGCCGGTGATGATGTGCTCGATGCGCCGTTCGTGCTACCGGAGTTTGGGTCCGGCGCAACCTTCCCGGGTTCAGTGGCGATTGGTTTTCACTTTGTGGACTACGTCGTGCACGGCTGGGATGTGGCTCGGACGATGGGTCAACCCTTTGAGCTTCCGGTCGACGTTGTGGCCGCCGCATTGCCTTTAGCGTTCGCGGTGCCCGACGGGGGTTTCCGCACCTCGGACAGTGCGGTGTTTGGCCCGGCGATCCCGTCGATGGAGCCGACCAACGACCTCGATCGCATCCTCGCTTATCTCGGCCGCTCCCCGCAGTGGAAGCCACCGGCAGCGGCATGACGACAACATCCTTCGGTGGCGTTCCCTCTGCTGGCAATGGTCAGCCGCCAATCACGCCCGGGAGCGGCATCCTCAGCACGGACTGGCTGCCCGGCCCGTCCGACGGGAGCCAGTCCCCGGTCGTGGTGAGTTTCACCGACTTTCATTCCGATTCCGAGAAGGATTGGCAACAGATCGCCGCATTGGGCATGAAGCTGGCGGAAAGCTGGCCGATCATGCGCGGCGCGGTCGGGCTTTGGCTGTGGGGCAAGCAGGTTGAGTGGCGCGGCGGATCGCTGTCCATCTGGGAAAGTCACGCGGATTTGCGTCGTTTCATCCGGTGGCCCGTTCACGTCGCCATCATGAAAAATTGGCGGGGACGAATACGAGTGCGATCCGCCAGCTGGGATGACGAGCGATTTGTCCCGGCGCAGGCATGGCTTCGCGCCGAGGCGCACATGCGGACCCCGCGCGACATGTGAGCCGGTCGCGACGGCGCCAAAACTAGTCGTTGTGATGGGCAGTGATCGTCGGTGAGATACTGCGAGGATGGCCTCAATCCCGGTGTTGAATCGCGTCGAGGACGCGGTGCGGCGCCGTGGCACGGACCTGATCGAGCTGTCCCACGCGATCCACGCCGAACCGGAGTTGGCGTTCGCCGAGCATCGCAGTTGCGCCAAGACGCAAGCGCTGGCGGCTGAGCGAGGCTTCGAGATCACCGCGGCAGCCGGTGGATTGGACACCGCTTTCCGTGCCGACTTCGGCAGCGGTCCCTTGGCAGTGGGCGTGTGCGCCGAGTATGACGCGCTGCCTGGAATCGGTCATGCCTGCGGACACAACATCATTGCCGCATCCGCAGTGGGCGCCACGCTGGCACTCGCCGACGTCGCCGACCAACTGGGCCTGACGGTTGCGCTGCTGGGCACACCCGCCGAGGAGTTCGGCGGTGGAAAAGTGTTGCTGCTCAACGCCGGAGTCTTCGACGACTTGGCGGCCGCAATGATGGTGCATCCCGGGCCGGTGGATATCGCGGCCGCCCGATCGCTGACGTTGTCCGCGGTTCGGGTGGACTACCACGGGCGGGAAGCACATGCCTCGGCCGCACCGTTCCTGGGTGTCAACGCTGCCGACGCGGCCACCGTGGCGCAAGTGGCCATCGGGCTGCTGCGTCAACAGCTGGCACCTGGCCAGCAGGTGCACGGCATCATCGCCGAGGGCGGGCACGTCGCCAATGTCATCCCGAGCCGGACGGAATTGCAGTACACGATGCGCGCCACCGAAGCATCGTCGCTCGCGGATCTGGCGGTCAAGGTGGCCGACTGCTTCTTGGCCGGCGCGGTGGCCACCGGCTGTGACTACAGCATCGAGCCCACCGAGCCGATGTACGACGCGCTCAAGCCCGACCGGTGGCTTGCCGGCACCGTCCGCGCCGAGATGACCCGGCTCGGGCGCGCCCCCGTCGACGAGGAACTCGAAGCCGCGCACCCGTTGGGCAGCACCGACATGGGAAACGTCACGCAACTCCTGCCGGGAATCCATCCGATGGTCGCCGTCGACGCCGGCGGCGCTTCGCTGCACCAGCCCGATTTCGCCGCGGCTGCGATCGGTCCGAGTGCTGACAAGGCCGTTGTCGATGGCGCAATCATGTTGGCGCGCACCGTTGTTCGTCTTGCCGAGTCACCGGATGAACGCGATCGGGTGCTGGCGGCTCGTGAGGAGCGGCGCTCATGAGACTTGCCGACATCGCTGACTCGTGGCTCGCAGCGCACTTCGACGACCTGGTCGCCTGGCGGCGACATATTCACCGCTACCCGGAGCTGGGCCGCCAGGAGTACGCGACCACACAGTTTGTCGCCGAACGGTTGGCCGACGCCGGGCTCAACCCGAAGGTGCTACCCGGCGGGACGGGACTGACCTGCGATTTCGGCCCGGACCAAGAGCCCCGGATCGCGTTGCGGGCCGACATGGACGCGTTACCGATGGCCGAGCGGACCGGTGCCCCATATGAATCGACGATGCCCAACGTCGCGCACGCCTGCGGCCACGACGGGCACACCGCGATCCTGTTGGGAACCGCGCTGGTGCTCGCAACGGTGCCGGAACTGCCGATCGGGCTGCGACTGATTTTCCAGCCCGCCGAAGAACTGATGCCCGGCGGCGCGATCGACACGATCGCCGCCGGCGCGCTGTCCGGAGTCACCCGAATCTTCGCCCTGCACTGCGACCCTCGGCTGGCGGTCGGCAAGGTCGCGGTGACAGCGGGACCGATCACATCGGCGGCCGACATGATCGAGATCACCCTGTATTCGCCGGGCGGGCACACCTCGCGGCCACACCTGACCGCCGACCTGGTCTACGGGCTGGGCACGCTGATCACCGGGCTGCCCGGTGTGCTGTCCCGCCGTATCGACCCGCGCAACAGCACCGTGATGGTCTGGGGTGCGGTCAATGCGGGGGTGGCGATGAACGCTATACCGCAGGCTGGCGTGCTGGGGGGCACGATTCGCACGGCTAGCCGCGAAACCTGGCTGGGTCTCGAGGGCATCGTCCGTGAGACGGTGGCCGCGCTGTTGTCGCCGCTGGGTATCGAGCACACCCTGCAGTACAACCGCGGTGTCCCGCCGGTGGTCAACGAGGAAATCTCGACGCGCATCATCGCCCACGCCATCGAGGCGATCGGCCCGGATGTGCTGACCGATACCAGGCAGTCCGGCGGCGGCGAGGACTTCTCCTGGTATTTGGAGGAAGTGCCCGGTGCGATGGCGCGGCTGGGAGTCTGGTCGGGCCATGGTCCGCAGCTGGACCTGCATCAGCCGACGTTCGACCTCGACGAGCGTGCGCTTGGGATCGGGGTGCGGCTGATGACGAACATCGTCGAGCAGTCCGCCGTCTTGAGTTAGGTTCCCGGACCGATGTTCCGCGCCGGACGCGTGCGCAGGTTGTGCACGTATTCGTCTGGCGCGCCGGCGATTTCCGCAGCATCGGCCATTACGCCGATATAGCGTGCCGACGGCAGACCACCCTCCCAGGCGTCGACTACATACAGCCACGCCAGAACCGGATCGGTGGTCGTGTCGGACGACAAGCGTTCCACCCGGCACCGGATCTTCTTGTGGATGCCCAGCTCGGACCCCTCCCACCGATCGAGGTTGTTTTCGTCCGCGGAAGTCATGTCGTAGAGCACGACGAATACCTTCGAGGCCGGATCCTCGACGACCGTGGCCAGTGCGCCCTCCCAGCCGATGTCCTCGCCACCGAACGTCAGCCGCCAACCGTGCAACCAGCCAGTTCCGGCCATCGGCGAGTGGGGTGCGCGCTGCAGCATCTGCTCGGGATGCATGTTCGAGCCGTAAGCAGCGTAGAGCGGCACGGAGAAAGCTTAAACGGCCGTCGCAGCAGTGGCGGTGATCCGACAGGTTGGCTACAGGTTAGTTAGGTTAGACCCGTGGCGAGCCGCATCGTGATCCTCGGCGGAGGACCAGCCGGATATGAGGCGGCGCTCGTCGCGGCGGCACGCGATGCCGAGGTCACCGTCATCGACTCGGATGGCCTCGGCGGTGCGGCAGTGCTGTTCGACTGCGTGCCATCGAAGACGTTCATCGCTTCCACCGGCGTGCGCACCGAACTGCGGCGGGCGCCCCGGCTGGGCTTCGACATCGACATCGACGACGCCAAAATCTCGTTGCCGGAGATCAACCAGCGCGTCAAGACGCTGGCCGCCGCGCAGTCCGACGACATCTGTTCACAACTGATCAGTGCGGGTGTGAAGGTGGTCGCCGGCCGAGGTGAGCTGATCGACGCGACCCCCGGTCTGGCAACCCATTGCATCAAGGCGACCGCCGCCGACGGCACCACCAACACCTATGACGCCGACGTCGTCCTGATCGCCACCGGCGCCAGCCCACGGGTCTTGCCGTCGGCGCAGCCTGACGGCGAGCGCATTCTGACCTGGCGGCAGCTCTACGACCTGGACACCCTGCCCGAGCACCTGATCGTGGTGGGTTCCGGTGTCACCGGGGCCGAATTCGTGAACGCCTATACCGAATTGGGCGTTGATGTCACGGTGGTGGCCAGCCGCGACCGGGTGCTGCCATATGAGGACGCCGACGCCGCCCGGGTGCTGGAGGATTCGTTCGCCGAACGCGGCGTTCAGCTGGTCAAGAACGCGCGCGCGGAGTCGGTCACCCGCACCGACTCCGGGGTGCTGGTCAAGCTGACCGACGGCCGCGCCGTGGAGGGCAGCCATGCGCTGATGACGATCGGGTCGGTTCCGAACACCAGCGGCCTGGGCCTGGAACGGGTGGGCATCGAGCTGGGACATGGCAACTACCTGACCGTTGACCGGGTGTCGCGCACGTCGGTGCCCGGCATCTACGCCGCCGGGGACTGCACCGGCCTGCTGCTGCTGGCGTCCGTCGCCGCGATGCAGGGCCGAATCGCCATGTGGCACGCGCTGGGGGAGGCCGTCAGCCCCATCCGGCTTCGCACGGTGGCCGCCGCGGTGTTCACCCGGCCAGAGATCGCCGCGGTCGGTGTTCCTCAATCGGCCATCGACAACGGATCCGTGAATGCCAGGAGCATCATGCTGCCGTTGCGAACCAACGCGCGAGCGAAGATGTCGGGGCTGCGGCAAGGTTTCGTCAAGGTCTTCTGCCGGCAGTCCACCGGCGTGATCATCGGCGGCGTGGTGGTGGCGCCGATCGCGTCCGAGTTGATTTTGCCGATCGCGATGGCCGTGCAGAACCGCATCACCGTGAATCAGCTGGCCGAAACGCTGTCCGTTTACCCATCGCTGTCGGGCTCCATCACGGAGGCAGCACGGCGCCTGATGGCACACGATGACCTGGACTGACCCGGCCGGGTAGCCTTGGGAGCCAGTGCCCTACTGACGAGTAACCGACAGGAGACCTGTGCCGTGAGCGACCCGATTCGCGAACCGGGGAGCGAGCAGACCCGGCCCGGTTCCTTCTTAGGACCCGAACAGCGCGCCTCGGCCTGGAAGCGCTTAGGACCCGAGCAGCGCGCCTCGGCCTGGAAGCGACTCGGCAGCGAACAATTCGACGTCGTCGTCATCGGTGGCGGTGTGGTGGGCTCGGGATCCGCGCTGGATGCCGCCACCCGCGGGCTGAAAGTGGCGATGGTCGAAGCGCGTGACTTCGCCTCCGGCACGTCGAGCCGATCGTCGAAGATGTTCCACGGCGGGCTGCGCTACTTGGAGCAACTGGAGTTCGGACTGGTGCGTGAGGCGCTCTTCGAGCGCGAGCTGTCGTTGACCACCTTGGCGCCGCATCTCGTCAAGCCGTTGCCGTTCTTGTACCCGCTGACCAAGCGGTGGTGGGAACGGCCGTACGTCGCTGCCGGCATCTTGCTTTACGACGAACTTGGGGGCGCGAAATCCGTTCCGGGACAAAAGCATTTGACTCGCGCGGGTGCGCTGAGGCTGTGCCCGGGTCTGAAGCGCAGTGCGCTGATCGGCGGTATCCGCTTCTACGACACCGTCGTCGACGACGCCCGCCACACCATGACCGTTGTGCGTACGGCCGCGCATTACGGCGCAGTGGTGCGGTCGTCCACTCAGGTAGTTTCGTTGCTGCGCGAAGGTGACCGGGTGACCGGCGTGCGGGTGCGCGACTCCGAGGACGGCGCCGTCACCGAAGTCCGCGGTCATGTCGTCGTCAACGCGACCGGGGTGTGGACCGACGAGATTCAGGCATTGTCCAAGCAGCGCGGACGGTTTCAGGTGCGTGCATCCAAGGGTGTGCACATCGTGGTGCCGCGGGACCGGATCGTCAGCGACGTCGCGATCATCCTGCGCACCGAAAAGTCGGTGATGTTCGTCATCCCGTGGGGCAACCATTGGATCATCGGCACCACCGATACCGAATGGGGATTGGACCTGGCGCATCCGGCGGCCACCAAAGCCGACATCGACTACATCCTCGGCACGGTCAACACCGTGCTGGCCACCCCGCTGACCCCCGCCGATATCGACGGGGTGTACGCCGGATTGCGGCCACTGCTTGCCGGGGAGAGCGAGGAAACCTCCAAGCTGTCGCGCGAGCATGCGGTCGCCGTGCCGGCTCCCGGTCTGGTCGCCATCGCCGGCGGCAAATACACCACCTATCGGGTGATGGCAGCCGACGCGATCGACGCAGCGGCGCAGTACGTTCCGACCCGAGTGGCGCCGTCGATCACCGAGAAGGTGCCGCTGCTGGGCGCCGACGGCTACTTCGCGCTGATCAACCAGACCGAGCACGTCGGTGCCATGGAAGGACTGCACCCCTACCGGGTGCGTCATCTGCTGGACCGCTATGGATCACTGATCAGCGAGGTGCTGGCGCTGGCCGCCGACCGCCGCGACCTGCTCAACCCGATCTCCGCGGCACCGGGATACCTGAAGGTGGAAGCGGCGTATGCCGCCGTCGCCGAGGGGGCTTTGCATCTCGAGGACATCCTGGCTCGCCGGATGCGGATTTCGATCGAGTACTCGCACCGCGGGATCGACTGCGCGCGTGAGGTGGCCGAAATCGTCGCGCCGGTGTTGGGCTGGACCGCCGCCGACGTCGACCGCGAGGTCGAGACCTACACGGCGCGGGTGGAGGCCGAGGTGCTCTCGCAGACCCAGCCCGACGACGCATCGGCGGATGCGCTGCGCGCCAGCGCTCCCGAGGTCCGCGCGGAGATCCTCGAACCGGTGCCCTTGAATTGAGCCGACCATGAGGCAGCTGCCGCTCCCGCCACGCGACGGATTGGGGCCGGCCCGACTGCGGGTGCGCGGCGGGGCGCTGGGCGACGAATTGCTGACCCGGTTCGGGCCCGGCGTTGCCGCCAAGGCGATCGCCGGTGAGGTCGTCGACTCCCGCGGTGCCGTGCTCGATCCCGCCACCGTGCTGCCGGCCGGTGCCAGCGTCTACCTCTACCGCGACCTGCGCGACGAGGTGCCGGTGCCGTTCGACATCCCGGTGCTGTATCAGGACGAGAACATCGTGGTCGTCGACAAGCCGCACTTCCTGGCCACCATGCCACGCGGGCGCCACGTCGCGCAGACCGCGCTGGTGCGGTTGCGCCGGGAACTGGAATTACCCGAGCTCAGCCCGGCCCACCGGCTGGACCGGCTGACCGCCGGGGTGCTGCTGTTCACCATCCGTCGCGAACTTCGTGGCGCCTACCAGACGCTGTTCGCCCGCTGTGGGGTCCATAAGACGTATCTGGCGAGGGCCTCTGATTTTAGGGTCAACCCGGACTTGGCGTTGCCGCGTGTGGTGCGCAGCCGGATTGTCAAGCGCCGCGGCCATTTACAGGCCGTCGAAGAGCCAGGCGAGCCCAACGCCGAGACGCTTGTGGAGTGGATATCGCCGGACGGACTGTATCGGCTGACACCGCGCACCGGACGCACCCATCAGCTGCGGGTGCACATGGCTTCGCTCGGCATATCGATCTTTGGAGACCCATTGTACCCCAACGTGATTGACGTAGCCGCCGACGACTTCTCCACGCCGTTGCAGTTATTGGCGCAGCACATCGAGTTCGTCGACCCGCTGACCGGAGTTCGCCGCGAGTTCGTCAGCGCGCGACGGCTAGATCCCCGGCCTTAGCAGCGCTCGACGCCGCGGCGCATGCGCGGCAGGCCTTGATCCGCGCCTGCCGCGAGATGCTGCGGGGCCAGACTGCCTGCCTCCCGGATAGGCGCCACGGCGCGAGCAAGTGCCACGCCCTGAACGGCGGCACGCAGTGTCTCCCAGGCGCGCGCTGTCAGGGTGCCGGCCCTGAGGGAGCGGATGGGCCCCAGATTGTTAAGGCTGACGTGGTTCTGCAGTGTTCGCACGCTGCTGCCCTTCAATAATCCGACGAGGTCGTCGTTCTATTGCGGCGACGCCGTCGGTGTATTCCTCCGTGACTAGCACGAAGACCCTGCCGTGTCGGTGATCGGGGTCACAGGCCAGTCAGCGATGACCAACCACCAATCAGCAATTTCTATTCCACGGTACGTGCCGGAGGGCGGTTTCGCCGGACGAGCAGCGTGCCGTGTCGGGCGTTCCGCGGCCCCGCACTTCACACGCGCGTCCACGCACACCTGGCCGGGCGGACCGCAATACCTGCCCAAGGCGATCATCGGGCCCACCACGCACGCGTTCGCCGCGTCGGAAGCCATCGGACAGTTCTTCGCCGCGCACGCTCGCTAACCGGTAGACCTCTATCGGAATCGTAAACAGCTCGGAAATTGCGGCTGAAATCGCAAATCCGGCGATGACCGGGCGGAATTGCCGGACGGCGTGCCTTGTTACGATGCCTCATGGCTGCGAGGAGGAGAGCAGTTTCGCGGGCTGGGGCCACGCCGGCGTCGATCGTCACATCGTTCCATTGAAGGAATTAGATTGAGAATCAAGAGATTTGGCGCCGCGGTGAGCTTTCTGACCGCCGTTGCGGTGATCTTGTCGGCATGTGGTCACAACAACACCGAGGCAAGCGGCACGTCAGGCACGGTGCAGGTCAAGGTGTCTTGCGGTGGCAATCAGACGCTGAAGGCCAGCGGTTCCACCGCCCAGGAAAACGCAATGACCCGTTTCGTCAAGGCTTTCGAACAATCCTGCCCGGGCCAGTCGGTGAATTACACGCCCAATGGTTCTGGCGCTGGGATCAGCGAATTCATCAGCAACCAAACCGATTTCGGTGGGTCGGATTCTCCGCTGAACAACGGCGAGGAGGACCAGGCGAGCCAGCGATGCGGCTCGCAGGCGTGGGAGCTGCCGATGGTGTTTGGCCCCATTGCCGTCGCCTATAACGTCCAGGGCTTGACGTCGTTGAACCTCAACGGTCCGGTTACGGCCCAGATCTTCAACGGCCAGATCAATATGTGGAACGATGCTGCGATCCAGCTGCTGAACTTGGGGACCAAGCTGCCCAACGAGCCGATTCGGGTCGTGTTCCGTAGCGATGATTCCGGGACCACGGACAATTTCCAGAAGTATCTCGACACCGTTTCTGCTGGCACGTGGGGTTTCCCGGCCGGAAAGAAATTCAACGGCGGTGTCGGCGAGGGCGCCCGTGGCAGCGACGGCGCCGCCGGGGCTGTCAAAGCCACCGAAGGGGCGATCACATATATCGAATGGTCCTTCGCACAGGCGCAACATCTGGACACCGCCGAGGTCATCACCACAGCAGGTCCGGAGCCGGTGGCGATCAGCCCGGAGTCGGTGGGAAAGACGATTTCTTCCGCCTGGTTCATGAGGAAAGGCAACGACCTGGCCTTGGACACGATCTCGTTCTACCGGCCAAACCAGCCTGGCTCCTATCCGATCGTGCTGGCGACCTACGAGATTGTGTGCTCGAAATACCACGATGCGGAGGTCGGTGCGGCCGTGCGGGCGTTCCTGCAAAGCGCGATCGGCCCCGGCCAGAAGGATCTGAAGGATCACGGATATGAGCCCATTCCGGACGCATTCAAGTCGCGACTGGTTACCGCCGTCAACGCCATCTCATGACTGAGGTCATTTCGGCCTGTTCGGCCTCATGGACCGGTCGAAGCTCAATGTTTCAGGGTATTTTTCACCCTAGTCAACGCAAAGTTCCAAAAGTTTTCCCGCGGTAGTCGATCTTTGGTGTCATGGAGTTCACGACGTTGCCGCCCGAAGTCACTTCGGCGCTGATCCACACGGGACCCGGCGCCGAATCCTTGATGGCGGCTTCGGGGGCGTGGCAGCAGCTCGGCACCAAATTGGAAGATTCTGCTGAAAACTACGCCGCCGCGTTGTCATCACTGGCTGAGACGTGGCACGGTCCGTCTTCAGCGGCGATGTTTCAGGCTGTCGAACCCTACCTGACCTGGCTGCAAACCACCGCGCAGCAAGCTGAGCAGACAGCTGCTTCGGCGATGGCCGCCGCCGTGGCGTTCAGCTCGGTTCGTGCGACGGTGGTTCCTGTCGCGCAAGTCACCGCCAACAGAATGCAGCTGGCGCAGTTGTTGGCCACCAATGTTCTCGGAAAGAATCTCCCGGCCATCGCTGAAACGGAAGCCCAGTACCAAAGCATGTGGGCGAACAACTCGGCGGCGATGAGTCGCTATCAGGCGGCTTCCTCACAGGCCACCACGCTGCCGCAGTTCTCCTCGCCTGCCTCAACGACCAATCCGACCGGGCAGGCCGCTCAAGCCAGTGCACTGCCCGCCGCCACCGCTTCCTCGGCGGCGGCCACTACAGCGACCAGTAGCGGGGCGACTTCGGCCCAACTTGGGCCCATTCTTAGTATCTTGGCGGCACTTGAGCAGTACTTCAGCTTCACCAATAACAGCAGCGCCGCTGTCGGGCCCAACGCCAACTTGTGGAACACCATCTTCTCGTCCGGGTTCCCCGTCAACCTGCTCAGCTACTTGGCGCAGAACCAATCGGCCCAGGCCCTGACGGGTGTGAACAACGCAATTGGCCAGGGAGTGTCGGAAGGTGAGTCGGCGCTGGGACCGCTGGGAGCGGGACTCGGAGGTGGTGGAGCGGCGGGTGCGCTAGGTGGGTTGGGTGGTTTAGGGCAGCTGGGCCCGGGTGCGTTGGGTGCCGCTGGACTCGGCCAAGCGTCCACGACCGCGGCGACAGGTGTTGGAGTGTCGATCGGCAAGCTGACCGCCCCGCCTGCTGTCGTGGGATTGCTGCCGGCTTCGCAAGCGCACGTGCAACTTGCGTCGGCCGCATCGCCGCTCGGTGCCGGTGAATCCGGGATGCCGATGCTGCCGCCGATAATGCCGCCGCCGATTTCGCCGGCAGGCAGCGGTTGGCGCAAACGCAAGCAGCAAAAGTACGAAGACATTGCCATCGGCGCCGAGCTCAAGGGGAATGTGATGCGCCCACCCCCATCGGCGGGCTGAGCGGTCTCCCGCGAGAGCTTAGTTGTCGGCGGGGCGCGGCGAGCTGCCGTGCAAGTAGCCAAGGCCGTTCTGGATTCCTTGGTCCATCTGGTCCGTAGCTGGCGCCTTGCCGTCGGTGACCGTGACCGGCGGTTTACAGCTGCATCCGAGGGTGCCGAATGCGCTCGGGTCGGCGCTGGCCGGTGTCGCGATGCCTGCCGCTGCAGTGAACGCGATCGCGGCGCCGAACAATGCTTTTCTGATCACTAATGGTTCTCCGTAAGGTCGTTACGCTTCAGTGTACGGCGCGGTCAGGATCCGGCATGCCGCGGGCAGAATGCGGCGATGCTGACGCCGACGAAGAACCCGGCGTGGTAGCCGTCCAAGCTACTTTGCTGCATCACGTCATTCGCGACGTCGGTCGTGGCCCGACCGCTATCGAGTTCATTACAGACCTCGTGAGCGCCGATGATCGCGGCTTGCGTGGACGCGAAGGTAATGCCCCGAGAATTCAGCGCGTTTATGAAATTGCCGTCGACGGCGTCGGCATGCGCGGTCGGGGCGCAGACCCCCACGAGGCTGAGCAGCGCGACCGACGCGGCAAGGACGGCCAATAGCGACCGCGCACGGCGGGGCGGGCCCATTTGTGTGGTCGTCATTCCTGAACCTCTCCGCTGAGCAGAAGCGCGAGTGTTGGGGACGGCACGTCAAGCCGCTGACATTGCGATCATCGCATGCCACGGCGAGCCGGGTGGAGCCCCTGCCGTCGTTTACTAAACGGACATGTTCTGGGCGTTCAGCGTTTGGCAGACGGGGCACCAGTAGGTGACCCGGTCGCCGGTGTCATCCTTTTCGATGGCGGTGCCGCAGCGACGGCACTCCTGGCCCGCACGCCCGTACACCCAGAGCTGGCGGCCGGATCGGGTGTCGCCGGTGGTACAGCGGTTCCACCGTGACCGGTTGGCCCACAGCATTTCTCGTGCTCGCATGACCAGCCGCTGCGGGTCGGGCAGCGAGGCGATCGGCGCGGTGGGCAGACGTCCGCTGACGAAACACAGTTCATTGCAGTAAACGTTGCCGATCCCGGCCAGCACCCGCTGATCCAGCAGCGCCTCGGCGATCGGTCGATCCGGGCGTGCCGTCAGGTTGGCCGCGGCGACCTTTGGATCCCAGTCGTCGCCCAGCAAGTCCGGCCCCAGATGGGCTACCGCGTCCTGGTCGTGCTGCCGGTCGAGAATTTCCAGCACGCCCAAATCGGTGCCGACTACCCGGATATCGTTGGCTTCCAAGATGATCCGGATGCGGTGGTCGTTACGCATCGCCCGCGACGTGACCCGCCAGCTGCCGTCCATCTTCAGATGCGAGTGGATACTGGCCGGTCCGACGCGGATGAACAAATGCTTACCGCGGCTGAGCACGTCATCGACCAGCTGACCGGTCAGGTCAGCGGTCGCAAAGCGCGGCACCCGCACATCGCAGCGCGTCAGGGTGCGACCGACCAATGCCTTCCGCAGTGTCTCTGCGGTGTGCCAGACCGTGTCGCCCTCGGGCATGCGCTACCGAAGCCGCAGCCCGCGTGGAGTACGGGCGAACCCGGCGTCAGACAGCGCGCCCACGGCCGGCGCCGACGCGTCGGGCCCCAGTACCGCGATGCCGTTGATCCGCTCAACGAGGATCGAACTGACCCGCCCGGCCGTCACCAGCTCGGCCAGCGCCGCGCCCGCCGCGCGGTTGGCGTCGAGATCCTCGCTGAAGGTCAGCAGCGAACGCCCGCCGCGCTCGACAAACCAAACCAGGTCGCCGTCGACCAGCACAACCAACGCGCCGGCTTTGCGACCCGGCCGGGCACCTCCGTCCTCCTGCGGCGCGCGGGACGGCCAGGGAAGTGCTGCGCCGTACGGGTTGGCCGGGTCGGCGGCAGCCAGTACCACCGCCCGGTACTCGGGACGCTCCGGGTCTTGGAAAGAGCCGGGTTCATCGAGGTAGCCGCGCAGCCGGTCGACCGTTGATGCAACCGCGAACTGGGCGCCGCCCAGCGACTCGACGAAGTAGCCGCGCTGGCATCGGCCGGCCTCCTCGAAGGTGCTCAGCACCTTGTAGAGCATCGCGAATCCGCCGGGAAGCCCTTCGGCCGCCGCCGCGCCCTTGGTCAGCACGCCATGGCGGTTGAGCAGCAGCTCGGCTTGGTGGTGTGCCCGCAGCGTGGAGTCCGGTTCGGGCATGGGCAACGCTGACCAGCGGCCCGCCACTGTGGGGTCGGTGGCGCGGGACTGGGCGTGCGCGACACTGTAGCGGCTCAGTCGGGGTGGGCGTGATCCGCGGCCCAGCCGATGCGCCGGGGTTGATCGTTTGCGGCTGCCCATTCCGCCGCCAAGCATGGCGCGGACCGGCGCGAATGTGTCGCCGGTAACCGAGCCGGCCCAGATAAGTTCCCACAGTGCCGCTTTGACCTCGTGCTCGCCGAATTGACCACCGGCCAGGCCTTGCGCGAGTTGGCGGAAGAAGAAGGCGCCGCCGCCGGCCAGGGTGTCCAGGATCGCCTGGTGAGCCGCGGTGAGCTCGACCGTTTCGGGGACGGCCAGGGTCAGCGGCGTCGTGTCCGCAGGGTGGAACGCGACCCAGCCGTCGCCGGCCGAAATCGATCCTGCGCCCGACCAGACAACCTCACCGGATGCCAGTAGTTCGTCGAGCATGGCGGGGGAGTAGTCGCGCACTCGAGGGGGCAGCACCAGAGATTCGATCGCCGAGGCGGGCAGCGGGACGCCGGCCAGCTGGTCGAGAACCGCCGCCAGCCCGTCGAGGCCGGAGTTGGTCGCCGAGCCGACCTGATGCCAGCCCGGCAGGAAACGGGCGTACGCACTGGTGCTGACCGGCTCGACTTGGGCGCGCAGCGCCGCCAGAGACCTGCGGCGCAGGATCCGCAATACGTCAGCATCACACCACTGGTCACCGGCTGCGTCTGCGGAGAACTCGCCGCGGACCAGCCGCCCGTCGGCGGCCAGCCGGCCCAGCACGTCGGCGGCTACCCGCAGCCCCAGGCCGAACCGGGTGGCGACGTCGGAGGTGGTGAACGGCGCGTGGGTGCGTGCGTAGCGGCCCAGCAGCTCACCCAGCGGATCGCTGACTGCCTCGGTGAAGCTGGCCGGGACGCCGACCGGCACGGCCACCCCGACGCCGTCGCGCAGTCGGCCGATGTCTTCGATCGCGACCCACCAACTCTGTCCCGCGAAAGAAACCGTCAGCGCGCGTTTGGCGACGCACAGACCCTCCAGCCAGCCGCCGACATCGGCGCCGCCGGCGCGGGCGGCGACTTCGTCGGTCGTCAACGGGCCCAGCAGCCGCAGCAGATCAGCGACTGCTTCGGCGTCACGGGCCATCCGGTCGGCCGACAGATGCTGCAATTGCCGGCCGGTGGCCGCGACGACGTCTGGGTCGAGCAGCTCGCGAAGCTCTACCCGGCCCAGCAACTCGGCCAGCAGTGTGGCGTCCAGCGACAGGGCCGCGGCGCGGCGCTCGGCAAGCGGGCTGTCGCCCTCGTACATGAACGCCCCGACATAGCCGAACAGCAGCGACGCCGCGAACGGCGAGGGCGTGGCCGTCTCAGCCTCCAGCACGCGCACTTTTCGCTGGGCGATGTCGCCCATCAGTCTGGCCAGCATCGGGACGTCGTAGACGTCCTGTAGGCATTCGCGGACCGCCTCCAGCACGATCGGGAAGTCCGGGTATTTGCGGGCCACGTCGAGAAGCTGCGCGGCTCGCTGACGTTGATGCCACAGTGGCGATCGGCGGCCGGGGTGCCGCCGCGGCAGCAGCAGGGCACGCGCCGCGCACTCCCGGAATCGCGAGGCGAACAGCGCCGAACCACCCACCTCCGCGGTGACGATCGGGTCGATCTCGTCGGCATCGAAGACGAACAGCTCAGCACCCGGCGGGGTTTCGTCCAGGGTGTCCGGCAACCGCACTACGATCCCGTCATCCGAAGCGGTCGGTTTCTCATCGATGCCGTAGCGCTCGCGCAGTCGTCGGCTCACCGCCAGTGCGAGCGGGCCGTGCACCCGCAGGCCGTAGGGGGAGTGCAGGATCACCCGCCAGTCGCCCAGCTCGTCGCGGAACCGCTCGACCAGCAGGGTGGCGTCGGTGGGTACCACCGTGGTGGCGGTGCGCTGGTCGTCCAGCAAGCGCCACAGATTGTCGGTGGCATAGTCGTTGAAACCTAGTTCGGCGCAGCGCATTTCGAATGACTCGCGGGCCAGGCCGGCCAGTTCGCCGGTGAACTTCCCGACCGCCTGGCCCAGCTCTGCGGGCCGCCCGGCATCGTCGCCGCGCCAGAACGGCAACCGGGCCGGCTGACCCGGCGCCGGGATCACCAACACGCGGTCGTGGGTGATTTCAGTGATCCGCCAGCTGGTGGCTCCCAACGAGATGACATCGCCGGGGCGGGATTCGTAGACCATCTCCTCATCGAGTTCCCCTACGCGAGAAGGCTTTTCGGAATCAGTAGCCAGGTAGACGGTGAACAGGCCGCGGTCTGGGATCGCACCGCCGGAGGTGACCGCCAGACGCTGCGCACCCGGCCGTGCCGTCACGGTGCCGGCGTCGCGGTCGTAAACCAGCCGCGGCCGCAGCTCGGCGAACTCGGTTGACGGGTACTTGCCGGACAACAGGTCCAGCGTGGCCTCAAAAGCGCTGTGCGGCAGCGTCGCAAACGGTGCGCTGCGTCGCACGGTGTCGAACCAGCGGTCGACGTCGAGCGGCTCCAGCGCTGCCGCCGCCACGGTGTGCTGGGCAAGGATGTCCAGCGGGTTGGTCGGCACCCTCATCGTCTCGATCTGACCGGTGAGCATGCGCTGCACGGCCACCGCGCAGCCGATCAGGTCGGTGCGGTGTTTGGGGAACAGCACGCCTTGGGAGATCTCGCCAACCTGGTGTCCGGCGCGCCCGATGCGCTGCAGGCCGCTGGCCACCGAAGGCGGCGCCTCCACCTGGATCACCAGGTCAACCGCTCCCATGTCGATGCCCAGCTCCAGGCTTGAGGTCGCCACCACCGCCTTCAACCGCCCGGTTTTGAGGTCCTCCTCGACTACGGCGCGCTGTTCCTTGCTGACCGAACCGTGGTGGGCGCGGGCCAGCAGCGCCGGCGCGCCGTAGGCCTGGCCGCTGCCCAGCAGCTGGGCCGGCGCGCCACCGGCAACCTGGGGGTTAGCGGCGGACGGCAATTCGACTCCCATGCGTTCGGCGTGGATCTCGTTGAGCCGCGAGGTCAATCGCTCGGCCAGCCGCCGTGAGTTGGCGAACACGATCGTCGAGTTGTGCGTTTCGACGAGGTCGACCAGCCGCGCCTCCACGTCGGGCCAGATGGTCTTGTCTGCCAGGTTCGCCATATCCGGGACCGGCACCTGCACGGTCAGCTCCAACGTCTTGCACGTCGCCGCGGGGGCCACGATGGTCGTGGGTGATGCGCCCGACAAGAACCGGGCAACTTCCTCGGGCGGGCGGACGGTCGCCGACAAGCCAATGCGCTGCGCGGGCGCCTGCAACAGCTCGTCGAGCCGCTCCAGCGACAGCGCCAGGTGGGAGCCCCGCTTGGTGCCGGCGATGGCGTGGATCTCATCGACGATCACGGTCTGCACACCGGCCAGAGTTTGGCGGGCCGCCGAGGTCAGCATCAAAAACAAGGACTCCGGAGTGGTGATCAACACGTCGGGGGGCGCGGCGATGAGCTGGCGGCGCTGCGCGGGCGGGGTGTCGCCCGATCGCACTCCGACGGTGATCTGCGGCGGCGGCAGACCCCGCCGTTCGGCAACCCGGGTCATTCCCGCCAGCGGCGTGCGCAGGTTGCGCTCGACGTCGACGGCCAAGGCCTTCAGCGGTGACACGTACAGCACCCGGGTGCCGGGCGATCGGTCGTCGCGCGATGCGCCGGCGAGTCTGTCGATTGCCCACAGAAACGCCGCCAGGGTTTTGCCCGATCCGGTTGGCGCGATGACCAGGGTGTTATGGCCATCGGCGATCGCCGCCCAGGCGTCGGACTGGGCGGGGGTGGGCTCGGCGAAGGTACCGGCGAACCAGTCGCGGGTGACATTGCTGAACCGCGTAAGTGAATCAGCGGGCACGGCGGTCACCTAGTCATGGTGCCAGCGGGCCCCGACAAAAGGGACCAACAGTGCGGCTAGCGCTGGTCGGGCCCGACCGCCTTGGCCAGTGGATCGGGAATCCCGTTGACCCGGGTGATCGCGTCGAGCAGCGCGTGAGCGCAGGTCTCGCTCAGGTGAGTCGCGTCGGTTTCGGGGTGCATGATCCGCTGCCGGCACACCTCGAAGGTCAGCGCCAGCCAGCCGTGGATCACGATCCGCAAGTCGCGTTCCACCTCGGGCGCGAGGTCGGTTCCCGGGCCGTCGACTTCAACGATGCGGTTCATGATGTGTTCCATCTGCCGGTCCTTGGCCTCGTCGTCGATGCCGAGTAGGACCGGGTCGGAGCGACCGAGGCCGACATATGCGGCCCAGGCAGCGTGTGGGTGCTCCTGGTGGTACTGCATGTAGGCGAAGACGCCGTCCCGCGTTTCCTCAAACAGTGACTGGCCTGGTGACGGCAGGGCGTTGGTGGTCTCGAACAGCTGGTCGGCCTGTCCTTTGACGACGGCCGCGAAGAACGCCCGCTTGTCCGGGAAGTAGTGATACATCAACGCCCGGGAGACACCGGCCCGCTCGGCGATCTCGTCGATTCGGACCTCGTCGTAGGGGCGCTGGCCGAAGACTTCCGCGCCTAAAGCCAGCAACTCGGCGCGGCGGTCGTCCGGAGATAGCCGGCGCCGAGGCGTTCGCATAGAGCAGATCGTACTTGTCGATCCTTTGCGCAGGCCGTCAACGCTCAGGAAGGCGCTGCAAACCTGTCATTGCCGACGCTTCCGTCAATAACCGGCCCTGGGACGGTCCGCGTCGCGAAGCCGCCACCGCCGTCCTGCCAGCACGTTCGCTAGCTGAGCGAATTAGCGGGCGATCCCAAGTGTTTTCTCAGGCCGTTCGTCGGGCAACGCCCAGCTGGCCCACCCGCCAAACGCAATAGAATCGCTGAGCGATGGATGCCGAAAGCGACACCGCCCGCCCCAGGATGAGCCACCGGGTCGGCGCGCTGGTCGACAGTTTCGAGACCCTCGTTTACGCGATCGCCTTTCTGCTCCTGGTGGCGGCTGCGGTCCTGGTGGTGGTCGGCGGCGGACAAGCTCTCTTGCAAGCCGCGACCCACCAGGTCAACACGCTGCAGGGTGGAGTCCTGGTCCTCGACCGTGTCTTGATGGTCCTGATCATCGCGGAGATTGCCGCTACGCTCCGCGCGGTCCTGCTCTATCACGAAATCGCGGCCGAGCCCTTCCTGTTCATCGGCTTGATTGCCTGCGTGCGACGGATCCTGATCGTGACCGCGGCAACCGAGCAGGTGCAGTCGGACAAGGATCTCAACCGCCTGCTGCTCGAGTTGGGCGCGCTGGGGCTGCTGGTGATCGGCATCGCCGTGGCCATCTTCTTGGTTCGCGTCAGTGGCCGCCGCGCCGCGCCGACGGAAAGCCACGACGACTGACGCGACGCATCTCAGCCGAAGTGCACGCCTTGGGCCAGCGGCAAGTCGTTGGAGTAGTTGACGGTGTTGGTGGCACGGCGCATGTAGGCCTTCCAAGCGTCCGACCCGGACTCCCGGCCGCCGCCGGTCTGCTTCTCGCCACCGAACGCGCCACCGATCTCCGCGCCCGACGTGCCGATGTTGACGTTGGCGATGCCGCAATCGGAGCCGTCGATGAAGCGTTCCGCCTCCCGGATGTCCGTGGTGAAGATCGCCGACGAAAGACCCTGGGGTACAGCGTTGTTCAGCGCGATCGCATCGTCGATGTCGTCGTAGACCAATACGTAGAGGATCGGCGCGAACGTCTCGGTGTGCACGATGTCGGTCTGCGACGGCATCCGCACCACCGCCGGCGCGACGTAGTAGGCGCTTGGGTGGCCCATATCGTGGCGTTCGCCGCCGACCACATCGCCGCCGTCGGCACGCGCCTGTTCCAGCGCGCCCACCATGTCGCGGTAGGCGGTCTCGTGAATGAGCGGGCCGACCAGTGTGCCCTCGGTCGACGGATCACCGATCGGCAGCTGGCGATAGGCGGCGGCGATGCGCCCCGCGACATCGTCGGCCACCGCTCGGTGCACGATCAGCCGGCGCAGCGTGGTGCACCGTTGACCGGCGGTGCCG
The DNA here is from genome assembly GCA_019236925.1 of Mycobacterium sp. GTDB lineage: Bacteria > Actinomycetota > Actinomycetes > Mycobacteriales > Mycobacteriaceae > Mycobacterium. The sequence continues at coordinate 18,362 of JAFAID010000522.1, read as the reverse complement.
GCGGCGGCGAACACGACGGCGCGCACCGCCAGACCCAAGTCGGCTGATGGCGTGACGACGGCGGCGTTGTTGCCGCCCAGTTCCAGCAGCGACCGGCCGAACCGCCGCGCGACCCGGGGCCCGACCTGCTGGCCCATGCGCACCGAGCCGGTCGCGGACACCAGCGCGACCCGCGCGTCATCGATGAGCTGCTCGCCGACCTCACGGCCGCCGATGATCAGGGCGCAAACACGAGCTGACACCCCAACGTCACTGGCGGCCCGCTCAATTAGCGCCTGGCAGGCCAGCGCCGTGAGCGGCGTCAGCTCGGACGGTTTCCACACCACGGTGTCACCGCACACCAGCGCCACCGCGGTATTCCATGCCCAGACCGCGACCGGGAAGTTGAACGCGGTGATCACGCCGACCACGCCGAGCGGATGCCAGGTCTCCATCAGCCGATGCCCCGGCCGCTCGGAGGCGATCGTGCGACCGTAGAGCTGACGCGACAGGCCGACGGCGAACTGGCCGACGTCGATCATCTCCTGCACTTCGCCCAGCGCCTCGGAGGCGATCTTGCCCGCCTCGATCGTCACCAAGGTGGCGAGGTCGTGCTTGTGCAGGGCGAGTAGCTCGCCCAGTCTGCCCACCAGTGTGCCGCGCACCGGAGCGGGTGTGGCCCGCCAAGTCGAAAATGCTTGCGCAGCATGAGCAATGGCCCGCTCGACCTGTTGCGGCGTGGCCTGCTCGACGGTGAACAGGACGTCGCCGGTGACCGGCGTACTGGCCGGCAGGCCGTGCTCGCCCGGCGCCCCGAGCGCGACGCCGCAGCCGACTGCGTCCAGCGCGCAGCGGGCGCGGGTGCGCAACTCGTCAACGGTGGGCAGGTGCGCGCTCACGCGAGTTCCTCCTTGCAAAGCGATTCGTAGAGCAGGTAAGGGTCGTGGATGTGGCGGCCGATCGCTCCCGCCATCCAGTCCACGCTGTAGCCCGAGTCGTCGACGACGTCGGTGGTCTCGGAGTCGCGGTCTAGATTCGACCGAAAGATTCCGGCCGCTGAAGAGGGCAGAAAGTCTTCGTAGACAATCGGTTTGGATGAATCGCCGCCGCGGTAGTAGGCCAGCCCCTGGGCGGCCATTTCGTCGTCGGTCGCCGGAAAGTAATGCCCCCAAACCTGGGCGGGGTTGTCGTTGTCAGAAAGTCGAGCCATCGCTGCGTCGTAACGCTCGCGGCCTTTGGGTGTCAGTGCCACGCCGCGTGCCTCGACCTCGCCGAAGCGGACCCGCAGCGACCCCTCGATGACCGTCCCGTCGTCGCCGTGAAACCGGCGTGGTTCGGCAAGCGCGCGAAACGACGTCTGGCGCAACAGCACCGCGGGTCCGTCCCAGCGGGGCGGCCCCTGGATGGCGTCGATCATCGTGACGCCGCGCGCGGTCATCCGCCGGTACAGCTCGTCGATGTCGAGCACTCGCGGCGTGAGGTGGTTGATATGGGTGGACGTGACTCCGGCGATGTCGGCGGCCACCGCCGATACCCGCGATAACTCGTCATACCAGGACTTCTCGATCGGTTGGTGCGACAGCGCGAACGCCGCTACCGCCTGCGCGACAAAGTCGTCGGCCTCGTCGGCGTCGCAGCCGCCCTCGGCCGCGATCACCCGGGCCCTGGCGATCAGCGCCGGATCGAACAGTTGGCGGCGTCCCAAAAAAGTCCGCACACGAGCGCGCAGGCCAGTGTCAAAGAAACGGGGATCCTCAAGCGCCAGCATCGACGTGAACACCCGAAACGGGTTGCGCGCCAACTCTTGCGCGTCGACAGGCCGAAATGCGGTGGAGACCACCGGAACGGGTGAAACGGCGTCGCGCAGGTCGTAGTAGCCGACCGGGACCATGCCGAACGCCGAAAACAAGTCGGCGACAGCGGCCAGCTCGTCTGGCGTGCCGACCCGGATCGCGCCGTGCCGCTCGGCGGTCACCCGGGACAGCGAGCCCAGCCGGTCAGCGCCCGGATGCCGCGTGGCGTAATCGCGGTTGACCTCGGTGCTCACCTCGACCAGCGTGGTGTACGCGGGCACCTCGCTGCCGTACATTGCCGACAGCCCGGCGGCGAAGCGCTCCCGCAACCGCCACGTCGGCAGATACTCTCCGGCCATGGCAGAGACGCTCGACGACATCGACCGGATCTTGGTGCGCTCGCTGGTCGCCGACGGCCGCGCGACATTGTCGGAACTGGCGGCGAGCGCTGGACTGTCGGTCTCGGCGGTCCAGTCGCGGGTACGCAGGCTGGAGTCTCGCGGTGTGGTGACCGGATACTCGGCGCGGATCGATCCGGAAGCGGTGGGACATCTGTTGTCGGCGTTCGTGGCCATCACTCCTCTCGATCCCTCTCAACCCGATGATGCGCCTGCACGCCTGCAACACATCGAGGCGATCGAGTCGTGTCACTCGGTGGCCGGTGAGGAAAGCTACATCTTGTTGGTGCGCGTCGAGTCCCCACGTGCGCTGGAAGAGCTGTTGCAACACATCCGGACAGCCGCCAACGTCCGGACCCGCAGCACGATCATTTTACAGACATTTTACGATGATCGACAATTTGTACCGTAATAAATACTGTCTAGAGTCAAGATACCGTAAAAATTCCTGATACCGTACATGTCATGACTGGCGTACTGGCACCCGCCGATCGGCAACTCGAACCTGACCGGGTCCACGAGGTGCTGGCGCACAGCATTCTCATAGACGGCCTGGATTTCGTGCTCGACCTGGATCGGTCGGCCGGCTCGTATCTGGTCGACGCCCGCGACGGCCGGCGCTATCTGGACATGTTCACGTTCTTCGCTTCGTCGGCGCTGGGCATGAACCATCCGGCATTGGCCTACGACGACGAGTTCCGTGCCGAGCTCACTGACGCCGCGATCAACAAACCGAGCAACTCCGACGTGTACTCGGTGCCGATGGCGCGCTTTGTCGAAACCTTCACCCGTGTGCTGGGCGATCCGGTGCTGCCGCATCTCTTCTTCGTCGACGGTGGTGCGCTGGCGGTGGAGAACGCGCTGAAGGTGGCCTTCGACTGGAAGAGCCGGCACAACGAGGCACGCGGCATCGACCCGGAGCTCGGCACCCGAGTGTTGCACTTGCGTGGGGCGTTTCACGGCCGTGGCGGCTACACGCTGTCGCTGACCAACACCAACCCGGTCACGGTTGCTCGCTTTCCCAAGTTCGACTGGCCGCGCATCGACGCGCCTTACCTTCGTCCCGGCGTCGAGGTCGACGCGTTGGAAGCCGAATCGCTGCGCCAGGCCCGGGCAGCTTTCGAGGCCTACCCGCATGACATCGCCTGCTTTGTCGCCGAACCGATCCAGGGTGAGGGTGGCGACCGGCACTTTCGGTCTGAGTTCTTCGCCGCAATGCGGGCGCTGTGTGACGAATACGACGCGCTGATGATCTTCGACGAGGTGCAGACAGGCTGCGGCCTGACCGGAACCGCTTGGGCCTACCAGCAATTGGGCGTTGAACCCGACGTGGTCGCGTTCGGTAAGAAGACGCAAGTGTGCGGGGTGATGGCCGGACGGCGAGTCGACGAAATCGCCGACAACGTGTTCGCGGTGGCTTCCCGGCTCAACTCGACCTGGGGCGGCAACCTCACCGATATGGTCCGCGCCCGGCGCATCTTGGAGGTCATTGACGCGGACGACCTGTTCGAGAATGCCACCGTTATGGGCCGGTATCTGCGGGCCCGCCTCGACGAACTTGCCGACGATTTCCCGGCATTCGTGTTCGACGTCCGCGGCCGGGGCTTGATGTGCGCGTTCAGCTTGCCCACCACCGCCGAACGCGACGAGTTGCTCCGCCGGTTGTGGCAACGCGGGGTGATTGTGCTACCCAGCGGTGAAGTCAGCGTGCGTTTCCGGCCGGCGCTGACCGTCGCGGTTGCCGAGATCGACGAGGCGATCGCGGCGCTCCGGAATGTGTTTACCGATCGCTGATTCTGAGGTATACGGGTGTGGCGCGTGTGACGGCGAGCGATAATTGGTGACGCTCTATCAGCGACACAGGATAGCGGTGCAGGATGCAGACACAACGTCACTGGTCCGACGGAGACCGCCTCGGGCATGAGGACAAAGAGGTGAAAGCCGCCATCCGGTTCGCGGTTCTTGCCGCGATTGCCGGACTGGCGTTCTTTGTCGTGGCCGCACTGTGGGCCAGCACCTGTAGGGGCGCGATGTCCGTCGACACCGTCGCGTGCGGTGCGCCCCAGCTGACAATCCTGGCGTTCGGCGCACCGGTCATCCTGCTGGCCGCCGGATGCCGGGCGTTTCTGCGTACGTACCGCGTCTGGCGCGACTGCGGCACCTGGTGGGGGTGGCAGGGTGCCGGGTGGTTTCTGATGATGCTGATGCTGGTGACGCTCACCATGGGCGTCCCGCCGATCGCCGGACCCGTTCTGCCTGGTTGAGCGGACTGCCGGTAATTACTACCGCACGGTCTTTGGGCGTTCTACCGTGGTAGGTACGGCCTAACGGGCTGGGAGAGGGGACCGGAGAAAGGTTCAGTCATGGGTGACACCTATCGTGACCCCGTCGACCATGTGCGCACGACACGGTCACACGCGGGCGAGTCAATGATCGATGTGTTGCGTTGGCCCGGCTATCTACTAGTCGTGGCGGGCGTGATCGCCGTTGTGGGTTGTCTGGCGGCGTTCGGGACCGGGCACCAAAGCCAGGGCATGACCACAGGTGTCGTCGCGGTCGCGACGATGACGTTTGGTCTGGTATGGCTGGCGTTCGAGCACCGGCGCGTGCGCAGAGTCGAAGACCGCTGGTACGACGCACATCCCGAGGTTCCGCGCCAACGGCCCGCAAGCTGACGAGCCGCGGCGCCAAGCCGCTTAGTGGTTACGCAGCTCTTTGACCAGCTTGTCTTTAGTCAAGCTGGAATATCCCGACATGCCAAGCTCTTTGGCTCGCCTCTTGAGTTCCGGAACAGTCCAGTCTTCATACGAGCCGGACTTGCCACCCGACTTGCCCACACTGGAGCGGCCGCGAGCCGCAGCGGCATTGGAGATCCGGGCGGCCTTTTCCTTGGAGTCACCTTGCTTGCGCAATTCCCGGTAGAGCTTCTCATCCTTGATTGACGACCGGGGCATCTCAACCTCCTTAGCGCGCTTTCACGCTTGGAGCAATTCCCATCCCGACAGCCCCCAAACACCCTTTTGCCGACTCAAGCGGGTTTTATTCGCCGCGGCTAGTGGGTATCTGCTCTACACCATGACGAGCTTGACGACGGTTGCTTCTGCCCGGTCACCCGAGCACTGGCAACAAGATCACGAACGCAATGAGGTAGACGCCGACCGCAACCAAGACCAGGACGGCCAAGGTGATAGCGGCGATAACCGCGATTCGACGAAGGCGTCGGATGCGCTGAATTTCGGCCGTCTCGCTCGCGTCCATGGGCTCGGAATACCCGGCGGCGATCATGACTAACCGGCTTGAGCGCCAGGGTAATGTCAGGCAAATACTGCCGGGAGGCCCCATGACCGCTGCTGAAAAGCCAGCAAAGCATCAGCAACGCGGCGACCGCGCGATCGAACTGCGCGTTGCCGCACGGCTGGAGAATCTGGCGGTATTACGAACGTTGGTCGGGGCGGTCGGCACCTTCGAGGATCTCGATTTCGACGCGGTTGCCGACCTACGACTGGCGGTCGATGAGGTGTGCACCCGACTGATTCGCTCGGCGACCCCCGACGCCACGTTGGCGATTGTCGTCGATCCGCGAGACGACGAATTGGTGGTCGAGGCCTCAGCGACATGCGACAACTACGACGTGGTGACGCCGGGCAGCTTCAGCTGGCACGTGCTGACATCGCTGGCCGACGACGTTCAGACCTTCCATGACGGGCGCGAACCCGATCACGGACAAGGCGTCTTCGGCGTCACGCTCACGACCCGACGGGCGGGCTCCCACAGGTGACAGCGCGAGCTGTCGGCGGTTCTGCATCTCGTCCCAACGAATACGCTGACGTTCCGGACATGTTCCGCGAGTTGGTCAGTCTCGATGCCGACTCGTCGGAGTTTCAGCGCCATCGCGACAAGATCGTGGAGCGCTGCCTGCCATTGGCCGATCACATCGCCCGCCGGTTCGAGGGTCGCGGGGAACCCCGTGACGACTTGGTCCAGGTGGCACGCGTCGGACTAGTCAACGCTGTTGCGCGCTTCGATGTCGACGCCGGGTCCGACTTCGTCTCCTTCGCGGTGCCCACCATCATGGGGGAGGTCCGCAGGCATTTCCGGGACAACAGCTGGTCGGTCAAGGTTCCGCGGCGCCTGAAAGAACTGCACCTGCGGCTCGGCACGGCGACCGCTGACCTTTCCCAACGGCTGGGCCGAGCACCGACTGCCTCTGAACTGGCCGACGAACTCGACATGGACCGCACCGAGGTCATCGAGGGCTTGGTGGCCGGTAGCTCTTACAACACCCTGTCCATCGACAGCGGGGGCAGCAGCGCCGATGACGACGCCCGAGCCATCGCCGACACGCTGGGCGATGTGGATGCCGGTCTGGAGCGGATCGAGAACCGCGAGGCGCTACGACCGCTACTCGACGGACTGCCCGAGCGTGAGCGAACCGTGTTGGTACTCAGGTTCTTTGAGTCGATGACCCAGACGCAGATCGCCGAGCGGGTCGGCATTTCGCAGATGCACGTCTCGCGGTTGCTCGCTAAGTCGCTAGCGCGGCTGCGGGACCAGCTGGAATAGCCGGCGCGGCTGTTCGCTTTCCTCGAGGCTGTCTGACATCGACTCGGCCAGCGGCAGCGCGTTGTCGGGGTCGCAAATGCGCAGCAGCCGGGAAACCGCCTTGCTGGGCACCACAGCCCAGCGCACATCCGCGCCCGCGCACCGGACGTTGATCGTGTGCAATGCCGAAAAGCCCGCAGTCCCAAAGAATTCCACGTCGTGTAGGTTCACGATCACCGACTTGGTATGGGCGGCGTAGCGGGTAACGTAATCGGCGAGCTGAACGGCGTTGGATGCGTCGAGCTCACCGTGCGCCGTGATGACAACACCCGACGGGCCCCACTCAGCGGTGAAGCGGGCACTGTGGTTTTCCCACGGCTCTGCCGGGATCGGGGCATCAGTACGGAGAGTCGGTGAAGCAGAATCGGAATGTCTCATGGCAAACATCAGGGTGACTCCATCAGTCGTCAAGCAATCTGTGGATCACGTCAAGCGGTTGGCCCCCGCGCGCGGGGAGAAAGCCGGGAGTACCAGCCTCCCCCTACGTCAATTAACGTTGTTCCGGGCGGCTGTGAACTCAACCTTCTTCGAACGGTACTCCGGCCGTAGCGGGCCGACAACGCGAAACGGCGGGTGTTTCGAAGAAGCCCTGGTCAAACCGCGCTATCCCATATCGCGTGTTGGCGCAGCAACCGCAGCGGCGAATCGCCGTACGGACTCGGCGGCCGCAGTTGCAGCCTGCGACTGGCCGGCGCGCACTCGGGTTGCGATCGCACCGGTCTGCGGGTCGAGCGTCACCTCTGCCAGCAGCTCACCCGTGGTGACCTCGCACACCGCCCACGAGTAGCCGGAATCCGATGACCATTGGGCGCCACAACGCGCGACATGATTCGGGTCGGTTACTCCCAGGTCGGCCAACGCAGGACGGTCGTCTATGCGGCTGTCGGCACGCAGTGCGCGCAGATACCACCGCCCGGCGTTGATCTCGACAGGTTCCAAGCGCCGGTGCCTACTTGATTTCGGCGAGTACCGTGCCCTGGGTGATCGCGGCGCCCGCCTCGACCGCGACTCCGGTGATCGTGCCGTCTTTGTGCGCGGTGACCGGGTTTTCCATCTTCATTGCTTCCAGGACCACTACCAAATCGCCGGCGGCGACCTCTTGGCCCTCTTCGACGGCGACCTTGACCACGGTGCCCTGCATGGGCGCGGTCACCGCGTCGCCGGAGGCGGCGGCACCCGCGTGCGCCCCGCGCTTGCGCGGCTTGGGCTTCTTCCGGATGACACCGGCAGCGTCGGATCCACCGCCGTTGGACAGCGCCAGATCGCCGGGCAGCGAAACCTCGAGCCGTCGGCCACCGACCTCGACAACGACTTTCTGCCGCGGCCTAGCGTCGTCTTCGTCAAGCGGCTCGCCGCCGGTGAAGGGTTCGACGGTGTTGTTCCACTCGGTCTCGATCCAGCGGGTGTGCACCGAGAAGCCGTGCTCATCGCCGATGAACGCCGGGTCGGAGACCACCGCGCGGTGGAACGGGATGACGGTGGCCAGCCCTTCGACGTGGAATTCGTCCAGCGCCCGGCGGGAGCGAGCGAGCGCCTCCTCGCGGCTGGCGCCGTACACGATCAGCTTGGACAGCATCGAGTCGAACTGACCGCCGATCACCGAACCGGCCTCGACGCCGGAGTCCAGCCGGACGCCGGGACCGGTGGGGATGTCATAGCGGGTGACCGGGCCGGGCGCGGGCAAAAAGCCGCGACCGGCGTCCTCGCCGTTGATCCGGAACTCGATGGCGTGCCCGCGCGGTGTCGGGTCTTCGGTGATGTCGAGCTTCTCGCCGTTGGCAATCTTGAACTGCTGCAACACCAGGTCGATGCCGGCGGTCTCCTCGGTAACCGGGTGCTCGACCTGTAAACGGGTGTTGACCTCAAGGAACGAGATCAGGCCGTCCTGGCCGACCAGGTATTCGACTGTCCCGGCGCCGTAGTAGTGCGCCTCTTTGCAGATCCGCTTGGCGGACTCGTGGATCTCCTTGCGCTGCGCGTCGGTCAAGAACGGCGCGGGAGCCTCTTCGACCAGCTTCTGGAAGCGGCGCTGCAGCGAGCAGTCGCGGGTTCCGGCGACGACGACGTTGCCGTGCTTGTCAGCGATCACCTGCGCCTCGACGTGGCGGGGCTTGTCCAGGTAGCGCTCGACGAAGCATTCGCCGCGGCCGAACGCCGCGACCGCTTCGCGGGTCGCCGACTCGAACAGTTCGGGGATCTCCTCGAGGGTGCGGGCCACCTTCATGCCGCGGCCGCCGCCGCCGAAGGCCGCCTTGATCGCGATCGGTACGCCGTATTCCTTGGCGAAGGCGACCACTTCGTCGGCGTCTTTCACCGGGTCGGGGGTGCCGGGCACCAACGGGGCCTGCGCGCGGGCGGCGATGTGCCGTGCGGTGACCTTGTCGCCGAGATCGCGGATCGACTGCGGGCTGGGCCCGATCCAGATCAGGCCGGCGTCGATCACCGCCTGGGCGAAGTCGGCGTTCTCCGACAGGAATCCGTAACCAGGATGGATCGCGTTGGCGCCGGACTTCTCGGCGGCCTCCAGGAGCTTGCCGAAGTCCAGGTAGGACTCCGCCGAGGTCTGGCCGCCGAGCGCGAATGCCTCGTCGGCCAGCTTCACGTGAGGAGCGTCGGCGTCGGGCTCGGCGTACACCGCCACGCTGGGCAGACCGGCATCTTTGGCCGCGCGGATCACCCGCACCGCGATCTCACCGCGATTGGCGACAAGAACCTTCGAGATCGTCGAGCTGGCGTGACTAGCCACTGCGCCTCCCTGTATGGCTGAACACTTCTCACATGTCTAAGAGAAATTCTTACAAGTCGTGTGGGGGAAGTTTAAGCGCCGCGCCGTGAGCGATATGACCCGGTGCCCACTTCAGCCGGGCTCGCGCAGCCGCCGCTTGATGCGTGCCAGCATCGCCGACATGCCACGCAGCCGCAGCGGGCTGATCAAAGCGGCCAGGCCCAGCTCGGTGTAGAAATCCTCCGGCACAGCCAGGATGTCGGCGGCGGGCTGCTCGTCGAGGCCGGTAGCCAGTAACGACGCGAAACCACGAGTGGTGGGTGCTTCGGGCGGAGCGCTGAAGTGCAGCCGCACCCGGTTTTTGTCGCTGGCGTCGACGTGCAGAAACACCGGCGACTGGCATTCGGGCACCGGCTCCATCGCCGCCTCTTCCAGAAAAGACGGCAGGGCTGGAAGCTCATCGGCGAATTCCAGCAGCAGCTTGAGCTTGTCCTGACCTTGAACTTCGGCGAAGTCGGACACCACCTCGGCCAGCGGCGCGGGCATGCTCATCAGACGGGTACGGCCCCCGGGCTCTCGCCGGCCACGATCGGTACCCGGACGGTGTTGCCCCACTCGGTCCACGAGCCGTCGTAGTTGCGCACGCCCGGGATGCCGAGCAGATGTGTCAGCACAAACCAGGTGTGGCTGGACCGCTCGCCGATGCGGCAGTAAACGACGGTTTTGTCGTCCGGCCCGACGAACCCGTAGAGCTGGTGCAGCTCGTCACGGCTGCGGAACCGCCCGCTGTCGTCGGCCGCCTTTCCCCATGGGATCGACCGCGCCGTCGGGATATGCCCGGCGCGCAGCGCGCCTTCTTCGGGGTAGTCGGGCATGTGCGTGCGCTTGCCGGTGTACTCCTCGGGCGATCGCACATCGATCAGGGGCTCAGAGCCCAGGGTGGCCAGCACGTCGTCCTTGAAGGCGCGGATCGGTGCATCATTGCGCTGCACAACGGGATAGCCGCTCGACGTCTTGGATGGCACATCCAAAGTGGTGTCGCGCCCCTCGCTGAGCCACAGGTCGCGCCCGCCGTTGAGCAGCCGCACGTCCGGGTGGCCGAACAGCGTGAAGACCCACAGCGCGTACGCGGCCCACCAGTTGCTCTTGTCCCCGTAGATCACCACCGTGTCGTCTCGGGAAATGCCTTTGCGGTCCATCAATTCGGCGAACTGCTCACCGTTGATGTAGTCGCGCACCCTGGGGTCGTTGAGGTCGGTATGCCAGTCGACCTTGACCGCTCCGGGGATATGACCGACGTCGTAAAGCAGGACATCCTCGTCGGATTCGACGATCGCGAGGCCTGGCTGACCCAGGTTGCCGGCCAGCCAGTCGGCAGTCACCAGACGTTCCGGGTGAGCATAGGCGCTTAGCGTCGGGCTGGGATCTTCTGGTAATGGCACACAACGAGCCTACCCGTCAGCGGCATACGCCCATAGCTCGGCGACGGACAGGCCGACCCGTTGCAACAGGCTGGCGGTCAGCGGCAGGCTCAGCCCGATCACGTTGGACGGGTCACCTTCGATCCGGTCGACGAACCAGCCGCCCAGCCCGTCGAGCGTAAATCCTCCGGCGACGGCTAACGGTTCGCCGCTGCCGATATACGCTTCCAGGTCTGCTGCAGCTGGTTTAGCGAAATGCACTGTGGTAGCCGATGATTCGGACGCGCGGTGAATGGCGGTGCCGCCAATCAGGCGCAGTAGGCAGTGCCCGGTGTACAGCTGGCCGGACCGGCCGCCCATCAACTGCCACTGGCTTCGGGCCGCATCGGCCGATGCGGGCTTGCCGACCAGTCGGCCGTCGATGTAGATCATCGAATCACAGCCAATGACAACACAATCCGCGGTGATCGCGTCGTCCAGCATGGCCGCAACCTGGTCGGCCTTGGCCTGAGCCAGGATGCGGACGACATCACCGGGGGAGGTGTTCGGTCCCAACGCGGCGGTGACCGCGTCCTCGTCGACGCCGGAGACCACGACCAGCGGATCGATGCCGGCTTGCCGCAGCACCTTGAGTCGGCCGGGTGAGGCAGACCCGAGCACGACGCGAGTCATGCGCCACTGCTCGATTCCGGCTTCATCGCCGCATGTGGGTCCGTTCCAGCAGGGTGATCTTCTGCCAGCTGAAGACCGGGTAGCGCAGTTTGTCGACTGGCAGGCCCCACCGGGTTTGCTCTGGCGGCCCCGGCTCGCCCCCGCCACCGGTGGCGCTGCCCACCACCGCGATCAGCGCGGCCAGCTCCTCGTCGGTCGGATTGCCTTTGAGCACCTGAATGTGCGGCTCATGGGTCGTGTGCTCACTCACCGGCGCGGCGTCGTTCTCGTTGACTTCACTCACAGCGGAATGTTCCCGTGCTTCTTCGGCGGCATCTGGGCGATCTTGCGCTCCAGCAGCCGCAGCGCCGTCCCGATGTAGCCGCGAGTGTGCGACGGCGGGATGACCGCGTCCACGTAGCCCCGCTCGGCGGCGATATATGGGTTGACCAAGGTGTCCTCGTACTCCTGCTGCAATTGCAGCCGCAGCGCATCGACGTCCTCGCCCTTTTTCGCGGCGTCACCGAGCTGCTGGCGGTAGACGAAACCGACCGCGCCGGAAGCTCCCATCACCGCGATCTGCGCGGTCGGCCAGGCGACGTTGACGTCGCAGCCCATGTCCTTGGAACCCATGACGCAGTAGGCGCCGCCGTAGGCCTTGCGGGTGATGACGGTGATCTTGGGAACGGTGGCTTCGCCGTAGGCGTACAGCAGCTTGGCGCCGCGGCGGATGATGCCGTTGTATTCCTGGTCGGTGCCCGGCAGGAAGCCCGGCACGTCCACCAGCATGACGATCGGAATGTTGAAGCAATCGCAGGTCCGCACGAAGCGTGCGGCCTTCTCCGAGGCGTCGATGTCCAGGCAGCCGGCGAAATGGGTGGGCTGGTTGGCGACGATGCCGACTGGGTGGCCCTCGATGCGACCGAACCCGATCACGATGTTCTGGGCGTAACCCGACTGCACCTCGAGGAACTCGTCGTCGTCGAGGATGCGGGTGATCACCTCGTGCATGTCGTAGGGCTGGTTGGCCGAGTCTGGGATCAGGCTGTCCAACTCGAGGTCCTCGTCGGTGAGGTTGTCCTCGATGGCGCCCTCGGGAACCGGCACCGCATAGCGCGGCGGATCGGTGAAGTTATTGGGCGGCAGGTAGCTCAGCAGGTCGCGGACGTAGTCGAAGGCGTCCTGCTCACCGGAGGCGACGTAGTGCGCGGTGCCGGACTTGGCCATGTGGGTGTGGGCGCCGCCCAGCTCCTCCATTGTCACGTCCTCACCGGTGACGGTCTTGATCACGTCCGGACCGGTGATGAACATCTGACTGGTCTGGTCGACCATCACGACGAAGTCGGTCAGCGCCGGCGAATACACGTGCCCGCCGGCGGCGGCGCCCATGATCAGCGAGATTTGCGGGATGACGCCGGAAGCCAGGATGTTGTTGTGGAAGATCTGGCTGTACAAGCCCAGCGAGACGACACCTTCCTGGATGCGGGCGCCCGCGCCGTCGTTGATGCCGATCAGCGGGCGGCCGGTCTTGATCGCCAGCTCTTGGACCTTGACGATCTTCTCGCCGTAGACCTCGCCGAGGCTGCCGCCGAACACCGTCACGTCCTGGCTGAAGATGCACACGTCGCGGCCGTCGATGGTGCCGTAGCCGGTGACCACGCCGTCGCCGACCGGGCGCTTCTCGCCCAGTCCGAAGTTGGTGCTGCGGTGCCTGGCCAGCGCGTCGAGCTCGACGAATGATCCCTCATCAAGCAGGGCATAGATGCGCTCGCGGGCGGTTAGCTTGCCCTTGGCGTGCACCTTGTCGACCGCGGCCTCGCCGACCGGGTGCAGCGTCTCCTCCGACCGCTTGCGCAGTTCGGCGAGCTTGCCCGCGGTGGTGTGGATGTCGATGTGGTGCTCGGCCTTCGCCTCGACATGGGTCTCGGAAGTGCTCGTCATGGGAGTCGAGCTTAGCGAACCCTTAAGTTGTGATCCCAATCCAGCACGCCGTCTTAGGCTGATTGGTAATGGATCGTGACTCACTCAGGGCGCCGTTGGACGCGGCGGCGTTGCGCGACGGGTTGGCGGGGCCGGGCATGCCGTGGCGTCAACTCGACGTGGTCACCGAAACCGGCTCCACCAATGCCGATCTGATCGCCCGGGCGGAGGGCGGCGACGATATCGACGGATCGGTGTTGCTCGCCGAATACCAGAACGCGGGTCGCGGGCGCCACGGCCGGCAGTGGTCGGCGCCGCCGCGCGCGCAGATCGCCTTGTCGGTGGGAGTGGGTGCGGGGTCGGTTCCCCGGACCGGCTGGGGATGGTTGCCACTGGCTACCGGTGTTGCGGTGGCTGACGCGCTGACTGCGGAGTGCGGCGTCGCGGCCGGCCTCAAATGGCCCAACGACGTGCTGGTCGACGGCGGCAAGCTTGCCGGGATCCTCGCCGAGGTCGCCGCGCCGGCGCCGGTGATCGTGGTCGGGCTGGGGCTCAACGTGACACTGACCGCCGCCGAAGCGCCAGACCCGGTGGCGACGTCGCTGCTGATGCTGGGTTCATCGGCTACCGATCGAAACATGTTGGCGCGCCGGATCCTTCGCGAATTAGCGCGGCGCATCGACGCCTGGCGCGGCGCCGGCGGCGCCGACCCGGTGCTGGTCGCCGACTATCAGCGCTACAGCCTGACCCTGGGTTCTCGGGTGCGGGCCATCTTGCCTGGCGACCAGGAGGTGGTGGGCACCGCGCACGGCGTCGACGAGACGGGCCGATTGTGCGTCGACACCGGTGGCGAAACGGTCGCGATCTCGGCCGGAGACATCACGCACCTACGCCCCAGCGTCTAAGGTGCCAGCGTGGGCTACCCCGACAAAGTGCTGGCCGCCGACGAACAGGTGGTCTTGCACCGACACCCGCACTGGAAGCGACTCTTCTGGCCGGTCGTCTTGCTCATCCTCGCCAGCGCGGCGGCGTCGTTCGGCGCCGCCGTCGTCAACAGCACCACCTGGGATCCAACCGCGAAACGAGTCATCTTCGCCGTGATCGGGGCGATCTGGCTGATCGCCATCGGCTGGCTAACGCTTTGGCCGTTCCTGAACTGGCTGACCACTCATTTCGTGATCACCGACCGGCGAGTGATGTTCCGGCACGGGGTGTTGAGCCGCAGCGGGCTCGACGTCCCGCTGGCCCGGATCAACAGCGTGGAATTCCGGCATCGGCTGATCGATCGGATCTTGCGCACCGGCACGCTGATCGTGGAATCGGCGTCACAGGATCCGTTGGAGTTCTACGACATTCCGCGCGTGGAGGATGTCCACGCGCTGCTGTATCACGAGGTTTTCGACACCCTGGGGTCTGAGGAATCGCCGAGCTGATCCAGCCGGCTACGGCGCGACCGCCAGGCCCGCATCAGCGTGACACTGCCGCCCTCCTCGAAGTTGTCCTCGAGGACCTCGGCGAACCCACCGGCGGTAAGCGCCGATTCCAGCGCCTGGTCCTGGCTGCGGCCGAATTCGTCTGGGAACACCCAGCGCCGGAACGCCCAGAAGCGGAACGCCATCTGCAGCAGGTTGCCGATGATGTAGGCCGAGATGAAGTCGGCGATGTTCTCCGCGGTCAATGACACCGCCGGCACCCGCAGGTCCAAGACGTAGGTGGAGAGCCACAACGGCCCCATGCTCAACAGCACGCCCACGCCGCTGAACGCAAAGAACAGCAGTGCTTCGTGGTGACGCTCCCGGCCGCCGCGGTCGCGGAAGCTCCACTCCCTGTTCAAGACGTACGACGCAATGACCGCGACGATGCCCGCGATGACCTTGGCGGTCACCGGCTTGGGCTCCAGAATCGTCAGCTTGAGCGTGTAGAAGATCGCCGAGTCGATGATGAACGTGGTCGCGCCGACGATCGCGAACTTGATCAGTTCGTGATGGCGTTCGGCGTAAGGACGGACCGGCCGCGGTAACCGCGCGATCGTGGCATCGGCAAAGGACACAATGTCGCAGTGTACGTATTAACCGTTAATCGTGCCCAGCGTTGGTATTACCGCCGGTAAACACCCCGCTCAGCGGCCATGACACCATGATTGCCGTGACGAGTACTCCCACCGCTGCGCCGCTCGTCGCGATGGTCGGCGGGGGCCAACTCGCCCGGATGACCCACCAGGCCGCGATCGCCCTGGGCCAGAGCCTGCGGGTGCTGGCCGCCGACGCCGACGATCCGGCAGCTCAGGTCAGCCCGGACGTGGTGATCGGCTCGCACACGAACCTCGACGATCTGCGTCGCGTCGCCGCCGGTGCCGACGCGCTGACCTTCGACCATGAGCACGTCCCGACCAATCTGCTCGAGAAGCTGGTCGCCGAGGGCGTCAACGTGGCGCCGCCGCCGGAGGCTTTAATTCACGCGCAGGACAAACTCGTCATGCGGCGACGCCTGGAGGCGCTGGGGGCCCCGGTGCCGCGCTACGCCGCGGTAAAGGGGCTGCACGACCTGGACAGCATTGCCGCCTTTGCCGCCCATATCGGCGGCCCGATGGTGGTCAAGGCGGTCCGCGGTGGCTACGACGGTCGCGGGGTGCGGATGGCGGCCGACCTGGCCCAGGCCCGCGAGATCGCGCGTCAGTATCTGGACGCGCGCGTGGCGGTGTTGGTCGAGGAGCGCGTCGCGATTCGCCGCGAACTCTCCGCATTGGTAGCGCGGTCGCCGTTCGGGCAGGGCGCGGCCTGGCCGGTAGTGGAGACGGTGCAGCGCGACGGCATCTGTGTGCTGGTGATCGCGCCGGCCCCGGCGCTGCCCGACGACCTAGGCGCCGCGGCCCAACAGCTGGCGCTGCGATTGGCGGCCGAACTCGGCGTCGTCGGCGTGCTGGCCGTCGAGTTGTTCGAGACGGTCGATGGGCAACTGCTGGTCAACGAACTGGCGATGCGACCGCATAATTCCGGGCATTGGACCATGGACGGGGCGCGGACCAGCCAGTTCGAGCAGCATCTGCGCGCGGTGCTGGACTACCCGCTCGGTGATACCGACGCCACGGTGCCGGTGACGGTGATGGCCAACGTGTTGGGCGCGCTGCAAACGCCCACGATCACGGTCGACGAGCGATTGCATCACCTGTTCGCGCGGATGCCCGATGCCCGAGTTCACCTCTACGGCAAGGGCGAACGACCGGGCCGCAAGATCGGCCACGTCAACTTTCTCGGCGACCATGTCGACGAGCTGGCGAATCTGCGCGACCGCGCCGAGCTGGCGGCACACTGGTTGTCACACGGCCAGTGGACGGACGGATGGGACCCACATGAGTAAGCAGCCCCGCGTCGGGGTGATCATGGGCAGCGACAGCGACTGGTCCGCGATGGCCGACGCCGCCGACGCACTGGCCGAGTTCGACGTTCCCTACGAGGTCGGCGTGGTGTCGGCGCACCGCACTCCCGGGCGGATGCTCGATTACGCGCGAGGCGCCGCCGACCGCGGGATCGAGGTGATCATCGCCGGCGCCGGCGGCGCGGCCCATCTGCCGGGCATGGTGGCCTCGGCAACGCCGCTGCCGGTGATCGGCGTTCCGGTGCCGCTGGCGCGGCTCGACGGGCTGGACTCGCTGCTGTCCATCGCGCAGATGCCGGCCGGGGTGCCGGTGGCCACGGTGTCGATCGGGGGGGCGCGCAACGCGGGCCTGTTGGCGGTCCGCATTTTGGCGATTTCGGATCCGGTGCTGCGGGGCCGAATCGTCGCATTCCAGGATCGGCTTGCCGAGTCGGTGCTGGCCAAGGATGCGGCTCTCAAGGAACGTCACGGTAAAGTTACCGGCGAGTAGCAAAAGGAGGCCGAGATGGCTGGTTGGGGCGGAGATCCGTCATTCGATCTGTTCAAGCTGCCTGAGGAGCACGACGAGTTGCGGGCGGCGATTCGTGCGCTGGCGGAAAAGGAGATCGCCCCGTATGCCGCCGAGGTGGACGAAAAGTCTCGGTTCCCCGAGGAGGCGCTGGCGGCGCTGAACGCGTCGGGCTTCAACGCCGTCCACATTCCCGAGGCGTACGGGGGTCAGGGCGCGGACTCAGTGGCGGCCTGCATCGTGATCGAGGAAGTGGCTCGAGTCGACGCCTCTGCCTCGTTGATTCCCGCGGTGAACAAGCTGGGCACGATGGGCCTGATCCTGCAGGGTTCGGAGGATCTGAAAAAGCAGGTGTTGCCGACGCTCGCTTCCGACGGGGCGATGGCGTCTTATGCGTTGAGTGAGCGCGAAGCCGGCAGCGACGCGGCGTCGATGCGGACCCGGGCCAAAGCCGACGGCGACGACTGGATCCTCAACGGCACCAAGTGCTGGATCACCAACGGTGGCAAGTCGACCTGGTACACGGTGATGGCGGTGACCGATCCGGACAAGGGCGCCAACGGCATCTCGGCGTTCATGGTGCACCTGGACGATGAGGGGTTCAGCATCGGCCCAAAGGAAAAGAAGTTGGGCATAAATGGCTCACCGACCACCGAGTTGTACTTCGAGAACTGCCGCATTCCGGGCGATCGGATCATCGGCGAACCAGGCACCGGGTTCAAAACCGCACTGCAGACCCTCGACCACACCCGCCCCACTGTCGGTGCGCAGGCCGTGGGCATCGCGCAGGGCGCGGTGGATGCTGCCGTCGCCTACACCAAGGACCGCAAGCAGTTCGGCAAATCGATCTCTGAGTTTCAGGGTGTGCAGTTCGAACTTGCCGACATGGCGATGAAAGTCGAAGCGGCCCGGCTGATGGTGTACAGCGCCGCCGCCCGCGCCGAACGCGGCGAGCCGAATCTCGGATTCATCTCCGCGGCCGCAAAGTGC
>JAFAID010000338.1 GCA_019236925.1 Mycobacterium sp. | reverse complement strand
GGCCAGCACCAGCGCAATCGACAGTGACCCGAACGCCGCGGCGAGCAACGCCGCCAACAGCGTCAGGGCGGTCACATTGCGGTACACATGATGACGCCCTGCCGCCATGTGCGGCATCAACGTCCCGATCACCGTCGCCGGGTGGCGCGACCCACCAGGCGCCGGGCTGCTCGGGTTCACCATTTTTCATGCCTCCTGGATCATCGGCGAGCGCCTCACCGCCATCATCGCCAATGTCACCATCGTTCCGCTTTCCGCCCTTTTGGGTATGGGCGCCGCTGTGCATCGCGGGGAGTTTGGCCGCGTTCGCGGGAACCTGGTCGTGAAGAAGTGCGATGCGTCCGCTCATGCGCGAATGGACGCAGCCAACCGACCTAGCGCTCAGTTAGCCATGTCCAAACTCAATTTGCTACGGGGCTTATTTAACTTCAGGGTTAACTTCTGGGGCTGCAGCCTGCCGCCACCCCAAGCGGTCACCCTCCTGGCACTGCCCCACCATCCAGCCACCGGCCTTCCCGCCCTCCGACCGCCCCCAGCGGTCGCCATCCGGGTCGACGCGAGATGCCCTGCGGGCGTTGGGATCTGGCGACCCGTCGGCTCGACGCGCCGACGACGTTGATCAAGACAAACAAGTCTTGGCCAGCATTTCTGCCGACGCCAAACGGTCGTTACGGGCGCGATGGCGACGCGGTCTGGTGGCCGTCGGCCTCCGCCGCGCATTCGAGCGCATCGGCGGCGGCTTGTGCCGCCTGAGCCGCGTCGGCAGCAGCATGGGCTGCCAAGCCGTCGGAGGAGGCTTCGCGGGTGGCCGATGACTTGGGCAGCGCCTGGGTGAAGGCGCGGGACACGTCTTGCAGGGCGGAGGTGACCTCGCTTGGAATTACCCAGAACGTGTTTCCCGGGCCCTGGGCCAGCTGCGGCAGCATCTGGAGATACTGATAGGCAAGCAGTTTGGGGTCGGGATCGTTGCGGTGCACGGACTGAAATACCTCGTCGATAGCGCGGGCCTGGCCCTCGGCCTTGAGGATCGCTGCGGTCCGGTTGCCCTCGGCGCGCAGGACGGCGGCCTGCTTGTCACCCTCGGCGGTGAGGATCTGAGACTGGCGTTGGCCTTCGGCGCCCAGGATTGCCGCACGCTTGTCGCGCTCGGCCCGCATCTGCTTCTCCATCGCGTCCTTGATGGATTGCGGCGGGTCGATGGCCTTGATCTCTACCCGGTTGACCCGCAGCCCCCACTTGCCGGTGGCCTCGTCCAGCACACCTCTGAGTTGGCTGTTGATGGTGTCGCGGGAGGTGAGTGTGCGCTCCAAATCCATGGACCCGACGACATTGCGCAGTGTGGTGACCGTGAGCTGTTCGACGGCTTGCAGGAAGTTGGCGATCTCGTAAGCGGCTGCGCGCGCGTCGGTCACCTGGAAATAGAGCACAGTATCGATCTCGACGACCAAATTGTCCTCGGTAATCACCGGTTGCGGTCGGAACGAGACTACTTGTTCCCGTAGGTCAATCATCGGATAGACCCGGTCGAAGTAGGGGATGACGAAATTGAGGCCGGGCTGCAACGTGCGGTTGTAGCGGCCGAGCCGTTCGACGTTGCGGGCACGCGCCTGGGGCACGATGCGCACCGCCCGCAGCACGGTGAAGGCTACGAACAGCGCGATGACCAGTCCGGGGGTAAGAGCGAGTGCGGTTTCCATGGGTTACTCCCGGGGGTACACGAGCGCGGTGGTGCCGCTGATCTCCAGCACGTCGACGGTCGCTCCGGCGGGTATCACCAGGGTTTGGTCGTAGGCGCGCGCCGTCCACTCCTCGCCGCGGATACCGCCGATGCGAACCCTGCCGTCCAGCCGGGACACCTCTGACACGACATAGGCTGCCTTACCGATTAATGCTTCTACGCCGAAACGCTCGAGCTGGGGCCGGAGCATGTGCCGACGGACGATGGGGCGGATGAGCAGCACCCCGATCGTAGCGGTGACTGTGAACGCAAGGAGTTGGACAGGAACGGGTAGTCCGAGTGCGCCCAAGCCCGCGGTGATCAGTGCAGCGACACCGAGCATCCCGACCGCTGCGGTGATAGTGAGCATTTCGACCACCAGCAACACTACGGCGATGATCAACCAGATCAGCCATGCATCCATGCGGCGATCCTCCTTGAACATTCGATGGGTGCGCGGGCGGGATGACTGTCACTTCCTCCATCGTGTGCGGTAGAACACACCCTTACATTATGTCCCCCAAGATGTCCCCCAAGCCATGCTGGCGCCGCATTGCGTTTTCCGGATTCCGGCAATGTGGTGACCAATCCTGACGGGTGCGAGCGCATCCGGGCGAGTCCGCGCCGGCCTGAGAAGATGCAGGTCAGGGGCAGGCGCACTCCAAATTCTTACTGGCGACGGCACGCGGAATTGGCCGAGTTAAGCACCGCACG
>JAFAID010000166.1 GCA_019236925.1 Mycobacterium sp. | reverse complement strand
CGCCAGCACCGCTGGGTGCTGCTCGACCCCAGCGGGCGACTCCGCGACACCGAGATCGCAGCGGCCTAAGCAGCCAAGCTCTGCAGGTCCTGCCGCTACAGGTCAGTACCGAGATCGCCGGCCAGCTCACGAGCGCTGCCGGGAGTCATGAACTGCGCCAGCGCGTCAAGATAACTGCGCGCAAGATCTCGGTACTTGTCCACCGTCGCCTGGTCAGCGTCCAGCAGATTCTGTTGAGTCGCGATCAATATCCGGTTGGCTTCCATCAGCGACACGTTCTCATTGCGCACGCCTTCGTTGTGGTTTCGCAGGTCGGCGTTCTGCGCGCGCAAGTCGTCATTCTGAGCACGTACGCCTTCGTTCTGGGCGCGCAGTTCGTCGATCTCGGCGCGCAGGTCATGGCATTGCGACGCAGCCGCCGCCTCAGGCCGAGCCTGCTTGGTCAATTCATCGGCGTAGACATACCAACGCAGCCGCTGCGGGTTCGGAATCGCCCCGCCGCGCATCGTGCCCGCTTTAATCGCGTTGATCAGGCTGCGATGGTCTCGCTGCAGTACCCTCGCGGCCTCTCGTAACGGGACGACCGTCCCGTGGGGGGTCGTCTCGACACCTGCTGGCGGCTCTTTCGGCTGTCTCATCTCGGGATAAAAGCGGTGACGCCACTACGGGACACGACGCCCTTAATTACCACATCGTAGTGCGCAACGTTCGTAATAAGAACGTCGTGGCGCGCCCAGGCCGCCGACATCTGCCCGACCGGTAACAAGCCGCGCGCCGACACGGCGCAGCTCACGACCCTGGTGTCCTTATTAAGGACATTCATGTCGTAAACTAAGCCCACGTGTACCGCCGACACCGGCAGGGAGGAAGTTGATCGTGCGCAAGCCGAGGTCTGAGACCCGCCAGCTCACCGCGCAAATCGCGGTGCGTTTTACCCCGGCCGACCTGTGCGACCTCCGAAAAGAAGCCGACCGCCAGGGCATCAGCGTGCAGCAGCTGCTGCGCGACAGCTGCCTGCGCAGCCTGGAAGCCGCCCCACACCGGCGCGGGAACGGACGCTCCAGCAGACTGGCGCGGGTCGGCGCGGCCGACACGGACCGCCCCATCACATCGGTCGCGGTTTAGTTACTGACCGCTCCACCGATCACCCGGCGGCGATACTTCGGGCACCGCACCACGTGATTCCGCGCACTGAAACGCGATATTCGCGTTCGTCCACAACGTAACACTTACAACCGAAACAGTAGATATCAGCGTGCTATCTAATACGTTCGACACGTTGAAACAGACGTGGCAGTGGGCGCCATAGCACGAACTTGACCGCTCACTCCCGGGCTAAGACCCAGGGTCCGCCGCACCACCTACTTCTTGATCGACCGGCTGGTGCGCGCCGGTTCGCCGCCGTGTGGCCGTGACAGGGCGGATTCCAATGAACGTCGCAACGCCGAGGCTATGCGGAGGTTGCGGTGGGAGCTGTGCGGAAGACCCGACGTGGCGGGATGCTTGTGGAGAAACAGGAGTGGTTCGTTCGCCTGATCGGGCAGGGGGTGAGCAACTCCGAGGCGTGCCGGATTGTTGGCATTAACCGCAAGACGGGAACACGCTGGCGCTACGGTCGCACAATCCTCAATACTGCAGGCGAGCCGGTGCACTATCCGCCGGTGAGGTTCATAGCAGCGAGGGCGCGACATCCTCGGTATTTGTCGCTGGCCGAGCGGACGATGATCGCTGACTTGCGCCGTGCGGGTGTGAGTGTGCGTGACATTGCCCAGGAGCTGGGGAGGGCGGCCTCGACGGTCTCGCGGGAGCTTCGCCGCAACGTTGACGATCGTGGCCGCTACTTGCCTGCTACGGCGCAGCGGCTTACCGTCGAGCGGCAATGCCGGTCGCGGACGCGGCGTTTGACGCGTGACGAGCAGCTCTTTGGCGTCGTCGATGAGCTGTTGGGTAAGCGGTGGAGTCCGGAGCAGGTTGCCCACGAACTACGGGTGCGGTTCCCTGACCAACTCGAGCGGCACCTGTGTACCGAGTCGATCTACCAAGCAATCTACGATGCCCGGATTGCGTTGACCCGCCCGGCGAAACGGCGGCGCCGGCGGCGCCGGCGCCAGCTGCAGGGTCTGGAAAGGCGTGGTCGGCTCACCAATATGACGATGATCGCGGATCGGCCCGCCGAGGTTAACGACCGGGTGCAGGTCGGGCACTGGGAGGGTGATTGCATCATGGGCGCTGGAAACCGTTCGGCGATCGGCACTCTCGTCGAACGCTCGACTCGCTTCCTGATCCTCATCCACGTGCCCACCGGGCGACCGACCGCAGAGGCGATGCGCGACGGCGTCACGGACGCGCTGGCCGCTCTGGCGCCCCATCTGCGACGGACGCTGACCTGGGATCAGGGTAAGGAACTCGCGCTGCACCAGGAGATCACCGCCCGCACCGGGACACGCGTGTACTTCTGCGACGCGCACTCGCCGTGGCAGCGAGGCAGCAACGAAAACACAAACGGCCTTCTTCGGGACTACTTTCCCAAAGGCATCGACCTGGCCAATGTCTCACCCGAGCAACTGCAACGGGTCGCCGACGAAATCAATAGCCGGCCTCGTAAGACCTTGGGCTGGGCCCGACCCGCCGACCTGATCACCGACGCCGCACTCAAGACTGCATACGCCGCGGGCTGAGGTCAGCCCCAAAAGATCGCTGTGGGATCCCGATCTACCTCAGCGAGCAGTTCCTCGATGCTGGCCGTGGGCGCCACCAAGTCGTATGCGTGGAAGCGCAGGTTGCGGTCACGCCAGTACAACGACCACACGCCCGTGGCCTTCGTATAGCGCAGTCGAGCGATCGGGAACCGGGTCCACTCCATGCCCATATCCGCCCGCCACGGCGGCCGACACTCCACGATCGTCAGATGACGCTCAGCGACGTCCACCTCGACCCGCACCTCGTTACGGACACGCTCGGGCACCCTGTCCCGACACCACCGCTGCACCCGTGCGACATCCGTCTCCGGCAGACCACTCACTCGACTAGTGTTGCAACCGTCTCGTTGCGACGTTCATTGGAATTCGCCCGTTCGGCTTCGGCCTCACGGGCCATTGCCCGTTTCATGCTGTCGGGCAACTGGATGTCCTTGAGTTCGACCAAGGTCACCTCCACGCCCCATTCCACGGTGGTGGTGTCGAGTATTTCGCGGATGTTGCCGTTGATCACGGACGTTGCGGCCAGCACGTCGTCCAGACAGTGCTGGCCCACCACGTTGCGCAGGGTCGTCTGGGCGATTTGATTGATCGCCGCGTCGACGTGCGGTGGTGGCGATCAGCGTCGACATCGCCGCTGCGGCGAGCAACACAACGATGACAACGGCGACGACGACTGCGA
>JAFAID010000060.1 GCA_019236925.1 Mycobacterium sp. | reverse complement strand
CACCAAGGAGCACATTTTGATCCATGCCGCGATCGTGGCGCCCGGGCTGATGGGCGGCAATTCCCGACAAGGAATAGCGGTCAGCGTCCGAAATGGGTTGACTTGGTTGCATGTCTGTTTCAGCGCCGAGCGAGTTCGGCACGGTACTGCGCGAATGGCGCAACCGGCGCCGGCTCAGCCAGATCGACCTGGCCATCGAGGCGGGCACCACCCAACGACACGTGAGCTTTCTGGAACAAGGTCGGTCGGCGCCGGGGCGCGACATTGTCAGCCGATTGGCCGACTCACTGCAGCTGAGCCTGCGGCAACGTAATGCGTTGCTGTCGACCGCGGGCTTCGCGCCGGCGCATCCGGAGTCACCGCCGGACGCCCCACTGCTGCGACCAGTTCGGGCGGCGCTTCAGCATGTCCTCGACGGCCACCTGCCGTATCCGGCCATCGTCATGGATGGTTTCGGTGAGCTGGTCGCAGCCAACGGCGCTTTTGCGCTGTTGACCGACGGGGTGGCTGGGTCCCTGCTGGAGGCCCCGATCAACGTGTTGCGGGTCGCGCTGCATCCGGAAGGCATGGCGGCGCGCATCGTCAATCTCGACGATTGGCGCCGGCACATTTTGCACGGCTTGCGAGAGCGCGGTCCGCATCCGCGTATCGACGCGCTGATCGAGGAACTCGAGGGCTACGGTGTGCCGGCGCCAGGCAGCCGACCGGTCGAATCGCTGGGCTTCGCGGTGCCGTTGCATCTCCGTTCGCCGGACGGCGACGTGAGGCTGCTCGCGACGATCTCGACGTTCGTTACCGCGCTGGACGTCACGGTCTCGGAGCTGCGCCTGGAGGCGTTTTTGCCCGCCGACCAGGAGACCGCCGCGATCCTCACCCGCCGCCACGCCGCCCGGGCGCACCGAGATGCCTCAGACACGTGACATCCAGGCTTCGCGTGGTTCCCGATGTGCCCGCTAAACTCGCACCAGCAAAATTCCGATCCAAAGACGTCCCTCGCCCTCGTAGCTCAGGGGATAGAGCACGGCTCTCCTAAAGCCGGTGTCGCAGGTTCGAATCCTGCCGGGGGCACGTCAGAGGCCATTTTTCGCCGCGCCCCGCTCGAATCCATCGTTTATTCATCGTTTATGGTCCGGTCCAACAGCTCCGCCACCTGCGGATGTACGTGTCCGCGTGCCATGTAGGTGTCTTGCGTCTCCGACACGCGGCTATGGCCCAGGTGGTCGGCGCCGATTCGCGCCGACAATCCCTCGTCGTCGATCAGCGTCGCCAGCGTCTTGCGGAATGAATGACTGGTCACGTCAGGCACACCGAGGGCTTCGCGCGCCTTGCGCCACCGCGCATTGAAGTTGTCCGGATCGCGTAGCGTGCCCGCAGTCGACGGGAAGATCACCGATTGCTCGCCAAGGAACGGCTTTGTACGCCGCTCGGCCAGTGCGACGACCGCGAACGACGGCAGCGGCACCGTGCGCCGACCAGCCGCCGTCTTCGTCTCATCGACCCGTACCAGACCCTTACCCGATGCCCTGATGACCTTGCCGGTGATGGCCACGGTCCCGGCCTTCTCGTCGAAATCGGTCCAGCGGAGCCCGAGTAGTTCCGAGCGGCGCAACCCGGTTGCGATGAAGATCGTGATCGGGTCGACAAGGTCGTTCTTCTGGCAATACTCCGAAGCGCGCAGCTTGCCGAACAACTCGCGCAGCTCGCCCGCGGTCAGAGCCGGTGCACCCTTCGGCCCCGACTTCGACCGGATCGGCGAAACATCGCGCACCGGGTTAGCGCCGATGACGTTCGCCATCACGGCCAGATGAAGCGCGCCCTTCAGCAGCGTCTTGGACTGCACCGCCAGCACGTCACCGTGCGCCCGGCGCATAGACCGGATAGCGGCATCAACCCGGGCCGGCGTCGACTCCCCTACCCGCACACCGGCGATGATCTTCGCCAGCAGCTTCGCCGCATACCTATACGTGTCGACTGTGCGGATCGCCCGGCCATCCTCGGCAAGCCTGTCGATGTGCTGATCGACCAGGGCCACGACAAGGGTGTCCAACCCGATCGCATCCGGCCCACTCGACGCCCGCCGCGCCATCAACGCCTCGATCAACGCATCCTCAGCCAGCTTGCCGTGGTGGTCGTGTTCGTCGGCCGGGCCGCGACGCTCGACAATCCGCACTACGCCATCGCCATCGCGGAACCGACACCGCGCCAGCCACACACCGCCGCCGAGATGCGTACGGATGATCTTGCCGTGCGCTCCGATCCGCAGCGGTGGCCTCCCCGCCATCCCTGTCTCCTAGTCCGGTCGGCTTGACACGGGACTAGCCGCCCATCGCACGACAGTCAACCTCACACGATGACCCCAGCTTGGCCATGATCGCTCAATGATAGTTAGGTCGAGCTGTGCTTGTCCTCGGCGAATCGCCCGCTTTCCCAGTCGATTACGTCGCTCAATCGGTAGCGGACGTGTTTGCCGAATTTTGCGTAGCGGGGGCCCGTTCCCTTCGATGCCCACTCGGCCGGTGTCTTGACAGGTACGCCATATCGGTCGGCGAGTTCCTGACGGCTCAGCCACCTGTCCGGAGCGTTCGCGTCCATAGCAGTCACTTCCCTTCGGGTCTTCCCGCGTCTGCTGAATGACACCAATGTAATGCCGCGTAGAGTGCGTGGTTTGCACTATTTTCACCGATCGGTTCTTGCCTGATCTGGCCGCCGTAGCATTCCCACTCTCCGCTTGAGGTCGACGCCCACTTATGAAAGCCGACGTCCGGTTCTGGAAGTCCAGCCGCGGCAGGCGAGCAGCCGATGGCCGTATGGCACTCGCCTGTCAGAGTGCACGCAGAGAGCACGCGATGAAACGGAACTGCGATATGGCGTCGATGGCCGCGGCTCACTCGCTGAACCGCGTTGGCGAACAACGGATTAACGCCCCACCGTTCGCGTTGGTCGCCAACAAATCCCGTATTTGTTTGTCCACCAACCGATTACGTTGCCCGTTAGCCACTCATGGTTGCCGTTAATTCTCGTTGCCTCTCGACCATAAACGACGAATAAAAGACGAGCCGATCGTGAGCGATACGTGGTCGCCACCGCGGCTACCGGGCAGCACCACACCACTCCCCTCGCCGGTAGTGGCCGTTCGCGCGGTGGTGCGGTAGCTGTCAAGGCTCGGCCGGGAGCCGACCGCGTAGCGGCGCGGCCTTGACAGCTACCGCACCAACGTTGAGCACAATTTGAGGCCCGGCGAGGGAACGGTCCACCTGTGGAGCTAAGGGGATTCGAACCCCCGCACTTTCCAGCGGAAATAGTCTGTGAAATGCGCTTTTGTGGATCTGAGTGTTGTTACGCGAGGTATGGCTGTCCTGGGGATATGCGCCGACGTGTTACGCGGCGTAACAGTGCTGGTACCCGTCGAACCATGGTCGCTGGGCCATGAGCTAGCCGCTCCCAGCGTCGCGCGTGTCCCGCGCGTCTCAAATCTGCATCTCACGACCCAATCGCCCGTCCAACCCATCACGCTGCGTTCCACACCATCTCGGCCGATGCGCTGCGTGTCGTCACAAATACGTTCACAACATCGGGACATCGGGCTGAGCTCTCCTAGCTCCAGACACTCCGACGCGACTAGGCGATAGCCGTCCAGCTGCTCCGCGCCACTGCCCGCCCGCTTTATCCGATGGACGTATTCGATCAAGTGTTTTCACAGCTGCTGGTCAGCCTGTCAGAGCCGACGGACCAGCCGGTTCAACAGTCGACCATGAGCAGCGCGAGCCTGTGCGTGGGGGTTGTCTGACCCGGTTATGGGTAAGGGGCAGCTCGCTGGCCACTAGTGGGTGAGTCCGGTGCGAGTGGTCGAGACGATAAAGCACGGTGGCCGGTAGTGGCCGATCACCCTCGTCCTCCATGTCACCACCGCACGGCCATGCTGCTGCCGGTTAAGGTGAGCGACCCAGCCTGCAGCCTGCCATTCCCGCAGCTCCTTCAGCACCGCGTCAGTGTCCGCGCGGGAACCAGCTACACGGACTTCACCACCGCGATTGGCTGGACCAGGTCGCTCGGCTGCCACCGCTGGGAACACCGAATCGGGCACAATAAGGTGTGATCAGAGTCGTCACGTGACCCCCCAGTCCGCGGGGGCCGTTGCGTGTGTGACCTCGCCGAAGGACAGTACGAATGGCAGCCGCACGCTGGACACGTACCTCGTTCGGGGTGCTGTTCACGTTGTACGCTGCCGGCCTTGCGATCTGGCTGACGCTCGGTCTGCTACCAACACTGTCAGCGATTCTCCCGTGCGTCCGGCATGGTCTTGAATCAGTTGCCATGCAGGGCGGTGCGCTTGGTACTGCGGCTGATCGGATCATGTCCGCGGATAGGTCGATGTCGACGATGTCAATGTCGACCGCCGGGGTGCTAGTCCAATACGGCTTCAGCGCATTGAACTTCGGTCTTGGATTGATGCTGGCCGTTCGGCGGCCGAACGAACCGGTGCCGCGGCTGCTGGCCTTCGCATTGCTGGGCACCGCGGCTACCTTTAACATGCCCAGTCACAGAGCCTTTTACATTACCGGCAGCCCGTGGCCGATCGCGATCATCCACTTCACCTTCCACATCGTCTCCGGCGTGAGCTACCTGTGGGCAGTCCTGCTGTTTCCGGATGGAACCGTGCCGTCGCGCGTCCGAATGTCGGCGCGCGGCCAGCGGGTGGCCGCCGTGGCGGTCACCCTCGCGGCCACGTTGGTCTGCTGGCGAAGCAGTTTTCTGGCCCATCCGCAGTTTTTCGTGATCTTCTTCGGCATCCTGATCCCGGTTATAGGAATCGGCGCCCAGGTGCTCCGGCTGGCCGATCCCGCGGCCGGCGTCGTTCACCGCCGAGCCGCGCGCCTGCTGACCGCCGCGTTGCTGCCCGCTCTCGGCGTGGCGGTGACTTGGTTGGCAGCGCGAGCCGTGCGGTGGGTCGGCGGGTCAGCGGGCGAGGCCTCGGGACGGCTGGCCGTCAACCTGCAAGATCTGTTCCCGGCCGTCTTCGCCATCGTTCCCGTGGTGCTGTTCGCTGGCGTCGTCCGCCATCGGCTGTGGGGCATCGACCGAGTG
Source organism: Mycobacterium sp. (assembly GCA_019236925.1). GTDB lineage: Bacteria > Actinomycetota > Actinomycetes > Mycobacteriales > Mycobacteriaceae > Mycobacterium. The sequence goes on along the minus strand of JAFAID010000060.1, from coordinate 102 downwards.
TTGAGCCGGGTGTTGGTATACGGCGCGATCGCGGCGGTGGTCAGCGCGGCCTACGTGGTGGCAGTAGCTTTCGGTGGCTGGCATGCCGGTGGCGCTCTGTGG
>JAFAID010000548.1 GCA_019236925.1 Mycobacterium sp. | reverse complement strand
GTGCACATAGTCGACGTGGTCCCCGTGCGGCACGGCCACATGACCACAGCCGTCACCGTGGACGTGGTCGTGATCCTCATGCACGGCGTGGCCGGCCGGTTCGCATTCGTCGTAGTGGCCGTCGTGCTGTCGGTGCAGGTGACCGTCGTGCACGTAGTCGACGTGATCGCCGTGCGGGATCGCGACGTGGCCGCATCCTTCACCGTGCACGTGGTCGTGATCAACGTGTTGGCTGTGAGCTGTGGTGGTCATTGTTCTCGCCGCCGTTCCGACCGAATTTCGACTCGTAAGTCGCTGGCACGTCGTAATTTTAGTCGCGGCCAGCGTTCCTGAAAACATGCACGAAGGTGAATACTTGGTGCTAGGTGCTGAGGCAGACCGACGCCTCGGCGGTGTAGCACAGGAACGTCAGGGTTTCCTGCAGGTACAACTGCACGGTTTCGGCGTCATGGCCGAGATATCCGATCGACACGTCGGTGCCCAGCTGCAGATCGAAGTCACCGCCGCGGGTGGTGAGCACGAACGCACCGTCGATGGCGGGTGCCCAGATGATGTCGCCGTCGATCAGCCGGCGGATGTGCTCGCGGATCGGATAGCCGTGTTCGGTCGTCTCGCTGACTTTGGTGTAGGCGTCGGCGGAGAGCAGCACCGTGTACGGGCCGTCGACACCGGCCAGTCGCAGCGCGGACAACGCTTGCGAGATGACGTCGGGAAAGCCGCGAACTTCCTTGGGCAGTTTCAGCGCCGGATTTGAGCTAGAGCTCCGGATACCGTCGATCGACGCGGCCTTATAGCCTTCGAAGATGGCGCGGTCTTCGACGAACGCCAGCTTCTTGGCGGCCTCCTTGACCGGGTCCCAGTCCGAGTCCTGCGACCCGCGCTCCACGTCGTCGATCTCCGCGCGGGACAGCGTAAATGGAACCCGAAGCCGCACAAGCGGTTTGCTGGCACGCAATTGCGCGATGACGCCGTCGGTGGGCGCCTTCACGTCTTGCAGCCGCCCGGTGCTGATCGCCGCTGTGGTCGGACCGCCCGGTTCGCTGACGTCGACCACTCGGCGTCCGGCGATGTGCCGCTTGAACGTCCGCGTCGCTTCCAATTCGATGTCGGCCCAGGCCTCTTCGGTGATCGGCGCCAGATCGCGATAAAGGTTGTTCATTGCGGGGTTCCTTTCAAACTGCCGATCGCCAACGAGCCATCTGTGCCCGTGAGGGGCACGCTTACCACCGCCGGGTCTGCCACCGGTGAACCCGGCAGCGGCGGTGGATCGTCGAGGAAGTCGACGGTGGGGGAGACGAACAGTCCACCCGTGACCGCGGTCGAGAAGTCCAGGATGCGGTCGGTGTTGCCGGGCGGGTCGCCCAGAAACATGTTGCGCAGCATCCGTTCGGTCACCTCGGGCGTGCGCGAATACCCGATGAAATACGTTCCGAATTCGCCTTTTCCGAGCTCGCCGAACGGCATGTTGTGCCGCACGATCTTCAGCTCGGTGCCGTCGTCGTCGGTGATCACGTTGAGCGCGATGTGGGCATTGGCCGGCTTGTCGTCGTCATCGAGTTCGATGTCGTCCAACTTGGTGCGGCCGATCACGAGCTCCTGCTCGGTTGCCGAGAGTGAATCCCAGGCCGCCATGTCGTGCACGTACTTCTGCACGTGCACATAGCAGGCGCCGGCGAAATCGGGATCCTCGTCACCGATAGTGGTGGCGGAGATCGCCAGCGCGCCGTCGGGGTTTTCGGTCCCGTCTACAAAACCCAGCAGATCGCGATTGTCGAAGAACTTGAAGCCGTGCACTTCGTCGACCACGGTGACCGCGCCGTCCATCGACTTGAGAATCCGGTTGGCCAGCTCGAAACAGACGTCCAGGCTCTCGGCCCGGATATGGAACAACAGGTCGCCGGGTGTGGCCGGGGCGGCATGCCGCGGACCGTCCAGCTCGATGAACGGGTGCAGCTCGGCAGGACGCGGGCCGGTGAACAGCCGGTCCCAGGCCTGCGAGCCGATCGAGGCGATCACCGACAAGTGTTTGGTGGGATCGCGGAATCCGATGGCCCGCACCAGTCCGGAAATGTCCGGCAGCGCGTCGTGCACCGTCTGCTCGCCGCCCTCGTCGATCGTGACCACCAGGAAGATCGCGGCCGGTGTCAGCGGCGCCAGCACCGGTTGCGGCTGCAGATCGCGCACGGGTTCGACCCTAACCTGCCCGCGGGTTTCAGATAATCCCGTGATGAAAAGATGGGGAGATGGCGGCCACGGCGCGCGGCTTGTGCGAATTCATCGACGCGTCGCCGTCACCTTTTCACGTCTGTGCCACGGTGGCGTCCAGGCTGCGCGCCGCCGGCTACGCCGAGCTGGCCGAGGCAGACCCGTGGCCCCCAGCGGGCAAGTTCTTCACCGTTCGCGCCGGGTCGCTGGTGGCCTGGGACAGCGGGACCGATACCGAGGGTAGGCCGTTTAGGGTCATCGGCGGTCATACCGACAGCCCTAATCTGCGAGTCAAGCAGCACCCCGACCGTGAGGTCGCGGGTTGGCAGGTCGTGGCGCTGGAGCCCTACGGGGGTGTCTGGCTGAACTCCTGGCTGGACCGCGACCTGGGCATCAGCGGGCGGCTGTCCATCCGCGACGGAGGGGATATCGCCCACCGGCTGGTGCGGATCGACGATCCGATTCTTCGGGTGCCGCAGTTGGCGATCCATCTGGCCGAGGACCGCAAATCGCTCACCCTGGATCCGCAGCGCCACGTCAACGCGGTGTGGGGAGCCGACGATCGAACGCGGTCGTTCATCGGCTACGTCGCCGAGCAGGCCGGCGTCGATCCCGATGACGTGCTCGGCGCCGATCTGATGACCCACGATCTGACCCTGTCGACGCTGTCCGGCCTGGGCGACCAGTTCGTCAGCGCGCCTCGACTGGACAACCAGGCCTCCTGCTATGCGGGTCTGGAGGCGTTTCTGGACGCCGCAGCCGGCGAATACCTGCCGGTGCTGGCGCTGTTCGACCACGAGGAGGTCGGGTCCACCTCCGATCACGGCGCCGACTCCGAGCTGCTGATGACCACGCTGGAACGCGTCGTGCTGGCCGGTGGTGGCGGACGGGAAGACTTTCTGCGGCGGCTGCCGGGATCGATGGTGGCCTCGGCAGACATGGCGCACGCCACCCATCCCAACTACCCGGAGCGGCACGAGCCCGGGCATCTGATCGCGGTCAACGGCGGCCCGGTGCTCAAGGTGCACCCGAATCTGCGTTACGCCACCGACGGCCGCACGGCCGCGGCGTTCGCGCTGGCCTGCCAGCAGGCCGGGGTGCCGTTGCAACGCTACGAACACCGAGCCGACCTGCCCTGCGGCTCGACAATCGGTCCGATGACGTCGGCCCGTACCGGCATCCCGACCGTCGACGTCGGCGCCCCTCAGCTGGCCATGCATTCAGCGCGGGAGTTCATGGGCGCCGACGACGTCGCCGCTTACGCTGCGGCGCTGCGGGCATTCCTGTCGCCGGGCTGAGCGCTGAGCGCTACCTGATGTAGACCGGCTCGTAGCGGATCACGTTCTCCACCACCATGCCGTTGCGGGTGCGGACCCGGTCGAGCCCGCGCATCTCGAACGGCCCGTCGGGGCCCGTCCCGTGCCCGACGTAGTGCAGGAAGACCAGCTGCTCTCCCTCGGCGGCACCCGGAACCGTGGCGCTGTCGACGAGTTCGAGCTGCAAGTCCGGAGCGGCGGCCAGCAGGTCGGCAATCTTCTTCGTGTACGCCGCGACTCCGCGGACCGGCTCGGGGTCGCCGGGCCAGTAGCCGACGATGTCGTCGGCCAGGATGTCCATCCCGCGGGACATCGCGGGGGCCGCCCAGAAGGCCGCCCACATCTCAGCGCTGAAGCCTATTGCAGGAGAGGCGGATTGGATGTCGGTCATGATTCCTCCACGGGTCGGGCGCTTCATCGCAGCGAGTCAGACACAAGCCTGTCTCGTCGCACTACGCCCCTGCAATTACCTCGGAGGTCATTGTCTTCGGTAATAGAGTCGGAATTATGGCGCTCAACGTAGAGGTGGTGACATTCGATAGCAGCGATCCCGCGAACCTGGCCGGTTGGTGGGCTGAGCAGTTCGGCGGCCAAGTTCAGGAGATGCTCCCCGGCGAATTCTTCGCCGTCACGCGACCGGAGGGACCGCGGCTCGGCTTTCAGAAGGTGGCCGATCCCACGCCGGGTAAAAACCGGGTGCACCTGGACTTCGGCGCG
>JAFAID010000433.1 GCA_019236925.1 Mycobacterium sp. | reverse complement strand
AGATCTACTGCGCGCGCGCCGCGCGTACGGTGTGCGAGACCGCCATCCAGGTGCACGGCGGTATCGGCAATACCTGGGAGTGTCTGGCGCATGTCTACCTGCGGCGTGCGCTGACATCGACCGAACTGTGGCCCGTCAAGCTGGAGGCGATCGACGTTGGACTTTCGTGATTCGGCCGACGAAGCCGCGTTCCGCGACCGGCTCCGGTCGTGGCTTGTGTTGCACGCCAAGGAGTTTCCGAGCTCGGGCGACGAGTACTGGGCCCGGCAGGGCGAATGGCATCGCGCGCTGTATGAAGGCGGCTTCTTCGGGTTGTCCTGGCCGCGCGAGTACGGCGGGCAGGAGCTGCCGCCGGTGTACGACGTCATTCTCGACGAAGAGCTGGCGCGGGCCGGCGCCCCGCCCCGGCCCAGCCTCGGTTACCTGGTCTCCGGCCTGACACGACACGGCAGTAAAGAGCTGTGTCACCGGTTCTTGCCCGGCATGATCAACGGCACCGAGCGATGGTGTCAGGGCTTCAGCGAGCCCGGCTCCGGCTCGGACCTCGCGTCGCTGACCACCACCGCCACCCGTGACGGTGACAACTACGTCATCCAGGGCCACAAGATTTGGACCAGCTATTCCGATGTCGCCGACTGGTGTCTGCTGTTGGCCCGCACCGATCCGGACGCCAAGCGCCACCGCGGCATTTCGGCGTTCATCATCTCGATGAAACAGCCTGGCGTGCAACAGCGTCCGCTGCGGATGATCAACGGTGTCACCACCGAATTCGGGCAGGTGTTCTTCGACGGTGCGACGGTGCCGGTGGAGCACATGGTCGGCGCTCCGGGCGAGGGCTGGCCGCTGGCCATGACGGTGGTCGGCCACGAACGCGAACCCTCCACGCTGGGCTACGCGGCGCGCTACGGCAAGCTCGTGCGTGAGCTGGCCGCACGCACCGACGGTCCGGCATCCCCCGAGTTGGCTTGGGCCGCTGTGCAGACCGAGATGCTGACCCATCACGTCCGGCGGCGGTTGTCCGAACAGCTCGATGGCGTGACGCACACGTCGGACGGATCGCTGGACAAGTTGCTGATGACCTGGGTCGAGCAGTCGGTCGGCCATGCGGCGCTGGCTGTCGCCGGCATCGACGACCCCGGCCTGCTCAGCGCCTACCTCTACAGCCGCGCCCAAAGCGTGATGGGCGGGACATCGCAGATCCAGAAAAACATCATCGCCTCACGAATCTTGGGATTGGGAGCCTGACGTGTACGACATGCCGACCGAAATCGACGTCCAGGCCGACGGGCCGCTGCGGATCATCACACTGAACCGGCCCGATTCGCTCAACTCGGTCAACGATGACTTGCACCATGGGCTGGCGAAGCTGTGGCAGCGGATGAGCGACGACCGCAGCGCCCGTGCCGCGATGATAACCGGTGCAGGCCGGGCATTTTCGGCTGGGGGCGACTTCGCTTACCTCGCCGAGTTGGCGGGCGATGCCGACTTGCGCGCCAAGACCATCGCCGACGGGCGCGAGATCGTGCTGGGCATGGCCCGCTGCCGTGTTCCGGTGGTGGCCGCGGTCAACGGGCCTGCGGTCGGACTTGGCTGCAGCCTGGTCGCGCTGAGCGACATCGTCTACATCGCCGCAGACGCGTACTTGGCCGACCCGCATGTGCAGGTGGGCCTGGTAGCCGCCGACGGCGGACCGCTGACCTGGCCGCTGCATATCAGCTTGCTGTTGGCCAAGGAGTACGCGCTGACCGGCGCCCGGATCTCCGCCGAGCGGGCCGTCGAACTCGGGCTGGCCAATCATGTGGTGGCCGATCCGGTCGACGAGGCGCTCAAGGCCGCGAAGAAGATCCTGGAACTGCCGCAGCAGGCGGTCGAAAGCACCAAACGCGTCCTCAACGTGCATCTCGAGCGCGCGGTGCTGGCAACGCTCGACTACGCGCTGTCCGCCGAGAACCAGTCCTTCCAGACCGAGGACTTCCGATCGATCGTGACCAAGTTGGCGGCCGGCAAGAACTGACGACCGCTTCGGGCTCGTCAGTGACGTTCTACTACTGCATCCAACCACCGTGAGTTGTCGCTCAAAGCGTTTAGGGGGCTGCGCCCCGGTGTGGGGAGATGGAAATTCGGCTTGAGTGCCCAGGACGCTCACCAGGGCATTCGTCCTATTTCCGAGTGAGCTTCATATCCCTTCCGGGGGACGCCTCGCGGGCGTGAAAA
>JAFAID010000381.1 GCA_019236925.1 Mycobacterium sp. | reverse complement strand
AGATAATCGCGAAATGCCGCAAGATTCTCCGGACCGGGATATATCCAGTAGCGCTCGTAGGCACTGAGACGATTCATCAGGCGCTTCGCTCGGGCCGCTTCGTGGCTGGTGTCCAGCCCGGCACGGTCGACCACCGCGAGCTGATGGCACGCGTCGTCGAGCAGATTCCAGGTGTCCATGCGCGAGTACGACGGGTTCGCGACCGCCGCTAATGCGGAGACACGAAGCCGCCGCGGGCGCCTACCGTCTCGGTCCATATCGCCAGTGTGTCCCTCAGCAGATGCGTGCGCGGGCATTTCGGAAGGTCGACGAGCGGGTAATCAGTCCATGAATTCAGGCATCGAACTCGTCGTCGACGTCGTGGCCGCGGCGATCGCCTCGGGTGATCTCCATCCACCGTCGAACGGGACGGTCCCAGCGCCTTAATGTGGTGGGCGCGACGTCGGTGACGTCGGACAGCGACCGCACCACCGCCTGCGTCAATGCCATGATCGCGGCCATCACCGGGAGCAACGGCCGGAACGGCTGAGCCGCCGCACGAACCGTGCTGATGCGGCGGGCCAACACGAGCCGCTCGATGCAGTGATAGAGCCAGGCGCCGACGCCCAGCGCGTAGATCGCCAACGCCGCCGCGATCGCCGCCTGCCCGTAGGCCGCGCAGAAGACGGCGCCGAAGATGACCGTCGCCGCCAGCACGACGGCAATGATGACGCGCAGTTCCAGCCGGGTCATGAATCCACGCTGTCGTCGGCCGCGGTGGGCGCGGCGCCGCGGACTGCTTGAGCCGCCGCCCGGATCTGCGGCGTCACCAGCATGACCTGGCCCAGCACACCGTTGACGAATGCGGGTGAATCGTCGGTGGACAGCTCCTTGGCCAGCTCCACCGCCTCGTCAACGGCGACCGGCGCCGGGACGTCGTCGGCGTGCAACAGCTCCCACACCGCAACCCGCAGAATGGCCCGGTCCACTGCGGGCAGCCGTTCCAACGTCCAGCCCTGCAGATGCGATGCGATCAAGTCGTCGATGTGTGCCGCGTGCGCGCTGACGCCGCGGGCCACCGTCACCGTGTACGGATTCAGCGGCGCCACATCAGGCTTCGCCTCCGCCAGCGCGGTACGGGCATCGGCCGCCTCGGCAGGGCTCAATCCACGAGCCTCGGCTTCGAACAGCAGGTCGACGGCACGCTTACGAGCCTGATGCCGTCCCCTGACGGGCCGGCTCACGCGTTGACACGTCCCAAGTAGCTGCCGTCGCGGGAGTCGACCTTGAGCTTGTCGCCCGTGTTGATGAACAACGGCACATTGATCTGCGCACCGGTTTCCAGCGTCGCCGGCTTGGTGCCCGCGCTGGACCGGTCGCCCTGCAGACCCGGCTCGGTGTGCGTGACCTCGAGTTCGACGGTCACCGGCAGCTCGAGGTACAGCGGCGCCCCGTTGTGGAAGGCCACTTGCACCGGCATCCCCTCCAGCAGGAACCGCGAGGCATCCCCGACCAGCGACTCCGGCAACGGGTGCTGCTCGTAGTCCTGACTGTCCATGAACACGAAATCGGAGCCGTCGCGGTAGAGGTAGGTGGTGTCCCGACGGTCCACGGTGGCGGTTTCCACCTTCACGCCCGCGTTGTAGGTCTTGTCGACCACCTTGCCCGAGACCACATTCTTCAGCTTGGTGCGCACGAACGCTGGGCCCTTGCCGGGTTTGACGTGCTGGAACTCGACGATTTGCCATAGCTGGCCGTCGATCACCAGCACCAGTCCGTTCTTGAAATCGGCGGTGCTTGCCACGGTCGGTGCATCTCCTACAAGATCGCCAGTTCCTTGGGGAACCGGGTGAGCAATTCTGGTGCGTGCCCATGGGCTTGCCCCGTGTCAGCCACAACCAGCGTGTCCTCGATGCGGACGCCGCCGCGGTCGGGCAAATAGACACCGGGCTCCACGGTTACCACGGAGCCCGCAAGTAGTGTACCGGCGGCGGTGGCGTTGATCCCTGGCGCTTCATGGATCTGCAGCCCCACCCCGTGGCCGAGGCCATGGCCGAAGTGCTCGCCATGCCCGGCGTCGGTGATCACCCCGCGAGCCGCTGCATCGACATCGGCCAGGCACGCGCCGGCCCGCAGCGCTGCGCGCCCGGCTTGCTGCGCGGCGCTGACCAACTGGTAGATCTCGCACTGCCAATCGGCGGCCTTGCCAAGTACAAATGTCCGGGTCATATCGGAGTGATAGCCGCCGACCAGAGCACCGAAGTCGATCTTGACGAAGTCGCCGGCGGCCAGCACCGCATCGGTGGGCCGGTGATGCGGGATCGCCGAATTCGCCCCGCTGGCCACGATCGTCTCGAACGAGACGCCGTCGGCGCGGTGGTCGAGCATCAGGGCCTCCAGTTCGCGGGCCACCTCGCGTTCGGTCCGGCCGGGCCGCAGCCCGCCGCGGTCCACCAGGTCGGTCAGCGCGGCGTCGGCGGCCTCGCAGGCCAGCCGCAGCAGCGCCACCTCGCCGGCGTCCTTGATCTCCCGCAGGGCTTCCACCGTCTGCGAGGCGCGCACCAGCTCGGTGGTCCCGACCTCTACTTCTTTAGCCAGCGCGTCGAACCCATCCACGGTGACCACGTGGCTCTCGAAGCCCAGTCGCCGGACGCCGGCCGATGCAGCCCGCCCGGCCAGGTAACGTCCGCAGGCCCGTTGGATGGCCACCTCCAAGTCGGGCGCCTGCTGGGCGGCCTGGGTGCGGTAGCGACCGTCGGTGGCCAGCACCGGCGGCAGGTCGCCGGCGAACACCAGCAGCGCGGCGTTGGACCCGGTGAAACCGGACAGGTAGCGCACGTTGATCAGGTCGGTGACCAGCATCGCGTCCAGTTCGGTCGCGTGGAGTCGCGCACCGAGCGCGGCTCGCCGCTGGGAATGTGTCACGCCCGATGACGGTACTCGCTACGCTGTGGCCCCATGACTAACTGGATGCTGCGCGGCCTGGTCTTCGGCGCTGCAATGGTCGTCGTACGCCTGCTTCAGGGATCGCTCATCGACGTGTGGCAGACCCACGCCGGGCTGATCAGCATTGTGCTGCTGATTCTGTTCCTGGCCGGGGTGATCTTCTGGGGGGTTAGGGATGGCCGCGCCGACGCCGCCGCGAACCCGGACCCCGATCGCCGTGCCGATCTGGCGACGATGTGGCTTCTGGCCGGCCTGGTGGCCGGTGTGGTCAGCGGCGCGGTGACGTGGCTGGTCGGGGTGTTCTACAAGTCGGTGTATGTCGGTGGGCTGATCAATGAGCTCACCGTGTTCGCCGCGTTCACCGCGCTGCTGGTCTTCTTGGGTGGGATCACCGGGGTGGCGCTTGGCCGCTACTTGATCGACCGCTCGGGCGCCTACACGCCGCAACGCGGCGGCGCCGGTGAGGAAGAGCGGGTCGACACCGACGTGTTCGCCGCCGTCCGCTCCGATGAGGCCGCCGCCGCTGAGGGTGGCGAATGGCACCAGGAGCAGCCGGCGGCGGTGGCGACGGCCGAGCGTGAGGGATACCGCACTCCCGAGGCCTACAGCGAAGAAGCCGAAGAAACCGGCGAAGCCGTCAGCCCGGCCTACAGCGAGGAAAAGACTCAGAAGATTCCTTGGCCGCCCGAAACGCGATCCACCGAGGCGATCCCGACTCACGAGACGGCGGAGGCCACCGAGGAAGTCCCGACCACCGAGCACACCGAGCCGACAGCCAAGCGAGACGAAGACTAGCGGTTGAGGCTGGCGAAATAGCGCAGGGCCAGCAGATAGCCTTCCACACCGAGACCGGCGATCACCCCGGTCGCGATCGGGCTCAAGTAAGAGTGGTGCCGAAACTCTTCGCGCGCATATACATTGGAGATGTGCACCTCGATCAGGGGCGCGCGCAGCTCCGTGCAGGCGTCCCGCAGCGCCACCGATGTGTGCGTCAGTCCGCCGGCGTTGAGGATCACCGGTTCTCCCCCGTCGGCGGCCAGATGTATCCAGTCCAGCAACTGAGCTTCACTGTCGCTTTGCCGCACCACGACTTTCAATCCCAGCTCGGCGGCCTCGCGTTCGATCATCGCGACCAGGTCATCATGGGTGGTGTCGCCGTAGACCTCAGGTTCCCGCCGACCCAGCCGGCCGAGGTTGGGCCCGTTGATGACGTTGATGTTCGTCACGCGGTACCCACCTCCGCATAGGCCGCGGCCAGCAGTGTCGGGTCCGGCCCCTCCAACCGGCCCGGTTTGGCCAGCCCGTCGAGCACCACGAACCGCAGCACCCCGGCCCGGGTCTTCTTGTCGCCGGCCATGTACTCCAGCAGTTCGGGCAACGCGTCGGCGTCGTAGCCGACCGGCAGGCCCAGCGATGCCAGGATGCTGCGGTGGCGGTCGGCGGTGGCGTCGTCGAGCCGCCCAGCCAGCCGGCCCAGCTCGGCGGCGAACACCAAACCGACCGATACCGCGGCGCCGTGCCGCCACTGGTAGCGCTCCCGCCGTTCGATCGCGTGCCCCAAGGTGTGGCCGTAGTTCAGGATTTCGCGCAGCTGCGATTCCTTCTCGTCGGCGGCCACGACCTCGGCCTTGACGGTGATCGCGCGCCGGATCAGCTCGGGCAGCACATCACCCGACGGGTCCAAAGCCGCCTCGGGATCCGCCTCGATCCGATCCAGGATCACCGGGTCGGCGATGAAACCCGCCTTGACGACTTCGGCCATACCGGCCGCGATTTCGTTGCGCGGCAACGTCTGCAACGTCGCCAGGTCGACCAACACGGCGGCGGGCTGATGAAACGCACCGACCAGGTTTTTACCGGCGTCGGTGTTGATTCCGGTCTTGCCGCCGACCGCCGCGTCGACCATCGCCAGCAATGTGGTGGGCACGTGCACGATCGACACACCCCGCAGCCAGGTCGCCGCGGCGAAGCCGGCGACGTCGGTGGCGGCCCCGCCGCCGAGGCTGACCAAAGCGTCCTTGCGGCCAACGCCGATGCGGCCCAGCACCTCCCAGATGAACCCCACGACAGGCAAGTCCTTACCGGCTTCGGCGTCGGGGATTTCGATGCGATGCGCGTCGACACCCTTGTCCGCCAGTCGGGTACGGATCTCCTCGGCGGTCTGCGCCAGCACCGGTTGATGCAGGATCGCGACCCGGTTCCGATCGGCGAGCAGCCCCTCGAGTTCGCCCAGCAGGCCGGTGCCGATCACCACCGGGTAGGGCGGGTCGACGGCCACCTGCACGGTGACCGGGGCGTCAGGGCCGTCCGGTGACGATGCAGAGTGCGCAGCGCGATGAGGAGGAACCGGACCATCAAACTCGGTCATTTGCCGGCCTCGGCGCGACGGGCCGCAGCCAGCGCCGCCGGCGTCGCGGGGGTGGGCGGCGGCCCGGCCTGGGCCTCGGGTGTGTTTGGGGTCAGTGAGGACGGCGCGCGACGCCACGGCGGACGGCGACGGGCGCGCCCGGGGCCGCAGGCTTGCGGGTCCTGCAGCCGCGACACGATGTAGCGGACGACGGCGCCGGGATTACGCCGGTTGGTGTTCACCCGGATGGTGGCGACCTGGCGGTACAACGGGACCCGCTGCGACATCAGCTCGCGGAACTTCGCGGCGCGGTCCGGCCCGGCCAGCAACGGCCGCACAGTGTTGCCGCCGGTGCGCCGCACTCCTTCGGCGGCGGTGATCTCCAAGAAGACAACGGTGTGACCGGCCAGCGCGGCGCGCACGCCGGCGCTGGTGACCGCGCCGCCGCCCAGCGACAGCACGCCGTCATGCTCGGCGAGCGCCGCGCGCACCACCTCTTCCTCGATACGACGGAACTCCTTCTCCCCGTCGGTCGCGAAAATGTCGGCGATGCGGCGCCCGGTCTGCTGTTCGATCGCGATGTCGGTGTCGAGCATCTTCACGTCGAGCGCTTTGGCCAGCCGTCGCCCGATCGTGGACTTCCCTGATCCCGGGAGTCCCACCAGTACGGCCTTGGGCGCCATCGCTATTGCCCTGACGCCCGGACGTCAGCGGCCGGTTCGCGGTCGGAGACCGAACGCAGGTACGCCTCGACGTTGCGGCGCGTCTCGGCCAGCGAGTCGCCGCCGAATTTCTCCAGCGCCGCGCGGGCTAAGACCAGCGCGACCATGGTCTCGACCACCACGCCCGCGGCCGGTACCGCGCACACGTCGGAGCGCTGGTTGATCGCAACGGCCTCGTCACCGGTCGCCATGTCGACGGTGGCCAGCGCCCGCGGGACGGTGGAGATCGGCTTCATCGCCGCCCGTACCCGCAGCGGCTGGCCGTTGGTCATGCCGCCTTCCAGGCCGCCGGCCCGGTTGGTGGAGCGGACGACGCCGTCAGGTCCGGGGTACATCTCGTCGTGGGCGCGGCTGCCGCGGCGGCGCGCGGTGGTGAACCCGTCACCGATCTCGACGCCCTTGATCGCCTGGATGCCCATCACCGCGGCGGCGAGTTGGCTGTCGAGCCTGTTGTCGCCGCTGGTGAACGATCCGAGTCCGACCGGCAGGCCGACGGCGACAGCCTCCACCACGCCGCCCAGGGTGTCGCCGTCCTTCTTGGCGGCTTCGATCTCGGCGATCATCGACTTTTCCGCCGCCTTGTCGAATGCGCGCACCGGGCTGGCGTCGATCGCATCGAGGTCGCCGGCCTGCGGCGGCGGGCCGTCGTAGGGCTGTGATTCGCCGATCGAGATGACGTGCGACAGCACGTCGACGCCGAGGGCTTGCCGCAGGAACAGCCGGGCGACCGTCCCCGCCGCGACGCGGGCGGCGGTCTCGCGGGCGCTGGCCCGCTCGAGCACCGGGCGGGCGTCGTCGAAGCCGTACTTGAGCATGCCGGCGTAGTCGGCGTGGCCGGGCCGCGGCCGGGTCAACGGCGCATTGCGGGCAACCTCCAGCTCCGCGGGATCCACCGGATCGGCGGCCATCACCGTCTCCCACTTCGGCCATTCGGTGTTGCCGATCTCGATGGCGATCGGGCCGCCCAGCGTGACGCCGTGCCGCACACCGGCGAGCATGGTGACTTGGTCGCGTTCGAACTTCATCCGGGCGCCGCGCCCGTAGCCGAGCCGACGGCGGGCCAACTGGTCCGCGATGTCCTCGGACGTCAGGCTGACGCCGGCAACCATGCCTTCCAGCACGGCCACCAGCGCCCGGCCGTGGGAT
>JAFAID010000183.1 GCA_019236925.1 Mycobacterium sp. | reverse complement strand
ACGACACGTTGGTGCACGGGTTGCCGCTGTATCACGTGCACGGGCTGGTGTTGGGTCTGCTTGGGTCGCTGCGAGTCGGAAACCGCTTCGTGCACACCGGAAAACCAAAGCCCGAAGCGTACGCGGCTGTACACGGCACGCTGTACTTCGGTGTGCCGACCGTGTGGTCACGGGTGGCGCGTGACTCGGCATCTGCTGAGGCGCTGCGGTCGGCGCGGCTGCTGGTGTCCGGCAGCGCGCCACTGCCGGTGCCGGTGTTCGACCAGTTGGTTCGGCTCACCGGGCATGCACCCGTCGAACGCTACGGCGCCACAGAGTCGTTGATCACGCTCTCCACCCGCGCCGACGGCGAGCGCCGTCCGGGCTGGGTCGGCCTGCCGTTGGCCGGTATCGAGACCCGATTAATCGACGACGACGGTGACTCGGTGCCACACGACGCGGAAACGATTGGGCGGCTACAAGTTCGCGGCCCGACCTTGTTCGACGGCTACCTCAACCGTCCGGACGCCACCGCCGAGGCGTTCGACTCCGATGGCTGGTATCGCACCGGCGATGCCGCCGTCGTCGACAGCGACGGTATGCATCGCATCGTGGGCCGCGAGTCGGTCGACCTGATCAAGTCGGGCGGATACCGTGTCGGCGCCGGCGAAATCGAGACGGCGCTGCTCGGCCATCCCGGGGTGGTCGAGGCGGCGGTCGTCGGGCTGCCCGACGACGACCTGGGCCAGCGCATCGTCGCGTTCGTCATCGGTGACGCAGATCCGCAAGAGTTGATCGACTATGTGGCACAACAGCTTTCGGTGCATAAGCGGCCACGTGAGGTGCGGATCGTGGATACCCTGCCGCGCAACGCGATGGGCAAGGTGCTCAAGAAGGAGCTGTTGACCCGCGGCTAATGGCGCGCGGCGAGTATGACACCAGCGTCCTTTTCAGTACCGTCATAACCGTGCATCGACGCAGCGTCACACCGATGAGACGGATTGCCGCTGCGTGTCTGGTCGGCTCGGCGATCGAGTTTTACGACTTCCTGATCTACGGCACCGCGGCCGCGCTGGTGTTTCCCACCGTGTTCTTCCCGCACCTCAGTTCTACGTTGGCCACCATCGCCTCAATGGGAACATTCGCCAGTGCGTTTTTATCCCGGCCGATCGGCGCGGCCACCTTCGGCTATTTCGGGGATCGGCTGGGCCGCAAAAAGACCCTGATCGCCACGCTGCTGATTATGGCCGTCGCGACTGTGTCGGTGGGCGCTGTTCCCAGCACGGCGGCCATTGGCACGGCGGCCCCGATGATTCTGGTTGCGTTGCGGCTGCTGCAAGGGTTTGCGGTCGGTGGCGAATGGGCCGGCTCGGCGTTGCTGAGTGCCGAGCACGCGCCAGAAGGCCGACGCGGTCGGTATGGCATGTTCACCCTGCTCGGCGGCGGCACCGCGGCGGTGCTTTCCAGCCTGACGTTTTTAGGCGTGAGCTTCAGCATCGGTGAAAACAGCCCCGCCTTCATGGAGTGGGGGTGGCGGATACCGTTCCTGATCAGCGCCGCGCTGATCGGTATCGCGCTCTATGTGCGCCTGCGGATCGACGAGACTCCGGTGTTCGCCGCCGAAAAGGCCCGAAATTTGGTCCCGACAGCGCCGATCGCAGAGTTGCTGCGCTTGCAGCGCCGGGAGATCCTGCTGGCCGCGGGCAGCATCGTGGGCGGCTTCGGCTTCGCCTACATGGGCAACACCTACCTCACCGTGTACGCCCATTTCCATCTGGGCTACACCCGCAGCTTCATCTGGGCCGTCGGCGCGCTGGGTGGGTTGGCAAGCACCACGTTCGTCGCATTGTCGGCCAGCCTGTGCGATCGAGTCGGGCGTCGCCGGATGATGTTGCTCGGCTGGGCCGGGTGCGTGCCGTGGGCGGTTGTGGTGATCCCGTTGATGGACACCGGCAAGCCCGCTTTGTATGCGGTCGCCATCGTCGGGATGTTCGCGATCGCCGCGATCGGTTCCGGACCCACCGGAGCCTTCATTCCCGAACTGTTCGCGACCCGCTACCGCTACAGCGGATCGGCGTTGGCGGTCAACCTCGCCGGCGTCCTTGGCGGCGCGTTGCCGCCGTTGATCGCCGGAACGCTGCAGGCAACCTACGGCAGCTGGGCGGTCGGTCCCATGCTGGCCATCCTGGCCCTGGCCAGCCTGGTGTGCACCTACCTGCTACCCGAAACCAAGGGCACAGCACTTCACTCCACTCGAGATGCCGGCGTCGCAGGAGTTTCAACCGGCGGCTGATCGCACCGCATCGGTTTTTTCACCCTCCCGCAGGCGTGACATCCGCGCCAAAAATTCATTATTGAAATATTTCCGGCAAATTTTTGGAAATTGGCGTTCTCGGGGCGCTCAATTAAAGAACCCGATCACCGCCGCCGAACCTTAGATAGTCGGCCTGTTTTGTTAAGGAGAAAATTCCATGTCTTTCGTGACCACGCAGCCGGAAGCATTGACGGCTGCGGCGAGCGCACTGCAAACCCTCGGCACGTCAATGGTCGGCGAGAATGAGGCCGTAGCGGCTCCCACCACGGACGTCGCTCCCGCAGCCGCCGACCCGGTATCAGCGCTGCAGGCTGCGCAATTCACCGCCTATGGCACCTGGTACCAGCAGGTCAGCGCGCAAGCCGCAGCGATTCACCAGATGCTGGTGAACACCCTGGGCACCAGCGCCGGTTCCTATGCAGAAACCGAATCGGCCAATAACGCCGCGACCGGTTCGACGTCATTGTCCAGCCTGCTCGGTCCACTATCCGGAGCGACCGTGAGTCCGGCGCAAGTGTCGTCCTCCACCGGCGCCACCATCGCCACCCCATTCACCTGGGCCCAGAACTTCGGCGCCGCCGCGTCCCAATTCGATGCGCTGTCCCAGGGCCAATTCCTCCCCGCCGCGGTGAACTGGGACCCCACCCAACCCGCTGCCAGCGGCCTGACAGACGGCACGGGCGCGTGGCTTCCTCCGGCGGCTGCGACAGCGTCGGCGGGGCCCGCAGGTGCCGGCGGGGCGCCAGTTCTCTCAGGCGTAGGCCAGGCGTCCTCGCTGGGCGGGATGTCGGTGCCGCCCAGTTGGGCCGCGGGAAGCGTTGCGGCAACCAACCCCGCACCCGCGACATCGGCGGGTGCGGGCTGGACCAGCTCTGCGCCGCATACCCCGTCGGTGACAACGATGCCGGCCGGCGTGCCGTCGGTGGCCTCGGCCGGGCGCCCAGGGCTCGGCTTCGGTGCGCCGCGCTACGGCGTCAAGCCCACCGTGATACCCAATCCGACGGGCATTTAAGAACCCGATACCGCCCGAAGCTAACTGCCAGAAAAGGATCAAAAGAAATGACACTCGATTTCGCAGCACTGCCCCCAGAGATCAATTCCACACGCATGTACACCGGCCCAGGCGCGGCGCCCATGATGGCCGCCGCGGCGGCGTGGAACAACTTGGCGGCCGAATTGAATACGACCGCGTCTGCCGCCCAGTCGGTGATCTCGACGCTCACCGACGAGGAGTGGCGCGGTCGGTCCGCGGCGGCGATGGCCACCGCGACCGCGCCCTATGTGGGGTGGATGCAAACCACCGCCGCGGCCGCTCAGCACGCAGCCAACCAGGCCATGGCATCCGCGGCCGCCTACGAGGCCGCGTTTGCGATGACGGTGCCACCGCCGGTTGTCGTAGCCAACCGGGCTCAGCTGGCGGTCCTGGTCGCCAC
>JAFAID010000173.1 GCA_019236925.1 Mycobacterium sp. | reverse complement strand
CATCGAGATCACGCTGGTGAAGAACCCGGGCATGCGATATCGCAACGGCGGCCAGTTCGCCGACGCGGTGGCCGCGGTGCGTTCAGGCCGTCGGCCACCACGGCCCAATCAGGCGCCGACGATCAACCGCGCCACCCCCTCGGCCATACCGTCCGGTGCGCAAGCCCGCGTGGCCGCGGACTTGACGGCCCGTTCCGGCGTCATGACCGGCACCCGGGCCCGTCCGGTCACCGGCGGCCACCGCCCGCCTCCACCGCGGCGCACGTTCTCGTCGGGGCAGCGGGCCCTGTTGTGGGCGGCGGGCGTGCTCGGCGCCCTCGCCATCGTGATCGCCGTGCTGATCGTCATCAACGCCCGCGACAAGCAGAGCCACCAGCAGCAGACCCCGCCGACGGTCAGCGAGTCAGTCACCACGTCGGCGCAGTCACCCGGCGCGCCCGCTCAGCCCCAGAATTGGACGGGGACCGGTGCCTTCAGGAAGGCTGGACAACGAATCGGTGAACTCGGTCGGGCGGCCCCCGAGCCTGATGGGTCGCCAACCCGAGCGGCAACGCCCGACACGCCTTCACATGACGAGACCTAGCAATGACCACCCCACAACACCTGTCTGACCGCTACGAACTTGGCGAAATCCTTGGTTTCGGCGGCATGTCCGAGGTCCATCTGGCCCGTGACCTGCGGCTTCACCGAGATGTGGCGGTCAAGGTGCTGCGTGCCGATCTCGCCCGCGACCCGAGTTTTTATCTGCGGTTTCGCCGGGAGGCCCAGAACGCCGCCGCGCTGAACCACCCGGCGATCGTCGCGGTCTACGACACCGGTGAGGCCGAAACGGCGGCCGGTCCGTTGCCGTACATCGTGATGGAGTACGTCGACGGCATTACGCTGCGCGACATCGTCCACAACGACGGTCCGATCCCGCCCCGCAAAGCGATCGAGATCATCGCCGACGCGTGCCAGGCGCTGAACTTCAGCCACCAGCACGGCATCATCCACCGGGACGTCAAGCCGGCCAACATCATGATCAGCCACAACGGCGCGGTGAAGGTGATGGATTTCGGCATTGCACGCGCGCTCGCCGACAGCGGCAACAGCGTCACCCAGACCGCGGCGGTGATCGGCACCGCGCAGTACCTCTCCCCGGAGCAGGCCCGCGGTGACCCGGTCGACGCGCGGTCCGACGTCTACTCACTCGGTTGTGTGTTGTACGAGATCCTCACCGGCGAACCACCTTTCATCGGGGACTCGCCGGTCGCCGTCGCCTATCAACATGTCCGCGAAGATCCGGTTCCCCCGTCACAGAACCACGAGGGCATCTCTCCCGACCTCGACGCCGTTGTGCTCAAGGCGCTCGCCAAGAACCCGGATAATCGGTACCAGAGCGCCGCCGAGATGCGCGCCGATCTGGTGCGGGTGCACAACGGCGAGAAGCCGGAGGCGCCGAAGGTGTTGACCGATGCCGAACGCACCACGCTGCTGGCATCGACTCCGTCCGGCGCGTCGCGCGGCCAGCAAACCGCACTACTGGGCCGCCAACCGGCCGGCTACCCCGACCGCGACCGCGTCGGCGCCGGATCGGTCGGCCGCTGGCTGATCGTGGTCGCGGCGCTGGCGGTGCTGACGGTCGTCGTCGCCGTTGCGATCAACATGGTCGGCAGCACTCCGCGCGACGTGCAGGTACCCGACGTGGCAGGTCAGCCGTCGGCCGACGCGATTGCCGCGTTGCAGAATCGCGGCTTCAAGACCCGGACCCAGCAGAAGCCCGACTCCACCGTGCCGCCCGATCACGTCATCAACACCGACCCGAAGCCCAACGACAGTGTCGCGGCCGGGACAGAAGTGACGCTCGACGTGTCCACCGGCCCCGAGCAGCGGGAGATCCCTGACGTCTCGTCGCTGAGCTACGCCGACGCGGTGCGCAAGCTCACCGCCGCGGGATTCGGCAAGTTCAAGCAAACCGCGACGCCGTCGACGCAGGACATGAAGGACAAGGTGGTCGGCACGAATCCGCCCGCCAACCAGACGTCGGCGATCACCAACGAGATAACGATCGTCGTCGGCACCGGCCCCGAAACCAGGCAGGTTCCCGATGTTAGCGGTCAGACCCTGGACCAGGCCGAGAAGAACCTGACCGTTTACGGGTTCACGAAATTCGGCCAGTCGCCCGTGGACAGCACCCTGCCGGCCGGCCAGGTGCTGGGGACGAGTCCGGCCGCAGGCGCCAATGTGCCGTTGGATTCTGTGATCGATCTGCAGGTGTCGAAGGGCAATCAGTTCGTGATGCCGGATCTGAGCGGAATGTTCTGGATCGACGCCGAACCGCAGCTACGGGCTCTGGGCTGGACCGGTGTGTTGGTCAAGGGGGCCGACGTACCGGGGCCGGACCCCCAACGCAACCGCGTCGTCTACCAGAGCCCGCCGCCGGGAACGGGGATCAACCGGGATGGCAACGTCACGCTGAAGTTCGGCGCGTAGCCTCGCGCACCGTGTCGGCGACCTCCGTCTCGAGCCGATGCACCAAACCTTCGTCGGGCGCCGGCCCACAGTAGGCCAGCCAGTTGGCCAGCATGCGGTGCCCTCCCTGGGTCAGGATTGACTCGGGGTGGAACTGGACGCCGTGGATGGGCAATTCGACATGGCGCAGCCCCATGATCACGCCGCTTTCGGTGTGCGCAGTGACCTCCAGCTCGGCGGGCACTGTGTCCGGAAGCACGGTCAGCGAATGGTAGCGCGTCGCGGTGAACGGATTCGGAAGTTTTTGCATCACACCGCCATTCGTGTGGTAGACGGTGCTCGTTTTGCCGTGCAGCAGCTCGGGGGCCCGGTCGACGGTGGCGCCGAAGGCAACACCTATGGCCTGGTGCCCGAGGCACACACCGAGCAGCGGTGTCCGCGCGGCGGCGCAGGCGCCGACCAGCGGGACCGACGCGCCGGCGCGTTCCGGCGTGCCCGGTCCCGGGCTCAACAGCACGCCGTCGAACGTCTCCGCCACCGCGGCGGTGTCGTCGAGCCGATGGTCGTCGTTGCGCCAGACCTGGGCCTCGACCCCGAGCTGGCCGAGGTACTGCACCAGGTTGAACACGAAGCTGTCGTAGTTATCGACGACCAGGACCTGCATCACGTCAGGGTAACGGTTGCGCGGTAGGTGCCGGTTCAGCCGACCGGGCCCGCGGCCTTTGCGTAATGCATTGTGATCGGCCCGGTGTAGCCGACCACTTGCACATCGGCGCGCGGTTCCTCGGTGTAGCCGAGGCCGAACCTCACGACGTACTGCTTGTACAGGGTCACCAGGGGAGCCGCCGCCAGCGCGGCTTGCAGCGCGGGGACGTCGCCGATCGCACTGACGGTGTAGGGCGGGCTGTAGGTCCGGCCGTTCAGCAGCAGCGTGTTGCCGACGCAGCGCGGCGCCGACGTGGCAACGACCCGCTGATCTTGCATCTGCACGGCTTCGGCGCCGCCGCTCCACAACGCGTTGAGGACCGCCTGCATGTCCTGCTGGTGCACGACGAGGTCGTCGGGGGAGGCGTCGCGGGGGAATCGGCCATTGGCGTCGCGCTGTGCGTCGGTCAGCGTCACCACGAGGCCGGGCCCGCGCATCGGCACCGTCCCGGCAGCGACCGCCGGCTGCGCGGCCTTGACCCGCAGCGCCGCCACGGCCGCATCGCTGCCCGCCGGTCCCGCCCGAGCGTCGTCGATCTGCGCCGCCAGAGAATCTCGTTGGGTGCTGAGCCGGTCGACCGATTGCTGCGCGTCGCGCACCAGGTCGACCAACCGGGGCGCGTCACTGCGCCTGATCTCGCCGCCGCCGGACACCCCGTGCGTGGTGCCCAGGAGCGCGCCGGCGAGCAGGCAGACGATCGGAACGCCGAACCGCCAGGCCGAGCGCCGCTGTGCCACCAGCTGTCCTCTCGTCGTGCGCAACGGGGCACTGACCGGCGTTGCGTTAGTCTCATGGTGCACGAGCACCGCCCGCAATTCACGAAGGTACACATGCCCAAGTCCAAGGTCCGCAAGAAAAACGACTTCACGATCAAAGCGGTCAGCCGCACGCCGGTGAAGGTCAAGGCGGGCCCGTCGAGCGTGTGGTTCGTCGTGCTGTTCGTCGGGCTCATGCTGATCGGCCTGGCCTGGCTGCTGGTCTTCCAGCTCGCATCCACCGAGATCTCGTTCCTCGCCGAACTCGGTCCGTGGAATTACGCGATCGCCTTTGCTTTCATGATCACCGGACTGTTGCTCACCATGAGGTGGCGCTAGGCCGCCGCGGCCTCGGGATGCTTACTTCCGCGTCAATCTCCCGTTATCACGGCGGAAACTTCGCCGTCATCCAATCACACTGTTGTGATTCATCCCCATTGTGGATAGCACCTGTGGATAACTGCATTAGGTGTGGTAAATCGGCATGGGAGAGCGGTGCAGCAAACTAGTTGGGGCCCCGGTACGGCGGCCATCACCGGTTGCGCATTCTTTGGTGTTGTGATGGCCGTCGCAGCTGTGATGCTCGTCACAGACCCTCCGGGGCGGCTTTTGGTCGGCGTTGCCGGGTTGGGATTATTGCTCTTTGCAGGATTCTCGCTGCGGGCACGACCGAAGCTGGCAATCACTCCGCAGGGCCTTCTAATCCGCGGATGGTGGCGCACCCTGGTGTTGCCGC
>JAFAID010000150.1 GCA_019236925.1 Mycobacterium sp. | reverse complement strand
TGATCGCCGTGATCCTGCTGCTCGTGTACCGCTCGGTGTTCACCGCGCTGTTGCCGCTGCTGGTGATCGGGGTGAGCCTGGGCGTGGGGCGCGGTGTGCTCTCGGCGCTGGGCCAGTTGGGCATGCCGGTGTCGCAAATCACCGTCGCTTTCATGACCGTCATCCTTCTTGGGGCCGGCACCGATTACACGGTGTTTCTGATCAGCCGCTACCACGAGCAGCGCGGTGCCCAGGTGCCCGCCGATGAGGCGGTCGTTCACGCCACCGCGAGCATCGGGCGGGTCATTCTCGCCTCGGCCGCTACCGTCGCGTTGGCATTCTTGGCGATGTTGTCGGCCCGGCTCAGTGTGTTCGCCGGGCTGGGCCCGGCCTGTGCGATCGCCGTGCTCGTCGGATTCCTCGCCACTGTCACGTTGCTGCCACCGGTGCTGTCGCTGGCCGCCAGGCGCGGCATCGGCGAACCCAAGTCCGACCGCACGCGCCGCTACTGGAACCGCGTCGCGGTGGCGGTCGTGCGCCGCCCCGTCCCGCTGCTGGTCACCAGCGTGGTGCTGCTACTGGCGCTCTCGGCGGTGGCGTTGACCATGAAGATCAGCTACGACGACCGCAAGGGCCAGCCCGCTGCGACCGCCGCCAACCAGGGCTACCGGCTACTCGACCGCCACTTTCCGAAGGACATGATCTTCACCCAATTCCTCGTCGTGGAATCGCCCGCCGACATGCGCACCGGCAAGCGGCTGGCCGACCTCGACGAAGTGGCTTCCCGCGTCGCGCAGATTCCCGGCGTCAGCAAAGTGTCCGGAGTGACCCGTCCCACCGGCGAGCGCCTGGACCAAGCCAAATTGTCATGGCAGAACGGCCAGATCGGCGACAAGATGGCCAGCGCCGTCGCCGATGGCAACGCGAAAAAGGCGGACCTGACCAGACTTACCGGCGGCGCCGACCTCCTCGCCGGCGGGCTGGCGCAGCTCGACACCACGCTGCGCACCGCGTTGACACCGGTTACCGGCGTTTTGAGCCAAGCCCAGTCCGCCGCAGTCAACGTCGAGCGGTTCCGACCGCTGCTTGAGCAGCTGTCGGGGGCCGCGCCAGCCGTCGACCAAGCCCTGCAGTCTGGGCCTGGGCTGCGACCACAAGCAGAACAAGCCGACAACGCCATCGCCACCATCGATCCCCTGATGAGCGCGCTCACCACCTCGCCGTGGTGTGCCACCACTCCGGAATGCGCCCAGCTGCGTGACCAAGCCCGGGTGCTGGTCGCCCTACGCGACAGCGGCTTCTTCAACCAGGTCGCGGGTCTCGGCGACAGCTACCGCTCCAACTCCAACGCGACAGTCGCCGGCGCCCTTGCCAATGTGCAGGCGGCCGCAGCCTCGTTTGACAAGGCGGTCGGTGCACTGGGCAGCCCGGCCGATGTGGCCGCCAACATGCGCCGACTCCAAGACGGCGTCAGCCAACTCGCCTCTGGCGCCCAAGCACTCGCGACCGGTGTGCACGCCCTCGCTGACAGCAATATCGAGATGCTCGGCGGCATGAGCCAGGTCGCCACCCAACTGCAGAACTCAGCTCGCATGAGTTCGGACTCTTCGAGTGGATTCCAGCTGCCAGAAAGAGCTTTCAACGACCGTTCCTTCGCCGACATGGCCAAGTACTTCATCTCACCCGACGGCAAGACCGCACGGTTCGGCATCGAATCCAGCTACGACCCCTACTCCGTGGAAGCCATGGAGCTCAGCCGCAAGATCACCGACGTCGCCAACGAGGCCCGCCCCAACACCTCGCTGGCCGATGCCACGGTGTCGATGGCAGGCTTCCCGGCGGTCAATTCCGACATCCAACGGCTGTATAGGTCCGACTTCATCCAGCTGAGCACCACGACGCTCGTCATCGTCGGCATCATCTTGGTGTTGCTTCTGCGCGCTCTGCTGGCTCCGCTGTACCTGCTGGGCACTGTCGTGCTGAATTACGCCGCCGCAATAGGCATTGGCGTGCTGGTCTTCCAGTACGGTTTCGGCCACGCAATTGCCTGGCAGGTTCCGCTTCTCGCGCTCATCATCCTCGTCGCCGTGGGCGCCGACTACAACATGCTGCTGGTCTCACGGTTACGCGAAGAATCCGGACGCAACATCCGCGTCGGCGTGCTGCGCACCGTCGCAAGCACCGGCTCGGTCATCACCTCTGCGGGAGTCATCTTCGCTGCCAGCATGTTCGGATTGATGGTCGGCTCACTGGCCAACATGGTCCAAGCCGGCTTCATCATCGGGTGCGGCCTACTGCTGGACACCTTCGTGGTGCGCACCCTCACCGTGCCCGCCATCGCCACACTCCTGCGCGAAGCAAGCTGGTGGCCCCAGCAGCCTACGGGTCAACTACATCAACCACGCTGACCAGCTGACCCTGATCGAACGTGGCAACGTCGCGCGGCAGACCCACGCTGTTCACAGGCCGGCGAAGCACGGATCGGCCTGCATCACGGGGATGCTGGCGTGGCGGGCGGAAAACCTTGCCGTCACCCCGGTGTCGGTGAGTTGCACGCTGTCGGCGTGAATGGCTGACGGCAGGCTCCTTGTCAGTGTCGACGTGACGGCATCCAGCGGCGGCTGCAGGCTTTGAGGCGGCAGCGTGAAACCGAAACCGCTGACGTTGACTACCTGCAGCACCAGTCCGCTGTCGGTCACCTGCGGTCGTGCGGTGATGCTGCCAAGCCCGCCGTGCAACTCGACAGTGCCGTCCGACGGTTTTGTGGTCACCGCGGTCATCAGCCCGCCGAACAACGGAATGGCGTCCTGCAAGGTCTGCTTGACGCCCTCGTTCGACCAAAAGATATCGGCGTGCAGGGAGCCCAGCGTGCCGCGCGAGTTACCGGTGCTTGAAAGCCGCAGATCAGTGATCCGCACGTCCATCTTCATGCCCTTGGCTTCGCGGAACTGGTTGCCGGCGGTCTCGATGGAAATGTCGGGGAAGTTGCCGCTCATGAGCTGCGGCAGCAGCGGCCACGTCCCGAACGACACACTGGCGCGGTCCTGGGCGACGCATTCGACCGCCTTCTCCAGCGCCGACGTGGCACGGTGTCGCGCGTAGAGTTCGCCGCCGAGCAGAACCGCAACGCCGAGCGCCACCACGACGACGACCACCAGGACAATCGACAAAGGGCCACGGAAAAAGCGCGGTGCACGCTCATTTGGCCGGGGTTGATCGGACGGATTTTGCGACCGCCGATGCTGCAATCCGTGCATCCGGCTAGCTCTTCTGATCAATCCACGAACTCGTGAAGTGCCGGCGGGTGGTCGCCAAATCCATCAGCTGATTGGCGATGACTTTTTCAATCTGGCGACCTATCACCGGGATCCGCACCTCAACACTGCCCTGGACCCGCAATTGCGCGCCGTCGGCCCCTGCCGGGTCCGGTGTGAGCTGCGCGGTACCCGACAGCGTCACCGGTGTGCCCGGCATGTCCGCGGTGATGGCGCAGGTGGTCTCGCCATCGGTGAGCGCGCTCCAACTCTCCTCGCGCTTGATCTGCAGATCACCCTTGTAGACCCGGGTTACAACGGCCGGCAGCCGGTCGTGCGGCAGCGTCTGTGTGCAAGCCACTTCCACGCTGCCGTTGGCCCCGACCCGGATCGAATCCAGCGTGGCCTCGTTGGGGCCGTATTCGGCGAGCCAAGCCAGCCAGTAGCGCTCGTCGCCGAATACCTGTAATAGGTCTTCGACGCTGTCCGGATAGTCGGCAACCATGTCGAATGTACGCGGCATAGCAGGTCAATCTCCTTCAAACGTGTCTTGATTGGTTGTCTTGTGCGCGAGGTTTGTTTGCTTCCTTCGTAAGTCGCGTGATCCCGTTGCGCTTCAGCCGGCTGCGCCAGTCATAGCGTTCGTGCCATGAAGGTTCGACCCGGCGAGGCGGTGACCGGTGCCTTCAGATCGGCAGCCGATGAGAACACTGCTCGGCGTGACCCCGAAGGCCTGCTTGAATCTGCGACTGAAGTGCGCCGCGTCGTTGAAGCCCCAGCGGAAGGCCACGTCCGTGACGGTTTCCGACCGTTCTGCGTAGGACAGTGCCCGGTAGCACGCTTTTAAGCGGCGGTCACGGATCCAGCTGCTGACGGTCGTGCCGGCATCGGTGAACAATTGCTGAAGCGTGCGCACTGAGATGCCGTGAGCAGCTGCGATTGTCGATGCACACAGTCCGGGGTCGTCGAGGTTGTTCTCGATGTATTGCCGCACCCCGATCAGCCGGGATGCGTTGAATGACCGCCGCTCAGGCGCAAGGGCCACGGCCGAATCCAAGATGTCGACAACGGACCGGCAAGCGATCGCAAGACCGGCATCGGACAGCTCGTCGAGCTCGCGATTAATCGCCCTGAGCTGTTCTAGGGCGACAGCCAGCAGACCCGAGCCGGGTCCCGCGGGCAGAGCGCCGCACCGCCGCGCAGCCACGTCGGCCAACCGGGGTGGTATCCGGTCCCGCGGTAGCAGAAGATACAGGTGTTGATGCGGGTCCATGACCTCGAAGGCACAGGCCGTTTCGCTTTCCCAGATCACGAGCTGACCCGGCTGCAGAATGAATTCTCCGCCGCACAGATAGCGGCAACGAAGCCGTCCAGACAAGTTGAACAGCACTCCGACAAATGGGTTCTTGTTCACCAAGGCCGCGCGGAATCCGGCGAGCCGACCCGCCCGAAGCTCCCCGACGGTCAGCACGTCCACCTCGCGGTACCTAACAGACAAGTCCACGCGATCGCCCGCCAGGAAGGTCAGCGCCCACGCCATGTTTAAATCCGACAACCTGCCCTCTGCGGCATTGCGCGCTTGGTCCTCCCGCAACCCGTCAGTAGACCAGGTCGCTGCCGATGTCATCTCTCCCGCTTTCGTTGGCGATGGACCTGATTGAAGTTACGGTGGAGGGCAGCAGCAAGCTCATGTGCCGCCAGGCGGACCGCCATCGGCAATGCGCGAATAGGCAAGCTTGCTCGCGCGGATGAGCAAGCGCAAGTCACCCTCGCACCAGCACAATGACACTGCTCGCGATCGAGCAACTGGCTGCACGCTGTGCCCGTGTTGCAGCCCCACGAAAGGAAGACCAAATGCCCGTCATCCACGCACCGATGGGCGCCGTGTCACGTGCCGTCGCGCGGCTGAGCTCCCGCTACCCGGCGCGACGAATCCTGATCACTGGAGCCACGAGCGGTTCCGGTGAGGCGCTCGCTGTGCTCTTCGGGCGCCACGGCTGGCGTGTCGCAGTCACGGGGCGCAACCGCGAGAGGGTCGCTCTCTCCGCGAAGAAGGTTCGAGCCGCCGGAGGTCAGGTGCTTGAGATCGAGCTGGAGGTGACACGATACGAAGACTTCGAGCGGGCGGCGCGCGAGGTCGCCGAAGCGTGGGGTGGATTGGACATCCTCGTCAACAACGCAGGTGTTGTCGGCGGCTCGTCGATCGAAGACGAATCTATCGAGCTGTGGCACCGCATCATCGAGATCAACACGTTCGGTGTCGTGCACGGATGTAAAGCATTCACTCCGATCCTGCGCGAGTCCGGCGGGGGCCACATCGTCAATGTCGCCTCCGTCGCCGCCTTCGTGTCTGCTCCGGAGATGGCCAGCTATAACGTGAGCAAGGCCGGTGTCCTGTCTCTCTCCGAGACGCTCGATGCCGAACTCGCTCCGCACCACATTGACGTTACGGTCGCCTGCCCGGGCGTCTTCCAGTCGGAACTTGGTGCAGAGGGCAGGGTCATGGCGTCAGCCAACGCCCGGATGATGAAGTCCCTCAGGCGCGAGCAGGAGACCACGAATCAGACCGCCGAGGACGTGGTCGGCCAAATAGTCATCGATATGGCCAGGAAGCGGCTGTACTCGCTTCCCGGCGGCGACCTGCGCGCACAATGGATCGTCAAACGGGTGTCGCCGGAGATCTCGCGCCGACTCATCGCGTTCCTCTACATGCGCCGCTTGTGGAAGTTCGCCGAAATGGAGGGCTGAGCAAACGTGACGTATTGCTTGGTGATCGAACAAGAGCGACCGCAATGAGACGCCTCAACGGGGGCGACGCCCTCATGCTGCGGCTCGACCGGGGCAACGCCTACAACCACACGCTGAAGATCTCCATTCTGGATCCCTCAGCGGATCCGCGCGGGTGGTCTCGCCCGCGGATGCAGCAGATAATGCGCGAGCGAATCCACCTCCTCCCGGTGTTTCGCCAGCGCTATCTGTCCACGCCGCTGGGGATTCACCAGCCCATTTGGGCCGACGACCCCGAGTTCGATCTCGACTCGCACGTGCGCTACGTCGCCTGCCCAGCGCCGGGCGGGATGAGGCAGTTCTGCGCGCTCGTCGAGCAGGTGTACGCCAATCCAGTGGACCGCAACCGGCCGCTGTGGCAAATGTGGGTCGTCGAAGGCCTCGAAGGCGCTCGGGTGGCGCTCGTGACGCTGTTTCATCACGCCTACACCGACGGCA
>JAFAID010000147.1 GCA_019236925.1 Mycobacterium sp. | reverse complement strand
TACCCGCTACAGGGATACGAGCTCAGCATGGGCATCGCAGTGCGCATTCTTCGCCTTCTCGGCGGACCGGAGGCGCGATTCCGCGCGATCTCGTTCATCCACGAGCAACACGGCTCGGACGCCGCCTACCGCGACGCGCTGGATTGCCCGGTGCACTTCGGGCAGACCTGGTGCGGGTTCGAGCTGCCCCAGCATCTGGCCGAAAGGCGTATCGAGAACGCCGATCCCGAGACCAGACGCATCGCCACAAAGTACCTGGAGGCCACCTATCTGCCGGGCACCGCGCCGCTGTCGGCACGCGTCGCCGAGCTGCCCGCCGGCTGCTGCCCACCGGTCAGTGCAGCGCCGACGCCATCGCCGACGAACTGGCCATGCATCCCCAGACCCTGCAACGACGGCTGGCCACCGAAGGCGTGCGCTGCCAGGACGTCATCGACCGGGAACGCCGCACCCAGGCGGCGCGATACCTCACCGAACCGGGCTTGCATCTCCACCAGATCGCCGGCCTGCTCGGCTACACCGAGCAGAGCGCGCTCAACCGTTCGTGTCGGCGCTGGTTCGGAAAGACACCGCGGCAGTGTCGGGCGAGCGGGCCGAGCGACTCGAAGACCCGGCCAAGATAGCCCTCCTGCGCCGAATCAAACAGAGCTTCGACCCGGCCGGCATCCTCAACCCCGATGTTCTGTTCGCAGCGGCGACTAATCTTCGACCGCTGGAGGTCACCTCAAGATCCTCTTGTGCCACATAGTTTGGATCGCTGTGGGGATCGCTGCGGCGAGCCCGGACTCTCACCCCCGCAGCTGGGCCAGTAACTCGTCGACCGACCACTGATCATCGGCGTGCGTGCCGTACTTGTAGGCCATGACACGACCATCTGAGCCGATCAGAAAGTCGGCGGGCAACCCCAACCGACCACCGGTCGGGTGAAGATTCGGCGGGCGTGCGTCGGCGCGATCCCCGGTAATCGTCGGCATGAGCCGCCGCTGACGAACCATCGCCCTGAACACCGGCGCCACCGCCCGCGGGTCGAGCACCGCACGCGGCGACGACTCAACCCCGAACTCCGCATAGAGCCGCTTCCCCGGGTCGCCGACCACCGCGAACGGCAGATCGATGACATGACGCCGCAGCTCCTCGTCGGTGGAGTGAAACACCACGACCTCACGGATGCCGGCCGCCTCGATCTCGTCGTGTCGCCGCACCACCGACTGCAAATGCACGTTGCAGATTGGGCACCCAGCGAACCGCCGGAACTGCAAATGAACAACTTTCTGCGGGTCCGGAATCCGCACCGCAGCACCAGAGACTGTGTTCAGCTCCTGGGCCGCGACGACACTGCCCGGGCCGATCGTCGCGCCCTGAGTCATGCTCGCAAGACCTCCTTCGTATCCATGATGCGCCGCCGATGATTCGTCGGCCCCGAACAGTCAACGCACCCTTGCTGGTTGCCCTCGTCCGCGCGGCGCCGAATCAAACAGAGCTTGGCGGTACTCGACCGCGTTCCCGACTGTCAGACCTCGACGCGGCCCGCGCGCTCCAAACTGTCAACCACCGCTAGCCCCATCGATGGCCTCGATCTCGCAATGGACGCCCGAAGCACGTGAAAGACGTGCATCAGCGGTGACCAGCACGACGTCCAGAGCCTCGGCCAGCGCAATATACGCCGCGTCGTAGGGCGTGACGACATGCCGCAGCTCCCATATGCGGTGGAGGAATGACTGGTGTGAGGACCGACGCAGAGGCAAATCCGCCAGGTCCGCTACCGCACTTGCGGCTCTTCGAGCAGGCATCAGTTTTGCAGCGACATGGCGGCGCCACACTGAGACCACCTCGAGGTCGACGAGTTCGGGAGCGACCAACGTCTCGCCGGCTAAACGTTCCCGGGCGTGCTGGCCGTCGGTCCCATAATCGCCCAGCGCTACAGCCAATACGCTCGCATCAACGACGATCAC
This sequence comes from Mycobacterium sp., assembly GCA_019236925.1. Classification (GTDB taxonomy): domain Bacteria; phylum Actinomycetota; class Actinomycetes; order Mycobacteriales; family Mycobacteriaceae; genus Mycobacterium. The sequence goes on along the minus strand of JAFAID010000147.1, from coordinate 3,091 downwards.
GTTCTGCCCGAACGTAATCGACAGCAGCCTTATAAGATACGCGGCCGCCACGGCGTGCCGCGACGCGGTCGAGAACCTCATCCAGTGTGGGTTGATTCGCGTCGGCGATCAGACGGCTTCGAAGGTATTCCTGTAGGGACTGATGCGCGCGCGCCGCTCGCTCCCGCAGGACTCGGTGGGTGTCTTCAGGGACGTCTTTGATCTGCACACTTGGCATGGCGCCATTTTGGCGCTGATGGCGCCAAAACGCAAGTGTGAGGAGTTTGGGGGTGGGACCACCGTCACCCGCTCGTTGGTTCCAGCCCACCCAATCTCGAGCCCGCAACTGTGAAGGCGCGCGATCATGACTACGAGGTGGCTATCGAAAAGTTCCCGATCGGGCGCGGCGCGACCCTGCGTGAGCTGCAGGAGGACCCGCACCCGCTGCTAGCGCGGCTGCGGACGGACGAGCCAGTGTCGTGGCTCGCCGTCCGGCGCGGGTGGTTGGTCACTCGGTACGACCTTGCGGTGAGGGTGCTGCGGGATCCCACTACCTTCACCGTCGACGATCCCCGGTTCTCCACTTCCCGGGTGGTCGGCGCGAGCATGCTTTCGCTCGACGGCGCGGACCACACGCGGCACCGGGAGCCGTTCGCGCATCCGTTCCGCCCGGCGCGGGTACAGGACCGGTTCGCCGGGTTCGTCGAGGCGAAGGCCGATCGATTGATCTCGGCGATTCGGCCCGCCGGCAGCGCCGAGCTACGGCGCGAGTTCGCCGGTCCGCTCGCGGTGGCGGTGGTTACCGAGGCGCTCGGGCTGCGCGATGTCAACGTCGACACGGTGTTGTCCTGGTACGCCGCGATCGTGGCGGCGGTGTCAGAGGTGACCGCTGGCAGGCCGGTCACCGCGGCGGGCGCAGATGCGTTCGCCCGGCTGCGGGCCGCCGTGACACGGACTCTCGCCTGTACCGACGAACCCTCGCGGCTGAGGGAAGCTGCGCGAGCGCCGGAAGGGCTGAGCCAGAACGAGGTCGCGTCAAACGCGGCGGTGTTGATGTTCGGCGGTATCGACACGACGGAGGGCATGATTCTCAACGCTGTCAGGCATCTCCTCGGCGACCCCGGGACGCTCCCGCTTGTGCGCGACCACGCCGATGTTTTGCCGAACGCGATCGAGGAGTCGATCCGGTTGGAGCCGGCGGCCGCAGTCGTTGACCGCTACGCCACCCGCGATGTCGAGCTGGGGGGCGGTCGGATTCAGCGCGGTGACCTGGTCAGCGTATCGATCGCCGCCGCCAACCGAGATCCGGTCGTGTTCAGCGACCCCGACCAGTTCGACATCCGGCGTGCTAACGCCCGGCTCAACCTTGCCTTCGCGCAGGGTCCACATTTTTGCCTGGGCGCACAGCTCGCCAGGACTGAAACGACGATCGCGGTCGGTCGACTCCTGGACCGCTTGCCTGGGCTGCGGCTCGACCCCGACTACCCCAACGCGCCGCGAGGTCTGGTGTTCCGCAAACCGCCGACGCTGCAGGTGCGCTGGACTGTGTAGAACTCACATGCCGAAGTGCGTGCGATGCACCGCCGCAACGACTTCCGGCGGTCCGCTCACTTCGACCTGCGCTGCAGCTTGGCGCCCAAACACACAAAGGAGGAGTTCGCCCGGCAGACCGCTGAGTCGCGCCGTCGGTTCGCCTGGTCGAACCGTCACCCGCTCGTTGGTTCCAGCCCACTCGATTTCGAGCCCGCAAGTGTGAAGCCGCCGACTCAGATAGCCGCCGACTCGTTGAGATTCGCCAAGGCGCGGACCCATCCGATGCGGAAAAAACCGATGGGCGGACCGGACCGGGTCCGCGCGACGAGCCACGTAAAGTCCTTGCCCTGGGCCAATCTGGCCTTACGCCGCTCGGCGAACCGTGCGAAAGGACCAGGCAGAACGAGGCAAGGACCAGCAACGAGATCGTGTTCTCGCAACACGAGGTGAGCGGCGAGATCGTTAGCGGTCCAGCCTTCGAGCAGCGTGGGAACCGACGGGCCGAGCTCGTCGAAAAGATCACAGAGCTCAAGGCGCTCTTGTGCGTCGAGCGGAACATCGGCCACGAAGCCGGAGTCTACGGGTCCGTCGCCAGCCCGACGAAGCGCGATTCAGGGCTTCTCAAACGCGCTGTGGCGAAAGCGCTTTCACGCACCTACTCGGCTTCGCCGCTGGGTCCCTCCTCGGTGTGGAGCTGGATACGGACCAGGTCCGGGCCAGTGACGGTCACCGCCCAGCCCAGGTGCGCCCGGTGCACATCATTGTGTTCGACATCGAACGTGGTGAAGTGCTCTACCCAGCGCAGCAACTCATCGTGGTTGGCGACACTCAGACCGAACAACGGGTAGCCACGCAATGCGGTCAGCGGCTCGTCGGCGCGCCGCAGCAGCAGACGGACACCGCACCGATGTTCCAGCAGCACGGCCGTTACCTCGTTTTCGAGTTCCTCGACCAAGAGTTCGGTGAAATCGAAGACCCGCACATACCAGTCGCTGGCCGCCAGCGGATCGCTGGCCGGCACAGCGACGTGGTGTACGCCAACCAGCCAGGGCACTCGATCATTCTCGCCGCCGCAAGACAACTGGTTAACTCGCCCCCCACGATCACGTTCACTTCGCGGAGATTGCCCGCAAGATCAGGCGGTGTGAAGTCGGTGATCGAGGGCACTGGGCCCGGTCACATCGTCGGTTGTTATAGCTGGTGACCTTCTGCCCTTAGTGCGCGCGTTTGCCAACTGTAGGTTCGATCCGACGTGTGGCAGTGAAGGGTGATCGCGATGAGCGGCGGAATGTCGGCGGGTTCGACATCGACTGTGAGCCGAGGTCGGCTGCGCGTCTATCTCGGTGTTGCTCCGGGAGCCGGAAAGACCTACGCCATGCTGGCTGAGGCCAAGCACCTGGCTGCGCGGGGAGTGGATGTGGTCGCGGGATTGGTCGAGACCCACGGCCGCGCGGACACCGAGGCCATGCTCACCGCGCTGGAGCAAATTCCGCTCGCCCAGACCAGCCATCGAGGGTCCAACTTCGATGAGCTCGACGTGGACAAGGTGCTGGCTCGCCGTCCGGCGGTGGTGCTGGTC
>JAFAID010000118.1 GCA_019236925.1 Mycobacterium sp. | reverse complement strand
CGCAGCTGATCCGCAGCCAGTCGGCGATCACCTTATGGACCGGGCCACCGACGTCGGCCGGATCCTCTTTGGCCAGGCCCGCGATGAGATCGTGGCTGGGCACCATCTGCTGACGTCGGGCATGCTCCAGCCGCTCGAGTGCATGCAGCCGGAGCCCAGGATGGTAGTTGTCCAGGTTGAACTCGCCGATCGTCGCCACGGCCGCGTCGAGCGCGTCGAAGGCAGCAACCAACTCGGGCGGCACCTCAACGCAAGTCGAACCCATGTTCGAAACATTATCCGCGGCAGCCGACGTCGACCGCAGGCCGAGCCGCAGCTGTGGATAAACGCCGAACTGTGGATAACTCGGCCCGTCTAGGGTGAACTCATGCGGGTAGCAGTGCTGGGATCGAAGGGCAAAGTCGGCGCGACGATGGTCCAGGCGGTGCAGGGCGCCGAGGATTTGACCCTGTCCGCCGAGGTCGATGCCGGTGAGGCGCTGAGCCTGCAGACCGACAACAAAACCGAGGTCGTCATCGACTTTACCCATCCCGATGTCGTGATGGACAACCTGAAGTTCTTGATCGACAACGGGATTCACGCTGTCGTCGGAACAACGGGCTTCACCGACGAACGGCTGCAACAGGTTCGGGCGTGGCTGGCCGCCAAACCGGACGTCTCGGTGCTGATCGCGCCCAACTTTGCGATCGGGGCGATCCTGTGCATGCATTTCGCCCAGCAGGCCGCACCGTTCTACGAGTCCGTCGAGGTCATCGAACTGCATCACCCGCACAAGGCCGATGCCCCATCGGGAACCGCCGCCCGCACAGCCGCGCTGATCGCCGAGGCGCGAAAAGACCTGCCGCCCAACCCAGATGCCACCACAACGAGCTTGCCGGGCGCCCGCGGCGCCGATGTCGACGGTGTCCCGGTGCACTCGGTGCGGTTGGCCGGGCTGGTAGCCCACCAGGAAGTGTTGTTCGGCACTGCCGGTGAGACGCTGACCATTCGGCACGACAGCATGGACCGCACGTCGTTCGTGCCCGGCGTGCTGTTGGCAGTGCGTCGGGTCGGCGAGCATCCTGGCTTGACAGTAGGAATTGAATCGCTACTCAACCTGAAATGACCGGAACCGGCACATCCGGGCGCAGTGTGCGCCTCCAGCTGATGATCGCGTTCATGTGCGTGGCGTTACTGGTGTACCTCGTGTTGCTCGGCCGGTCCGCCATCCTGATGATCGGCTCCGGGCGGGCTGCCGCCGTCGTCCTGGGTGTGGCGCTGTTGATCCTGCCCGCCATCGGCCTGTGGGCGATGATCGCAACGCTGCGCGCCGGCTTCGCCCATCAGATGCTGGCCCGGCTGGTCGCCGAAGACGGGATGGAACTCGACGTCAGCACCCTGCCGCGACGGCCGTCCGGGCGCATCGAGCGCGACGCGGCCGACGCGCTGTTCGACACGGTCCGTGCCGAATTGCGCAACGACCCCGACGACTGGCGGCGCTGGTATCGGCTGGCGCGGGCCTACGACTACGCCGGAGATCGCGGCCGTGCGCGGGAAGCCATGAAGAAGGCCCTGGAGTTACACCGAGCAATGCAGGATCGCGAATGAGCAAGACGCTGTTGGTCATTCATCACACACCGTCCCCGTACATGCAGGAGATGTTCGAGGCGGTCCTGTCCGGTGCCACCGATCCCGAAATCGAGGGCGTGGAGGTCGTGCGGCGCGCCGCGCTCGCCGTGTCGTCGAGCGATGTGCTTGAGGCCGACGGCTATCTACTCGGTTCCCCGGCCAACCTGGGCTACATGAGTGGCGCCCTCAAGCACGCCTTCGACGTCATCTACTACCCGTGCCTGGATGCCACGCGCGGGCGGCCGTTCGGGCTCTATCTGCACGGCAACGAGGGAACCGAAGGAGCCGAGCATGGCGTCGACGCCATCACGACGGGCTTGGGTTGGGTGAAGGCCGCCGAGCACGTGGTGGTTTCGGGCAAGCCGGCCAAGGCCGACCTGGAGGCATGCTGGGAACTCGGCGCGACGGTCGCGGCTCAGCTGATGGAGTGAGTCAAGTGCGCTAGTCGTCGATGTGCGTCGGGGGGTCGCAGCAAGTGCGATGAACCCGTGCGGGCGCGACCACCGACTTCGCCGGCGGGGAAAAGTTACGCAACGTTGCCAGGCTGCCTTTACGGCGGTGGCGCTACGGGTCGATGTGCGTTGGTGGGTTGCCCACTGCGGGGTCAGCACCAAGTGGTGGCTGGTCAGCGCTCATCAGGTAGCAGTCGGTCTCGCCAGCCGACCGGGGGCCGCCTTGGAGATACGTCACGCAGCGTTGCCACATGCCGCCAGGGGTGATGGGATCGTCGCACATCTGTGCAAGTGGGTGCGCCGCCCATCCCGGGTTCATGCATCCTGCACTCGCCGGGGGTGCGGCGGTGATCAGGCCGCCTGCCGCCAGCGCGCCGGCCAGCCCGGCGACGATGTAAAACTTCATGGAATGAAGCTACCGCTCGTCTAGATGCGGCTTGTTGCCTTTGACGTGATGATCCGGTGAAAGCAGCAAAACGCGATAGCGGCATGATGTGACCCGGATGGGAAATGGTCGACCTCACAGAGGACCGGAGTTGACTCGCCTGCTGATCGCCAATCGTGGTGAGATCGCGCTCCGGATCATCCGCTCCGCCACCGAGTTGGGATTCGGCACGGTCGCCGTCTACGCCGAAGACGATGCCGACAGCCCGCATGTGCACGCCGCTGATGAAGCTATCGGCCTGGCCGGCGCCGGCCCGGCTGCTTATCTGGACCACGCCGCGATGCTGGCGGCAGCCAAGAAGTCCGGTGCCGGGTTGATCCACCCCGGCTACGGGTTCCTCAGTGAGCAGGCGGAATTCGCCCGCGCTTGCGCGACGGCGGGGTATACGTTCGTCGGGCCAGATGCTGCCGCGCTCGAACTGTTCGGAAACAAGTCGGCGGCCCGCCGAGCCGCGGTCGCAGCCGGAGTGCCGGTGCTTCCCGCCACCGACGGGCCGAGCAGCGTCGACGACATCCGGGCATTCGCCGCCGCCCACGACGACGGGATCGTGATCAAAGCGCTTGCCGGCGGAGGCGGCCGCGGAATGCGAATAGTGCGCAGCGCTGACGAAATCGATGATGCCTACCGGCAATGCGCCGCCGAAGCCCAACTCGGCTTCGGCGACCCGGCCCTGTTCGCCGAGGCGCATCTGGCCAATGCACGGCACATTGAGGTGCAGATCGTCGCAACGCCGTCGCGCGCACTTGCACTCGGTGACCGGGACTGCAGCATCCAGCGTCGCTACCAAAAGCTAATCGAAATCGCTCCGGCACAGGGCATTTCCACAACGCTGCGCCGTGACCTGCACCGGGCCGCGGCTCAGCTGTGTGCAGAGGCCGACTACCGCGGCATCGCCACGGTCGAGTTTCTGGTGACCGGTGAGCAGTTCGTCTTCCTCGAAGTCAACCCCCGGATCCAGGTGGAGCACACCGTGACCGAGGAGGTCACCGGGATCGACCTGGTCGCGGTCCAGCTGAGAATCGCCGACGGTGCAGCGTTCCACCAGCTGAGGTTGCCGGCCGGCATCGTCGCCGGCGGCAAGGAGGTGGAGGGTGCACCCGCCGCCGTGCGCGGTATCGCGATCCAGACGCGGGTCAACATGGAAACCATGGACGTCGACGGGTCGGTGATACCCACGGCGGGCACCCTCACGGTGTTTTCGCCGCCGAGTGGACCCGGTGTGCGCGTTGACACATTCGGGCGTCCCGGACTGACGCCAAGCCCGCGCTACGACTCGCTTCTGGCCAAAGTGATTACCCGGGTGCGCGGATCATCGTTTTCCGCGGCCGTGCGCAAGGCGCAAACAGCGCTGGGCGAATTCGGCATCAAGGGAATCCGCACCAACATCGGATTCTTACAAGAAATTCTGTCGCACAGTGAAATTCATGCAGGTCCGGTCAACACGAGTTTCGTCGACGAAAACCTGCCCGCCTTGGTCGACGCCGCACAGTCTCAGCGCCGCGAGAGCCGAGTCGTGCAACTCGAGCTGTATCCAGGCGAGGAGGTGCTGCGCGCACAGTTGGCCGGCACCGTGGTCGAGGTGGCCCCCGAAGGCGCGCAGTTCGCGGCGGGCGCGCAGTTGGTCGTGCTCGAAGCGATGAAGATGGAGCATGTGCTGACCGCCCCGGACACGGGGCGCACGGTCCGGACTCTGGTTACGGCCGGACAAGTCGTCGGGACCGGTGACCCGTTGCTGGTCTTCAACCGCTCCGGCGCAGGCGCGCAGGCCGAAGGCGTGACCGAGGTCGATCTGGACCGGGCCCGCGCCGACCTCGACGAGGTGCGTAGCCGCCACCAGCTCACTCTGGACGAAGGCCGTCCGGCGGCGATTACCAAGCGGCACAAGCAGAATCGGCGCACCGCGAGGGAGAACATCGCCGACCTGGTGGACCCGGGCAGCTTCGTCGAATACGGTGCGCTGACGCTGGCTGCGCAGCGCAGCAGGCGCTCCGAGGACGACCTGATCGCCAACACCCCGGCCGATGGCCTGGTCGCCGGGGTAGCGAAAATCGGCGGAGTCGAGGCGGCCGTGCTGTCCTACGACTACACCGTGCTCGCCGGCACCCAGGGCATGCGCAACCATGCCAAAACCGATCGGGTTTTCGACGTGGCCGCCCGCCGAAAGCTGCCAGTGGTGTTGTTCGCCGAGGGCGGCGGTGGCAGGCCCGGTGACACCGACGTCGCCAATATCGCCGGTCTCGATGTGCCGACTTTTCGCACCCTCGGCGCGCTCAGTGGCCACGTTCCGTTGGTGTCGATCGTCTCCGGGCGTTGCTTCGCCGGCAACGCCGCCCTGGCCGGAACATGCGATGTGATCATCGCAACCCCGGACGCGAATATCGGCATGGGTGGCCCGGCCATGATCGAAGGCGGTGGACTCGGCGAGTACCGCCCAGAGGACATCGGGCCCATCGACGTACAGCGGCGCAACGGGGTCGTCGGCCTGGCGGCGCGCGACGAGGCACACGCGGTGGCGCTGGCGAAGCAGTACTTATCGTATTTCGGGCCTAAGGCCGACGACTGGGAGGCCCCGGATCCACGGCGAGCGCGACATGTCGTGCCGGAGAACCGGTTACGCGCCTATGACGTGCACCACGCGATCGAATCGGTCGTCGACGTCGGATCCGTCCTGGAATTGCGGGCGGACTACGGAGTCGGAGTGGTCGCCGCGCTGGTCCGCGTCGAAGGCGTGGCATTCGGCTTGCTGGCCAACAGCAGCCATCATCTGGGCGGAGCCATCGATGCCGAGGCCGCCGATAAAATCGCGGACTTCCTCACGCTGTGCCAATCGTTGGGGCTGCCGATCATTTCGTTGTGTGACACACCGGGTTTCATGGTCGGTCCGGATGCCGAAGTCCACGCGACGGTCCGGCGGTTCAGCCGGCTGTTCATCGTCGGCGCTCGGCTGACCGTGCCGTTCGGGATGATCATCCTGCGTAAGGGCTACGGGCTGGGCGCGATGGCGATGGCCGGCGGCTCCTTCCATGCCCCGGAGTTCACGGTGGCCTGGCCGACGGGGGAGATCGGCGGGATGGGCCTCGAAGGTGCTGTGCGGCTGGGATTCAGCAAGGAGCTGGCCGCAGTCGTCGACCCGATCGAACGCCAGAACCTTTTCGACAAGTTGGTCGAGGCGGCCTACCAGCATGGCAAGGCGCTCACCTCGGCCACCACCTTCGAGCTCGACGACGTGATCGATCCGGCCGAGTCCCGGGCGTGGATCACCCGCCTGCTGTCCAGAAATGAAGGGAGTCGGTCGTGAAGGTTGCCGAAAGGGTCGCCATCGTCACCGGGGGCGGCAACGGCATCGGCAGCGCGCTGGCCGCCAAGCTGGCACAGCAGGATGCCCGCGTTGTCGTCGCTGACCTGGACGCCAACGCTGCGCGAGTGGTGGCCGAGCGGCCCGGCGCGGCAATCGCTGCGGGTGCAGACGCCGCCGACACGGCGCAGATCCAGCGGCTGATCACGCTCGCGGAAAGCGGATTCGGCGGCCCGGTCGATTTGTTTTTCGCGAATGCGGGCATTACCGGCGTCGTGGGCCTGGAGGCCACCGAGAAGGAGTGGGACCGCTCCATCGACGTCAACCTTCGGGCGCACATCCGCGCTGCGCAATTGCTGATACCCGGTTGGGTCGAGCGCGGCGAAGGCTACTTCATCAGCACCGCATCGGCGGCGGGACTGCTCACCCAACTCGGATCGGCGACCTACGCGGTCACCAAGCACGCTGCCGTTGGCTTCGCCGAGTGGCTGAACATCACCTACGGCGACCAAGGGGTGCGGGTGAGCTGCCTGTGCCCGATGGGGGTGAACACGAAGCTGCTGTATGAGGGCGAGCAGTCCGGCCACCCGCTCGGTGACCTGGCCACCCGAGCGGTGACCACCGCGGGCGACGTGTTGGAACCGGCGGACGTCGCCAACAGTGTGCTCGCGGCGATCGAGGAGGAACGCTTCCTGATCCTCCCGCACGCCGGAGTGCTGGACATGTACCGGCAGAAAGCAACCGACTACGACCGTTGGCTCAGCGGCATGCGCCGCTACCAACGCAGCCTGATGGAGGAGGCGCAATGACCGCATCGAACATGAGCGGCCGAACCGCGATCATCACCGGGGCCTCGCGGGGTATCGGGCTGGCGATCGCGCAGCGGCTGGCCGCCGACGGTGCCAACGTGGTGCTCACCGCCCGGAAGCAGGAAAGCGCCGACGCCGCAGCCGAACAGGTCGACGGCAACGCGATCGGCGTGGCCGCGCACGCCGTCGACGAGGAAGCCGCCAAACGCTGCGTCGACCTCACAGTCGAACGCTTCGGCGGCGTCGACATCCTGATCAACAACGCCGGCACCAACCCGGCGTACGGCCCGCTGATCGAGCAGGATCACGCCCGGTTCGCCAAGATCTTCGAGGTCAACCTGTGGGCGCCGCTGCTGTGGACGTCGCTCGCGGTGAAGGCCTGGATGGGCGAGCACGGCGGCGCCGTCGTCAACACCGCCTCGATCGGCGGTATGCATCAGAGCCCGTACATGGGCTTGTACAACGCGACGAAGGCCGCGCTGATCCACGTCACCAAGCAACTGGCACTGGAACTTTCACCGCGGATCCGGGTCAATGCCGTCTGCCCCGGCGTGGTTCGCACCAGGCTCGCCGAGGCGCTGTGGAAGGACCACGAAGCAGTCCTGTCGGCGTCGACCGCGCTGGAGCGCGTCGGCGAGCCGCCCGATGTGGCAGCGGCAGTCGCTTTCCTGGTCTCGGACGAGGCGAGTTGGATCACCGGTGACACCATGGTGATCGACGGGGGCCAGCTACTGGGCAACGCTGCGGGATTCCGCGCAGGCATCTGATGCAAGGAGGCAACGATGAGCGTCGACGAGCAGGCGATCGCCGAGGACTTGCGTGCCCGGGTGCGGGCACTGCTGGACGAGCACGATCCCACGAGGAGTGACCCGCAGGATTTCCTGGCGGCGAGGTTCGACGCCGGCCTGGCCTGGGTTTACTTCCCGCGGGGCTCCGGCGGGCTGGAACTGCCGCGAAGCTTTCAGTCGCAGGTCGAGGCCGAGTTGACCGCGGCGGGCGCGCCCCTTGGAGGTGGGAGGGGAAACGGCATCGGGATGGGTATGGCGGCACCGACCATCGCCGCGTTCGGCAGCGCAGAGCAGCAGCGAAAGTTCCTGCGGCCGTTGTTCACCGGAGAGCACGTCTACTGCCAGTTGTTCAGTGAGCCGGGCGCTGGATCTGACCTGGCCGGGGTCGCCACCCGCGCGGTGCGCGATGGCGACGACTGGATAGTCAACGGGCAGAAGGTGTGGACGTCGAGCGCGCAGCTCGCGCAAAGGGCAATCCTGGTGGCGCGGACCGACCCGACGGTGCCCAAACACCAAGGCTTGACCTACTTTGTCTGCGATATGACCGATCCCGGCGTCGACGTCCGCCCGCTACGTCAGATCACCGGCGAAGCCGAGTTCAACGAGGTGTTTCTGACCGATGTCCGAGTGCCCGACGCGAACCGGCTCGGCGCCGAGGGCGGTGGCTGGAAGGTCGCGACCACTACGCTCAACAACGAACGTGTCGCGATCGGGTCGATGGCCGGCGGTTTACGCGAAACCGGCATGATCGGCAAGGTCGCCGACGCTTGGCGGGCCGAACCGCAGCTGCGCAATCCGGCGATGCACGACGAGCTGATGCGGCTGTGGGTGGAAGCCGAGGTTGCCCGGCTGACCGGCCTGCGGCTGCGCCAGCGGCTCACCGCTGGTCAGCCCGGGCCGGAAGGCTCCGGGCTCAAGGTGACGTTTGCCCGTCTGGCCCAGGCGATTTCGGGATTCGAAATCGAGATGCACCCCGAATCCGGGCTGCGCTACGACGATTGGACCATGCGTCAGCCCGATTCGGTCGATTTCACCGCGCGCGAGCCCGGATACCGCTACCTGCGGGCCAAGGGCAACTCGATCGAGGGTGGCACGTCGGAGATCCTGCGCAACACCATCGCCGAGCGCATTCTCGGCCTGCCGCCCGAACACCGGGTCGACAAGGACATCGCATACAAGGATTTGGACAAAGGAACGGCCCGATGAGCGACCTGCTGTACTCCGACACCGAGGAAGCACTGCGGGACAGCGTGCGCCGACTGTTTGCCGACCGTTGTCCGCCGGAATCGTTAATGGCGGCCTACGGCCCTACGCCGCAAGACTTTTCCGGTGTCTGGCATGCGCTGGCCGCTGATCTTGGTGTGGCCGGGTTGCTGGTGCCCGAGGAACTCGGCGGCGCGGGCGCGGGTGCCCGTGAGGCGGCCGTGGTCATGGAGGAGATCGGCCGAGCGGTCGCGCCGGTACCGTATCTGACCAGCGCAGTGCTGACCACCGTCGCGCTGCTAGAGGCCGGCGACACTGAGACGGTCAAGGGATTAGCGGCGGGCTCGCTCACCGCCGCGCTGACGCTGCCGCTGCCCACCGCACCCGATGACGCGGTTGCCGGTGTCGGCTTGACCGGCGACGGGCTGACCGGACGAGTCACCAGCGTGGCCGGCGCGGGCGAGGCCGACGTCTTGGTGGTGCCGGTGGCCGGATCCGATGGGCTGGAGTTGCACACCGTCTCGCGTGACGCGGCGGGCGTCAACCTGTCGCCGCTGCTCACTTTGGATATGACGAGGCCCCTGGTGAACATCGAGTTCTCCGGGGCTGCGTCGTCGCGAGTCGGCACCGCGCCTGCTGAGGCCGCAGTGCGGGCGGCACTCGAGACGGGCGCGGCGCTGCTGGCGTCCGAGCAGCTGGGCATCGCGCAGTGGTGTTTCGACACCACGCTGGCTTATGCCAAGCAGCGCAAGCAGTTTGGCCGGGCGATCGGGTCCTACCAGGCGATCAAGCACCGGCTGGCCGATCTGTGGATCGAAGTCAATGCCGCCGCGGCGGCGGCCCGATATGCCGCCGACACCTGCGCTCGACGAGACGATGATGCGACCGTCGCCGCTGCCGTCGCGCAGGCCTACTGCAGCGGTGCGGCCGTGCACGCGGCTGAGGAATGCGTCCAGCTGCACGGCGGCATCGGAATGACGTGGGAGTACCCGGCGCATCTTTACCTGAAGCGGGCCAAGAGCGATCAACTGGCGTTCGGTACCGCCTACCGCCATCGCGCCCGGTTGGCCGAGTTGGTCGACCTGCCGGTGTCCTGATCAACGACAGGAGCAAACAGTGGACAAGCGCATTCTCGGCGAGAATCTCGAGGTTTCGGCGATCGGATTGGGCTGCATGGGCATGAGCCGCGGCTTCGGACCGTCGGGATCTAGACCCGAGATGATCGCGGTGATTCGAGACGCGGTCAACCGCGGTGTCACCTTCTTCGACACCGCCGAAGCCTATGGCGACAACGAGGAACTGGTCGGCGAAGCGTTAGCGCCGTTCGCGGGGCAGGTGGTGATCGCGACCAAGTTCGGCTTCAAATTCGCCGCCGACGGCAACATCGCGGGACTGGACAGTCGACCCGAGCACATCAAAGAGGTTGCCGATACGTCGTTGCGGCGGCTCGGCGTCGAGACCATCGATCTGCTCTACCAGCACCGGGTGGACCCTGAGGTTCCGATCGAGGACGTGGCCGGAACGGTCAAGGAGTTGATCCAGGACGGCAAGGTGAAGCACTTCGGGTTGTCAGAGGCGCCTGCGGAAGCGATTCGCCGCGCCCACGCGGTGCAACCCGTAACGGCTCTGCAGAGCGAGTACTCGCTGTGGTGGCGGGAACCCGAGACGAAAGTGCTGCCGACATTGGCCGAACTCGGCATCGGTTTCGTGCCGTACAGCCCGCTGGGCAAAGGCTTTCTCACCGGAAGCATCAGCGAGAGCACGCAATTCGACAGCTCCGACATCCGCAGCAGCATTCCGCGCTTTGCTGCCGACGTCCGCGAGAACAACCGCGCCGTTGTCGACCTACTCGAGACGATCGCGGCCCGCAATCGCGCGACACCCGGCCAGATCGCGTTGGCCTGGCTGCTCGCGCAGCAGCCGTGGATCGTGCCGATCCCCGGCACCCGACGGCTGGAACGTCTGGCGGAAAACCTCGGCGCAGCCGATGTCGAACTGAGCGCCGAGGATCTGCGCGAGATCGACGCCGCCGCAGCGGATATCGAAGTGCAGGGCGCGCGCTACCCCGACTTCATGAAGCGGTTGATCGGCCGCTGACTCGGCGGGCCACTTCGCCATACCGCTCGATGCGCTCCTGATCGCTGAGCGCGTTATATAGCACCAGCCGGTTTGCGACTGTGGCGTACTTATCGGTCAGCGCGTCGGCCAAGCCATCCCACGTCGATTCGGTGGCGAACGCGGCGATGTGCTCGTCGCTGATCTGGGCCGCCATGCCGGCGAAGTCGCCGGCCTTTTGCTTCTCCCGGATCCGGGCGGTCGTGCCATCGAACCCGGCCTCGTCCCAGATGAACGCGTAGTTCGGTGTGCTGCCGTAGAAGCTCATGCTGGCTCGCACAAGTTCTCGTTCCTTCGCGCGCTCTTCGTCGCTGTCGCCGACGATCGTCATCACCGGCACGATGACGGCGATGTCCGATGCTGAACGCCCGGCTTTCGTCGCTCCTGCAGCGATATTCGGCAGAGCGTGACGGCTTAGGTAGCCGGGCTCGCCGAGCGGATGGATATGGACCCCGTCGGCCACTTCGCCGGCCATCCGCAGCATCCACGGATTCACCGCGGCGACATCCACTTTGGGATCAGGAGCGTCAATCGGCCCCGCGCTCCACTGCGGCGTAATGAAATCGAGGTCGTAAAACTCGCCGTGGTGATCGAGCTTGCCGCTGCGAAACGCCGAGAAGCACGCCTTGACGGCAAGCACGTAGTCACGCAGCCGTGGACCCGGCCGCTCGAAGTTCACGCCGTAGCGGCGCACGACGTGGGTGCGCACTTGGGTCCCCAGACCCAGCCGGAACTTGCCGTCGGTGGCTTCCTGAAGCTCCCAGGCCGTAGCCGCGGTGACGAACGGGCTACGTGGAAAGGCCACCGCGACGCCGGTGGACATCTCGAGTTCGGGCGCGGCCTGCGAAGCGACGGCGACGTTGAGGTAGGCCGTGCGGCCGGTCTCGGTGAACAGTAGGCCGGAGAAACCCGCGGACTGGGTTCGTCGGGCAAGGTCACCGGTCTGGCCGAGCGGTGCCGGAGTCGTCATCGCGTCTACGTGCATGCTCGGAGCCTGGGCAGCTACCCCAGGTGCGCCCCGAAGAACTCCCGCATCGCCGTCCAGTGCCGATCGGCTGCGGCGGCGTCGTAGGGCTCGTTGTCTGGGACGGCGAACCCGTGCGCGGCCGGATAGGTCTCGATAGTGTGCTCGACGCCCGCGGCCGTCAGCGCCTTCTCGAGCTGCTCGGCATGATCGGCGGTGAACGATGCGTCGTTCTCCGCGCCGGCGACATAAACCGCGGCCTGGATCTGGTCTGCCTTCAGATGCGGGCTGTCGTCACTGTCGGTGACCAGCCCGCCGCCGTGGAAGGACGCCGCGGCGGCGACCCGGTCCGGAACCCGCCCGGCCACGGTGAACGACGTCCGGCCGCCCATGCAGTAGCCGGTGGTGCCGAACTTGTCCCCGCTGACCTCGGGGCGACCGGCGAGGTAGTCGAAGAATGCGCCGGCGTCCATGGCCATCTTGTCCTGGGTCACGTTGCCCATCATCGACATCAGCCGCTTGCGCTCCTCGGGATCTCCGAACACGGTCTTCATGTCGATGGGGGCCCAGTCGCCCTCGCGGTAGTACACATCGGGCACCAGCACCGCGTAGCCGAAGTCGGCCAGCTTGGCGCCCATCTCATCGAAGGTGTCGCGCACACCGCCGGCGTCCGGGTACATGACCACTCCGGGCCAGGGACCGTCTCCTTCGGGAGTGAACAGGCGGACGGTACAGGTGCCGTCAGCAGTGGTGATGGTGTCGGTGATTTTCGGCATGCCATCCGTTCTACTGCTACTCATCTCTTTTGTGTAGTTGCTCGCCTAGGAAATGAGTTGTTTCGCTCACAGCCGCCGCCGGATCTGATGGTGACTTGTGTCGTGGTGGGGCAGTTCTCCACCGTCCCGGCCCGCTCCG
>JAFAID010000044.1 GCA_019236925.1 Mycobacterium sp. | reverse complement strand
TCGGGTATGGCGGCAGCTAACGTCGGCGCCATCGTCGCCGCGGCGGGTGTCGCCCATGGGACATTTTTCTTTCATTTCCCCACCAAGGAACACGTACTGCTGGAGTTGGAGCGGCGCGAGGAAGAGCGCGTCGCGTCGGAGTTCGCTCGGTTTCTGGAAACGAGCAGCGACCTCGCCGCGGCGTTGACAGAAGTCGTCCGCCTGGTGATGGGACTCGAGCAGCGGCTCGGCAGAATGCTTTTCAAAGAGCTGCTGGCGCTGCACTTTTCACCGTCACGGCCACAGCGCGACGATTGGACCGACCATCCCGTTATCGTGTTGCTGGTCCGTGCGATCGAGCGCGCACGCGGTGCGGGTGAGATTCATCCGGAAGTTGACGCGTTCTACAGCGCGACGTTTTTTCTGCTCGGTGTGTATTGGGTGCTGACCACCACGGACAGCCCCGACGCCCGGGACATGATGGTCAGCAAGCTGGTCGCCTCCGCAATTCGCGGTCTGGAAATCCGATGAACCGCTTGCACAATGTGGCGCGTCCACTCTTTCGCAACCCGCTACTAAGGAGGTCACAGCATGGTCTGGCTCTGGGAGATTCTTCGCTACGTCGCGGCATGGGGCGGCACCTGTCTGATCATCGCATTCTGGTACTGGATGTTCTCCAGCATCGGGACGTTCTGAACAAGCTATCGGCCTGCAGGCGAGACGGGCGGCGGAACTGCTATGGCTGAACTCGTCGATACGCACCCGCTGGCGATCGAACGCAGCTGTGCTTTGACCGCGGTCGCGTTGAGTGATCAGCGCCGTGAGGATGCGCGTCTGATGACCGGAGACAGCCGCGGCTTCACACTCAGTTCGACGCTTGCCGTCGTGCATGTTCCGTACCCTGCGGCGCCGGATTGGACGCGAAGAACCTTGACATGTGGTGTAGCGCTGCAATGTTCGCCATCGAAGGACCGTCTTGCGCAGTACCGGTTGAGCGACTTGTCGGCCCGCGAAATTCGCGCGCTCACCCTAATCGAGGCAAGCGCCGCAATGGGGTGGGTCGCCACGAGGTGGCCAGGTTTGTTGAGTGAGATGCGACGGGTGGTACCCGACCTCGACATCGCCGACGCTGACATGGAAGCCACGGTGATGCTCGACCGTGCGATCAAACTGGCACGGACCCGACAACCGCTTGCGGAGCATCCTCTATTGGGCACGTTGCCGTCAACCTTTTCGACGTCGCGCGGGTTAACGAGCGCAGTTCGCCGTTTCGGCCGAATGCCATGGACCAGCACGCAAAAACGCCGTCCCCGGCCGTACTCGGTGCCTGTCGGGGGAGACGGTGGTGTGCGCAACCCCAACCTGCCGCCCTCGAGCAGACCCCAGGACAACGATCTGGACATCACCCCAGACCGCCGGCAAGGCATTCCGTACCCCGAGTGGAATCAGTGGACCAACAGCTTCCTGCTCGACCATGTTGCGGTGCTCGAACGTGTACGGACCCGTCACGGTCGCCAGCCCGCGCCGGTTCCGACAGATCTTAGGCAGTGGTTCGAAGAGCACACTCATCGTGCGATGACCGACCGCATGGAAGATGGATCCGACTTGGACGTCGACTCCTACGTCGGCCACTACATCGACATGATGACCGGGGAGGCGAAGGAACCACGCATCTTCCGCGAGCTGCTTCCCAGCGGCCGGGATGTCACAACAGCGCTGCTGCTGGACGCCAGTTCGTCGTTGGGAGTTCACGGCGGCCGGATCTTCAAACTGGAGCTGGCGTGCGCAGATGCTTTGTCGCGCGCAATGACCTGCGCCCGCGAACGACACGGCGTCTTCGCATTCACCGGCAACACACGCCACCACGTCGAGGTGCACTGCCTGAAGGACTTCCAGGACCGTCGCTTTGTGGCTCCGAGCGGTCTGGGCCTTGTCACGGGCGGCTATACCAGATTGGGTGCACCGGTACGTCATCTGACCAGCCGCCTGCTGGGCCAGCCGTCTGAACGGCGCCTGCTCATCGTGATCGGCGATGGCCTGATGTCCGATGAGGGCTACGAGGGCCGCTACGCCTGGGCCGACGTGGCGCATGCGGTCGAAGAAGCCAACGAAGCAGGCGTCTCGGTGTATTACGTCGGCGTAGGGCCCACCCGCGTCGACCCGCTGCCAGAAGTGTTCGGACCTCGCCGCTCACAACGGATTCGACGTGTTGAGGATCTTCCGCGTGTGCTCGCGCACGTTCACCGGGAGCTGGTCGCCGCATGAGCTATAACCACCGAGGGGACAGATGACGACCGATCTGTACTTCGCCAACGGCAACGAAGTGAAGCTGTTCGAGCAGGCGTACTGTCAGCGCATACCCGTAATGCTCACCGGGCCAACAGGATGCGGGAAGACACGGCTCGTCGAGCACATGGGGCTACTGCTTGAGCGACCCGTGGTCACGATCAGCTGCCACGACGATCTCACCAGCTCCGATTTGGTCGGGCGATTCATGGTGGCCGGCGGCGATGTGGTGTGGACGGATGGACCGCTCACTAAAGCGGTCAAAGCTGGCGCCATCTGCTATCTGGACGAGGTCGTGGAGGCACGCCACGACTCACTGGCCATCCTGCATTCGTTGACTGATCACCGTCGCGCCCTCTATCTGGACCGTGCCGGCGAGGTTGTCGAGGCACCAGACTCATTCATGCTGGTGTGCTCCTATAACCCCGCCTACCGAAGCTCGCTCAAGGAACTCAAACCCTCGTTCCGACAGCGGTTCGCCACCCTCCCGATGAGTTATCTGCCTCCGGAGCGCGAGGCCGAGGTCGTCGTCAGCGAAGCGGGCATCGAGCTATCGGTTGCCCGTCGACTTGTGCAGTGCGCCATCGCCATCCGCACCGCCGACGAAGTCTTCCACTTCGAGCCGCCGTCTACCCGGTCGCTCGTCACCGCTGCGCAGCTGATCGCCTCCGGAGCAACTGAAATCGAGGCGGCCGAAGCTTGCATACTCGCACCTCTTACCACGGACGGCGCGGTCCACGACGGGCTTCGTGAGGTTGCGGCCGCCAGCTTGCACACCACTTGTTAGGAAAGGAAGTCGAAAATGGATCAACAGGAACGCAAACGCAAGAGGGCGCTGATCGTCTTTCAGATCTTCATCTACGGCTATCTGCTGGTGATGTTCCTGATCCAGCTTTACATGTCCTTCGCGCGAGGATGGTGGGACCTGTGAATCTGCCTCTACTCAAGCGTCGTTCGGAAGGCGGGTCGGTCGGCCTCGAGGAGCATCACGAGGAATCCCGCGATGCGCAGCGCCGCGCCGACAAATGGATGATCGTCGGCGCCGCATTGATGGGAATGTGGGCACCCGGGCTTATCGGTTTCCCCATTTTCATGCGCGGGGTATGGCTGCAGCGCCAGGCCCTGCGGGCAGGCCTGTCGGTGC
>JAFAID010000606.1 GCA_019236925.1 Mycobacterium sp. | reverse complement strand
GGCGCCCGTCAATGGACAGCGCCAACCCGTGAACGGTGAGCCCGCTGGTGCGCGAGGCCGCGGGCTGCGGCACCAGGGTGTTGCCGGTCGCGAGCAGGTCGGTATTGCCGATGGTGACGACGTCGCCGTCGCGCAGCATCGCTTGCGTGATCAATGTGCCGTTGACGAAAGTGCCGTTGCTGCTGTTGTTGTCGCGGATTTCAAGACCGGCCGGACTGGTTGTCAGCACCGCATGCACGCGGGAGGCCAGCGCGTCGTCGACGACGACGGTGTTGGTCTTGGCGCGCCCGACCGTCGCCGAACCCCGTGACCTCGCCATCTGGGGCGGGGCCGTCACCCGCCTGGAGTCGCTGACCGGTCGACGCAGGTCCGGTCGGCTCGGGTGGGTTTGCGGTGGGGTCTGACGAAACGGTGGGCGGGTCTGCGTTCGCGTCGGGGGCGGCGGCCCGACTGGCCGGAACGCGGTCGTCTTCGGGCTGGCGCCGGGGGGCTCGTCGGGTGTGCGGTCGAGCGCCGGCCGATTGCGGGCTCCCGACGACGCCGGTGCGGCGACCCGGAACGTCAGCTGTGGGCCACGTGGGCTCCCCAGCGTGACGATCAGGCGATCGTGAATGCGCACCAAGCTGGCGCGCGAACCTGCGACGTAAACGCCGTTTTGGCTTTTGTCGACAATGACCCACTGCGAGCCGTCGAACCGCAGGATGGCGTGCACCCGCGAGATCAACGAGAGGTCGTCCGGGTCTATGTCGTGGAAGCAGATGTCGCATTCGCGGTCGCGACCCACGATGACGTCCCGGTCGGCCGGGTACGTATACATCGCCGATCCGACCCACACCGTCAGTGGCGGCACGCCGACACCGCTCGCCATGGCGAGCTTTGTCGTGTTGTCGCCGCTCGAGGGCGTGCGGCGGCGATCTGTCGGTGCCATCCACTGCTTTCTATACCCGGGGATCCTGTGTGCGACGCATACGAACATATCGGTGCAGCCAGCAACGACCGATGGCCAGTGTTGAGTCGCGTCCGCGCAGTGATCCGATCGAAGCTAAACCTTTACTTGACGCCGGTAACGCTCGGCGTCGACCATGAAAAGGTGCGCCGACTGCTGGGTTCGCTGTGCGCTACGGTGTGCACTGCGTCTGTCGCCCTGGCCGCAGCCCCAACGGGTGGTGCAGTCGGCGCACCCTGGTTTGCTCCATCGGTGGGCAACGCAACTCAAGTGGTTTCGGTTGTCGGAGTTGGCGGTTCGAACGCGAAGTTGGATGTCTACCAACGTGGCGCCGCAGGATGGCAGCCGGTCGCGGCCGGCATACCCGCGCATGTCGGATCGGCAGGTCTTGCGCCGCAAGCCAAAAGCGGTTATCCAGCGACCCCGATGGGGGTCTACTCCTTGCCGTTCGCGTTCGGGACCGCACCCAATCCCGGTGGGGGATTGCAGTACGTGCAAGTCGGGCCCAACCACTGGTGGAACGGCGATGACAACAGCCCGACCTTCAACACGATGCAGGTCTGCCACAAAGCCCAGTGCCCGTTCGACACCGGTGCGAGTGAGAACCTCGAGATCCCGCAGTACAAACACGCGGTGGTAATGGGCGTCAACCCAAACCGTGAGCCCGGCAAAGGCGCTGCGTTTTTCTTCCACACCACCGACGGTGGCCCGACGGAGGGCTGCGTGGCGATCGACGATGCCTCGCTGGTGCAGATCATTCAGTGGCTGCGGCCCGGCGCCGTCATCGCGATCACCCAATAATCATCAGCTGCAAAGGGATTCAGGCCAGGGCGCTACCGGGCCTTACCTTGAAGTCGAGGTTCGCCAATGACATCGTCGCATCGTAGGTCCGGTCGTATCCCGTCGCGCTGATCCGCCAACCGTGGGCGGTGCGCCGATAACGGTCGCGGTAGAACCCGGCACCGATCAGCATGAAGTTGAACTCGGCCACGATCACGCGGTCCTGTAGATACCAAACACCGGTTGCCTCATCACCGGTCACGGTGATCTCCGGATGGGTCACCCGGTGCTCGGTGATGACGCCCGGCCCCAGCGATGAGCGCATGAAATCGACCAGGTCGGCACGGTTGGTGAAGTGGTGCTCCTCGCCCAGCGACGACCCGTAGTCGCCCTTGACGTCGTCGGTGAGCGTGTCGGCGAAGTCGTCCCAATGTTTGGTGTCCAGTCCACGCAGATAGCGGTACTTGACCAGTTCGATCGCAGCGACGTCGGCTAGCCATGCGGCGTGATCGTAAGAGCTCATCAGGTCATCTCAGCACACGCCTGCAGGTATTCTCCGGGCAGTCGGACTATCGTCGGCCATCGGCACTCGGCCCGCCCGCCGCTACGACACCAACCAGGACGTCGACATCCTCAACGCGATCGCCGCGAAAATCCGGCACTGAGGTAGTGGGTCACCATATCGATCAGCGCGCGTCGCTCCCGCTGCCAGTCGATTGCGGTGCCCACGATCATCTGCGCCAACACCACACCCCGCAGCGTCGCCCAAATCACCTCGGCTACACCATCATTCGATGGATCATCGGTGATCAACCTGCCAAGCTCGGCGATCGCCGAATTCATTTCCAGCAGGTGCTGTCGTGATGCCCCGCCCGGGCCGTCGCGATTGGCCCGCAGGATTTCGAACGCCGCCATCGACGTCGGACTGCTGTAACAACTCCACGCGGTGTCGACGACGACCTCGATGCGCTCGCGCAGCGGCAGTTCACTGACGTCGGCCGAGGACAGGCTGGTCAGCAGCTTGGCCACACCATCGTCGACGACAGCCATGAGTAGGCCGTTGCGGTCGCCGAAGTGGTACTGGATCACCCCCCAGGTCACCCCCGCGCGTTCGGCGACGTGCTTGGCGGTCGCGGCGGCGAACCCCTCCTCCACGATGCAGCGGACCGTCTCGTCGATGATCTTCGCCCGGGTGTCATCGCCCCGCTTGCGCGGTGCGTTGGTCCGTCGAGTCGGGCTGACGGGCCCGCGTGGCTTCGGGCTTGCGGCGATAGACATTGTTGACTTTATAACATAGCCGCGACTATTTTTGGGCCGTGACCCAATCCCGTTACGCGCAGCTGTCCCGCCAGGAGTTGACCGTCTTGGTTCCCGAGCTGCTGCTGATCGGGCACATGATCGACCGCTCCGGCATGGCGTGGTGCATTCAGGAGTTCGGCCGCGACGAGATGGTGCAGATCGCCATCGAGGAGTGGGCCGGCGCCAGCCCGATCTACACCAAGCGCATGCAGCGGGCGCTGAACTACGAGGGCGACGACGTGCCCACCATCTTCAAGGGCCTGCAACTCGACATCGGCGCACCGCCGCAATTCATGGACTTCCGCTACACCATCCGCGACCGCTGGCACGGCGAATTCCACCTCGACCACTGCGGCGCACTGCTCGACGTGGAGCCGATGGGCGACGAGTACGTCTTCGGCATGTGCCACACCATCGAGGATCCGACGTTTGACGCCACCGCGGTGGCGACCAACGCCCGCGCGCAGATGCGTCCCATCCATCGGCCACCGCGGGTTCCGTCCGACCGGCATCCGCACTGCGCGTGGACCGTCATCATCGACGAGTCGTATCCGCCCGCCGAAAGCATCCCCGCGCTTGACATTGTTAGCCAAACTCGCGCTGCGACTTGGGAACTCGCCGCGATCGATCGATCCGACGAGGGGTTGGCCGACTATTCGGGCCCGCTGGTCTCCGACCTCGACTTCAGCGCCTTCTCGCACTCGGCGCTGGTGCGCATGGCCGACGAGGTGTGCCTGCAGATGCACCTGCTGTATTTGTCCTTTGCAGTCGCGGTGCGAGCGCGCGCGACGTCCGATGCCGGGCTTGCCGCCTCGGTGGGTACCCGCCAAGTGATCGGCTTGGCCGGGCTCGGTGCGGAGCGCATCCACCGGGCGCTGTCGTTACCCGGCGGGATCGACGGCGTGCTGCGGGTTTTCGGGTTGCATCCGCTGTTCAACCCGCTTGGCTACGTCAACGCGGAGACATCGGGCCGGCTGCGTGTCCGGCAGTCGCCCGCTCATGAGGATGCGGCCTGGATCTCGTTGTGCTCGCCGGAGTCGGCGCAACCGTTGCAGGCGATCGCCACCGCGGTGGACCCGCATATCAACGTCCGAATCACGGGTGCCAGTACCGATTGGACGGCCGAACTATCCGAAACCGACACTGCCGCAACCGAGCTGCCGGAGGTGTCGATAGCGAAGGTTAGCGGCGGGTCGACGTTCCAGTTCCAGCCCAGGCGATCGCTGCCGCTGACGGTGGTGTGAGGCCGAACCGAATCTGTCAAGACGTCGGCTGTATCACTTCGGTGACACAACCGCATCGACCGCATACCGATCAGGTTGTGCCCGACTGTCGTTGCGTGCCCGCGGTTATGGTTAACGCTGGCCACCGACCGCTATCGACGAAAGTACTCGCTCTATGTATGACCCGTTGGGGTTATCGATCGGGACCACCAATCTAGTCGCGGTCCGTAGCGGGAGCTCGCCCGTCTCGCGCCGCGCGGTGTTGACTCTCTTTCCCGATCGCGCACCGGAACTCGGTGTGCCCAAGAAAGACTCAGCGGACCCGGCCGACACCGGCACGTTGATGACCGGCTTCGTCGAGCGGGTCGGTGGGTCAAAAACTCTGATGTCTGTCGACGGGTCGACCCATGATCCTGCGCTGTTGCTGGTGGAGGCCCTCGACGCGTTGATCACAGCGACGGGCGGCGATGCGTCGACGTCCAACATTACGATTGCCGTTCCCGCGCACTGGGAACCGCAAGCCCTGCGCAGACTGCAAGACGCGTTGTGCACGCATGCCGGTTTCGTCCGGGGCGGCATGTCGCCGCGGTTGGTTTCGGATTCCATTACCGCGTTGACGGCGTTGAACTCCGATGACCGCCTGCCTGTCAACGGTGTGGTGGCGCTCCTTGATTTCGGCGGTGCGGGCACCAGCATCACGCTGGCCGACGCGGCATCAGGCTTTACCCCCATTGCCGACACGGTGCGTTACCCGGAATTCTCCGGCGACCTCATCGATCAGGCGCTGATAGTCCATGTGCTGGACAACGTCGGGCACACCAAAGGGGTCGATGCCGCCAGCACCGGTGTCGTCGGGCAATTCGGCAATCTGCGAGAAGAATGCCGGCTGGCCAAAGAGCGGCTGTCTGACAAGACGGAGACCGAGCTGGCCGTTGAACTGTCCGGACAGCGTGCCAGCGTCCAGGTGACTCGGGCCGAACTCGAGAGCCTGATCGAAGATCGGCTGGCCGGAGTGCTCTCCGCGTTCGATGACATGTTGCGGCGCAGCAGAGTTCGCCGACGGGATCTCGCCGCGGTGGCGATGGCCGGTGGCTGTGCCGAGATTCCGCTTGTCGCCCAACGTCTTTCGGCTCATGCCAAGGCGTCGGTGGTGAGCGCTGTTCAGCCCGCTCTGGCCATGGCGGTCGGCGCGGTGATGCTCTCAGCGCGACAGCCGGTTGAGCAGCAGCAGGAGGACGAGCTCGAATCGACGACGATGTCCGCGATGGTGGGCGCGTCCACGGGCAGCTTCGCCGCGACGACCGGCACCTTCACCGCGTCCACCGATACGCTCGGCGCCTCGACGGGCTCGTTCGGCGTGCCCACCGGCACGTTTGAGGACCCATCCGAGACGCTGCACCAGCTGGCCTGGTCGGAGGCCGACGATTCCGCGAACGAGCCGGTGGTCTATACCGGTGAGCCCTATGACGACGACGCCCGCGCTGCACCGTCTCAGCTGCTGCAACTGCCGAAGTTTGAGCCGCCGGAGGAGCCGCGCGGGGGAAATCGTTTGCCGCAACTGTTTTTAGGAGTCGCCGCTCTGGTGTCGATGGTCGCCATCGGCGGGGTGGCATTCACGTTGACAAGCTCGACCAGCCACCCGGTGCCCCCCGCACCCAGCAGCACGTCGGCCGTGCCGCCGCCACCCAGCGCCAACCCCCCGTCGCCAAGCCTGCCGTCACCAAGCTTGGCGTCGCCAAGCCCGCTGCCGCCACCGCCACCGAGCACCGCGCCGGAGGCCACGGTCGCACCGCCGGTCACCAGCGAGGCGCCGCCCCCTCCGCCCCCTCCGCCGCCACCGCGGGTGACGACGACGTATCAGCCGCCGCCGAGGACCACGCAGCAGGCGACGAGCACTCCTACGACGACGCAACCACCGAGCACCGCCACGACAACTCCGACGACGCCCACGACGACACCGCCGCCGCCCAGCACGACGACGAGCACCACACCGTCGGAGGTCATGACGACGACGTACTTGAAGCTCCCGTTCGTGCCCGTCCCGATACCGGTTCAGGTGCCAGAGGGACAGGACGGCACAAACCAGCAGCCACAGAGCCCGTACCAGCCGCAGAACCCCTACCAGCCGCAGAACCCGTACCAGCCGCAGAACCCGTACCAGCCGCAGTACCCGTATGGCGGCGGAGGCTACGGCTACTAGGCGTGGCGCAGATCGCCGGTTATGCGCACACTGGGTGTATTGGTGTGAGCTGCCAGGAGGCTGCAATGGACGACAACGGTCGGTTCGGATTCGATCCCGAAGACTTTGATCGCGTGTTCCGCGACGCGAGCGAGGGATTGCGCGAGGCATTCGACGGGATCAGCCGGTTTTTCACTATGCCCGGTGACCGGGCCGGGTGGCCCGGTGTTCTCGAGGATCTGGCACGGCGCATGCGGACCAGGCCGGAAACCGCGGGCGAGGCCGGTGACGGTGTCTGGGCGATCTACACCGTGAGCGAGGACGGCGGCGCCCGAGTCGAAGAGGTGTACGCGACCGAACTCGATGCGCTGCGGGCCAACCAGAGCAACACTGACGCGACCCGCAAGGTCCGATTCCTGCCGTACGGCATCGCCGTCAGCGTCTTGGACAGTTCACAGGGTTCAGAGGAAACGCCGTAACCACCTGGTCCAGTGCCGTCGCGGCTGCTGTAGCGCGAGTTCGGCGATTGGAATAACAGGACACATCTGGGGGTATAGCGCAACAATGTTGACCATGTGTCCTCGCCAGATCGCTCGTCTTGTTGCTGTCGTGCTGCTAACCGCCTGCGGGTTGCTGAGCGCTCCCATCCCAATCGCGTCTGCGCAATGCCCCGACGTCGAGGCGGTATTCGCCCGCGGCACCGGTGAACCGCCCGGTGTCGGCGTGACCGGACAGCCATTCGTCGACTCGCTGCGCTCGGCAGTCGGGGCCAAGTCGCTCGACGTGTACCCGGTCAACTACGAAGCCAGCAGCAACTTTTCTGACCGCATCGCGTTCGCCCAGAGCTTCGTCGACGGGATCAAGGACGCGGGCAGTCACATCGAGGCCACCGCGGCGAACTGCCCCAAGACCCGGATCGTGCTCGGCGGATACTCCCAGGGCGCGGCCGTGGCCGGCTCCGTCACGTCGGCTTCCATACCGGCGGGGATACCGGCCGAATACGTACAGTTCCTGCCCAAGCCGATGCCGCCGGAGGTGGCTAACCACGTCGCTGCGGTGACGCTCTTCGGAACGCCGTCGGCTCAGTGGCTACAAAACTACGGCGCACCGGCGATCGTCATCGGTCCGCTGTATGTGCCCAAGACCCTCGAATTGTGCGCTGCCGGTGACACCATCTGCGATGGCGAGGCCGGCGGGGCGCCGAGCTTCGCGCACGTCGAATACCCGGTGAATGGTATGACGGCCCAAGCCGCGGACTTCGCCGCGAGCCATCTGTAGCTTCAGTCGGTTTGGTTCGCCATGATGGTGGCGAACAGCGTGCTCATTTCGTCAGCGGGACTGCCCGGCACCGTGTAGTCGGTGTCGGCGCGGATCTCTTCGAAATGATCACGCACACCCTCAATCGATAGCGCGGGACTGTAGAAACCCTTCGTCCTGCCGATGAAGAACCGCGCGACGTGTCCGGCGCCTACCGTGTAGATCTCTCCGGAGACCGGGCAGTCCCGGTGGGTCAGGAAGGCCGCCACCGGTGCCACCAGGCCCGGCTCCAGCTTCTGAAGGTATCGGGCGGCAAGGTCATCCAAGATCGCTTGCGCCGACGCGTCATCTTGCCGGCCGGCGCCGTCGATGGAGTGCGCCAGCATCCGTGTGTAGGCGATCGGGGCGATGGCATTGACCTTGATGTTGTGGTCGGCCCCCTCGGCGGCCAGCACCCGGGTCAGGCCGATCAACCCGGTCTTGGCCGCGCCGTAATTGCTCATCCGCTCGGCGCCCAGGATTCCGGCAGCAGAACAAGTGTTGAGGATTCGGCCGTAGCGTTGCTCGCGCATCACCTTCCATGCCGGCCTGGTCACGTAGAAGGCGCCCTTCAGGTGCACATCCAATAGGGGTGCCAGCCGATCCGCGGTGACGTCCTCGAACGGCGCGTCGCTGACGATGCCCGCATTGTTGATCACGATGTCCACTCGGCCCCAGGTGCGCAGCGCGGTGTCGATGATCGCCTGTCCGCCTTGTGGACTGGTCACGCTGTTGGTGTCGGCGACGGCCTCACCGCCCTGCCGGCGTATCTCCTCCGCGGCAGCGTTCGCAGCGCCGCTGTCCGAGCCCGTTCCGGTCACCGAGCCCCCGGTGTCGTTGACGACGACGCGTGCACCCCGCGATGCCAGCAGCAACGCGTGTTGCTTACCCAAGCCACCACCGGCGCCGGTGATCACCGCAACCTGTTCGTCGAACCGCATGTCGTTGGAATTCATCAGATCACCAGGTGACGGGCAGCTCTTTCATGCCATAGATGTCAGCGTCTTTGAACTTCAGCTCGTCCGGGGCGACTGCCAATTGCAGCCCGGGTAGCCGCCTTGCCAACGTGGCGAACGCGACCTGCATTTCGACTCGGGCAAGATTGGCTCCGATGCATTGGTGCAC
>JAFAID010000515.1 GCA_019236925.1 Mycobacterium sp. | reverse complement strand
AGCGTTTGCAGATCGGCCAGGATCAGCTCGGTCTCGATGACCTCGATATCGGACTTGGGATCGACCTGCCCGGCGACGTGCGTCACATCGTCGTCGGCGAACACCCGCACCACCTGGCAGATCGCGTCGCACTCGCGGATGTTGGCCAGGAATTTGTTGCCCAGGCCAGCACCCTCGGAAGCACCCGCGACGAGGCCGGCGATATCGACGAACGTCACCGGCGCGGGCACGATGCGCTCCGAATCGAACATCTCCGCCAACGTCGCCAACCGGGGATCGGGCAGCGGCACCACGCCCTCGTTCGGCTCGATCGTCGCGAAGGGGTAGTTGGCGGCAACCACGTTGTTTCTGGTCAGCGCATTGAAAAGGGTCGATTTGCCGACATTCGGCAAACCCACAATCCCGAGGCTCAGGCTCACAGGGACTCAAGTGTAGGAGAGCTCAGCAGCGCGGATTATGGCACGCCCACAGGCTGCTAACGAGGTCTTTACGAGCCTTTCGGCGCTGAGCCGGTACGGTCGACGTGTGTCAGCAGAGCGGACGCGGTCGGCGGTGGCGGCGGATCACCGCTCGATAATCCCCAACATTCCTGGTGTGCCCTGGTGGGCCGCCGTGGTTGTGGCTGTCACCGGCACCGCGGCGGGCTTCGCCTTCGACGCCGGATCGGGCAAGGAACTGACGACCGTCTTCGCCGCGCTGTATGTGCTGGGTTGCGTGGTTGCGGTGCTCGCGGTGCGCCAGTCCGGTGTCTTCACCGCGGTCATCCAGCCACCGCTGATCTTGTTCTGTGCGGTGCCCGGGGCGTACTGGCTGTTCCACGACGCTAAGTTCACCGGCCTCAGGGACCTGCTGATCAACTGCGGCTATCCGCTGATCGAACGCTTCCCGCTGATGCTGTTCACCTCGGGCGGCGTGCTGGTAATCGGCATCATCCGCTGGCTGCTGGCACGGGTGACGCGTCCGACCGCGACGGCCGAAGCCGACGCGGCGAGCAGCGAGACACAACCGGCCAGCCTGGCGGGCAGGCTGGTATCGATGCTCGCCGGTCTTCGCCGCGATTCCGGCGAAGACGACACAGCCGAGAAAGTCGCCAAGCCCTCGCGGCGAACCCACGCGGTCGGACGCTCCGCGAAGCCGGCGAGATCGGCAAGGTCAGCCGACAGCAGGAGGACGGCCAAGCGTCCGGCAGCCTCGCGCTCCCGGCATATCCGGCCGCCGCTGGACGAACCAGCCGACGCGGCGCTTGACCGGGCCCGGCGTTCCCGGAGTCAGCGTCCGGCACGCTCCCGCGAGTTCGACGCTCCTGAGCCACCCCGCCGCGGCAGGGTGCCGCGCGATCCGGACCTGCGTGATCGGCCATCGCGGGAGATCCGCCGCGACCCGCACGCTCGCAAGGGTCACCCGACCCGTCGCAGCAGCCGCTTCGACCCCTACGAGCCCATCGAACCTTACGAACCAGTCGCGCCCCCGGAACTACGTCGCAGGCCCGTGCCGAACGGGACGTCCGGTGCCACCGGGACACACCACCCGATCTCGCAGGTCCGGTATCGCGGCTCAACCAGGGCTGATGACTCACGCAACGAACCCACGGCCCGCCCCCGGCGAATGCGCGAGCCCGCACCCGACTCCTGGAACTACGACATCAGGGACATCAGGGACGCCTAGAGACGTCTAGCCGCCGCGCCCGGTGGGACGGATCTCTCGCGGCAGC
Organism: Mycobacterium sp.; assembly: GCA_019236925.1. Taxonomy (GTDB): domain Bacteria; phylum Actinomycetota; class Actinomycetes; order Mycobacteriales; family Mycobacteriaceae; genus Mycobacterium. The sequence goes on along the minus strand of JAFAID010000515.1, from coordinate 606 downwards.
GCGAATACCAGCGTCTCGTTGGCCGTCGTCACGGGCTGCACCACGTCGTAGCCGTACTCGGCCAGCCGCTCCAGCACGCCACGCACCAGCACCTCGGGAACCGACGCACCAGAGGTGACCCCGACCGTGGTGACCCCGTCCAGCCACCGGGGGTCGATGTCGTCGGCGTAGTCCACCAGATGCGCGGCCGCCGAGCCGGCGCCCAGGGCGACCTCGACCAGCCGCACCGAGTTCGACGAATTGCGCGACCCGACCACGATGACCAGCTCGCACTCGGGCGCCATCGCCTTGACCGCGACCTGCCGGTTCTGGGTCGCGTAGCAGATGTCGTCGCTGGGCGGGTCCTGCAGTTTCGGGAAGCGCGCGCGCAGCCGCTGCACGGTCTCCATGGTCTCGTCGACGGACAGCGTGGTCTGCGACAGCCAGATGACCTTGTTCTCGTCGCGAACCGTCACACCGTCGACCGCGCCGGGCCCGTCGACCAGCTGGACGTGGTCGGGGGCTTCGCCGGCGGTTCCGACGACTTCCTCGTGGCCCTGGTGACCGATGAGCAGGATGTCGTAGTCATCGCGGGCAAAGCGCTTGGCCTCGTTGTGCACCTTGGTG
>JAFAID010000356.1 GCA_019236925.1 Mycobacterium sp. | reverse complement strand
CGTACACCGTTGCCGCGCAGCGTGATTGAGCGCCTGCCACAGCTGAAGATGATCGCCTCGACCGGGCCGTTCAACGCTTCCATCGACGTCGCGGCCGCCAAGGAACGCGGCATCTACGTCAGCACAACCGGCGGCTACGTCGAGTCGATGGTCGAACTGACCTGGGCGCTGATCCTGGCCATCGCCCGCCGGATCGTCGACGAATCCCTGTCGGTGCGCGGCGGTGGTTGGCAGACGTCGGTCGGGCATCAACTGGGCGGGACGGTGCTGGGAGTGCTGGGCCTGGGGCGAATCGGCAGCCGGGTTGCGCGGGTCGGCACGGCGTTCGGTATGGACGTCATCGCATGGAGCACGAACTTGACTCCCCAGGCCGCCGAACAATCCGGGGCGACCTATGTGTCGAAAGACGAGTTGTTCAGTCGCTCCGACGTTTTGACCATCCATCTGGTGCTCAGCGAGCGCACCCGCGGTCTGGTCGGCGCTACCGAATTGGGACTGATGAAACCGACGGCGTTGCTAGTCAACACATCGCGCGGCCCGATCGTCGACGAGATAGCTCTCATCGAGGCCGTGCGGTCGGGCCGGCTCGCCGGGGCCGGTCTCGACGTGTTCGACACCGAGCCGTTGCCGAGCGAGCACCCACTGCGCTCGCTGGACACCGTCGTCGCCACCCCGCACATCGGCTACGTCGCCGACCCCGTCTACCGCGTCTTCTATGGCGAGGCCGCCACCAAGATCGCCAACTGGCTCAGCGGCACCAGCGACCGCTGACTTCGACACGCGACGCCAGGACCACCACTTATCGAATAGACCGAGCACCAGTGGCACGATCGCGGCAAGTGCCCAACCCAGCAGGATGTCGATCACGAAGTGCTCGGCGGAGTACACCAGCACGAACGCCATCGCCAGTGGGTAAGCCACCAGCAGCGGACGCCACCCCGCCTTGACGCGGCGCCACAGGAACACCGAGATCATCGCGGTCAATGCGGTGTGCAGCGAGGGAATCGCCGCGACCAGATTGACGCTGGCCTGTCCGGAGTTGAGCAGTGCGCCGGCCGATTGCAGGTGCAGCGTCCCCCAGCCGCGGGTGGAGATCCGCTCGACGAAGTGGTGGGCGCCTGGCTGGGCTCTGTGCATGCTGCCCAGCAGCCCGCCGTGGGGGACATGTGCCGGGCTTCTGAACATGCAGCGTGGGTTGGACGGTCCAGCGGCGATATCGGCCGGCGTGCACCGGGCTGCTGCCCACGGTGGCGCGGCAGGCAGCACGATGTAGACGACCAGCGCGGCGAACGACAACAGGACGAAGCGCCGGACAAACGCCGCCCAATCGCTTCGGCTGCGCAGCCAGAGCACTCCGGCGACGACGTAGGGCAAGACAAAAAACGACATGTAGATGCCGCTGATGACCACTTCCCACCACGGCGGTTGCGGCATCTTGATGCGCTCCTGCAACCACACGGTCGGGACGTTGCCGAAAAACAACCACCGGTCCGCCTTGGGTTGGAAATGCCAAAGGGTAGGGGCTCCGACCAGCGCTGCCGCCCCTCGGCTGAGGTCGTACACCAGCAGCACCAGCGCGAACGGCAGCCAATCGCACACCACCGCGAGCACCTTGTGCCCGCGACCGATGCTGGCGGTAATGAGCCCGGTGGCGATGTAGAGCAGCAGCAGTTCGCGATTGAAAGCGAGGCCCCCGGTGCAGCTCCGGTACACCACGACAAATGCCCAGATGGTGATCGCCGCCCTCCGGACCAGCGTCAGCCGACGTTGCGGGTTTGTCGCAGCCCCAGCCCCGACCGGCTCGACCGGTGCGGCAGGGAGGTCCCTGGCGGGATGCGGCCGTCGGGGCGCTGCCGACTGTGGCCCGCGCGCCAACACCTGCACTTTTCGACCGGTCGTGACTGACACCAAAGCGGACTCCGCCCGCCGACAGAATGCATTCCCCCGTACATCTTGCCGTAACCTTCGTCAGCCGAGATTTAACCTCGCGGAAAGGCGCGCGGTGTTATAGCAGGTCGCAGGGCGCTGTTTTTGTCAGCAGCACCGCGCGCCGGGGTCGGCGCGGTGTCGCTCCAGCCAGTAGTCCCGCTCGGACAGCACTGGTTCGCCCGGATGCATGCGTCGGCGGTAGTCCAGGTAGCGCCGGTAGTGGGTGTCGCCCATCAGGGTGCCCCAATACCAGGAGATTGCGCGGGCAATACGGCGTAACCGGATTACCCCAACGGCAGGCGCGACGCGTCCCATTGTCTTTGCACGTCCCGTTCCACCGCAGTGGGCAGCAAGCCCGATGGCGCGAACATCCGTGACGGCACCGGGTCGTCCTCGGTCAGCGGCGAGCCGTTGCCACGAATTGTCTTGAACACCACGATGATTGCGGCGATAAGCACGATTATCACAACGCTGGCGAAGATGATCGACAGGGTGCCCTGGATAAAGGTGTTCCGGATAACGTCGCTCAGCTGATCGGGCGTCTTCGCCGAGCCGAACGCTGTCTTACCGGCTGCTTTGGCAGCCGCGTACCGGGAATGCTGAGTCCAATAGCCCAGGTTGGGATCTGAAGAAAAGATCTTCTGCCACGACGCCGTCAACGTGACAGCAAGACCCCAGACCAGCGGAATGCCCGGTATCCACGCCCACTTCAGCAGACCCTTTTTGATGACGACGACGGTGACCACCGTCAGCGCGATCCCGGCCAGCAGCTGGTTGGCGATACCGAAGAGCGGAAACAGCGAGTTGATGCCGCCGAGCGGATCGGTCGTGCCGATCAGCAGCATGCCACCCCACGACGCGGCAACAGCCAGGCTGCAGGCCCAGGCGCCCGGACGCCAGCTCGGGTTGCGGAGTTTAGCCAGCGGACCGCCCAGATTGCCCAGCCCATCGGAGAGCATGAAACGCGCGACCCGGGTGCCGGCGTCGACGGTCGTCAGGATGAACAAGGCCTCGAACATGATCGCGAAGTGATACCAGAACGCCTTGAGGCTCGTCCCGCCGAACACTTGGTGGAGCACCTGCGACATTCCGAACGCCAGGGTCGGGGCGCCTCCGGTGCGTGACACGATCGAGTGCTCGCCGACGCCGGCGGCGGCGGCGCGAATCTGTTCGCCGGTGACCGGCGCGCCAGACAAGCCCAAGCCGTTGACGTAATGCGCGGCCGTGGCTGCGGTCTCGCCGGTCTGGGCGGCCGGCGCGTTGAGGGCGAAGTACAGGTGCTGGTCGAGGATCGACGCAGTGATCAATGCCATGACGGCGACGAACGACTCGGTGATCATGCCGCCGTAGCCGATCAGCCGCATCTGGCTTTCCTTCTCGAGCAGCTTCGGTGTGGTCCCGGATGAGATCAACGAGTGGAATCCGGACAGCGCGCCGCAGGCGATGGTGATGAACAGGAATGGGAACAGCGAGCCGGCGAACACCGGTCCGTTGCCGCGCCCGGCAAAGCTTGAAATCGCCGGCGCCTGCATGGCCGGGTGGGCGATCAGGATCCCGACGGCGAGCAGGACGATGGTGCCGACCTTCATGAACGTGGATAGGTAATCGCGGGGTGCAAGCAGCAACCACACCGGCAACACCGATGCCGTGAACCCGTAGACGATGACGAACCACGACAAGGTAACCGGCGACAGGTTGAACCACGATGCGCCCCAGCTGGTTTCGGCAACCCAGTTTCCGCCAGCCACCGCGAGCAGCAGCAGCGCGGCGCCGATCAGCGACACTTCGGATATCCGTCCTGGGCGGATGAACCGCAGATAGCAGCCCATGAAGATGGCGATCGGGATCGTCATCGCGATCGAGAACACACCCCATGGGCTTTGCGCCAACGCCCGCACCACCACCAGCGCCAGCACCGCGATGATGATGACCATGATGATGAAGACTCCGACGAGAGCGGCCGCTCCGCCGATGGCGCCCAACTCGTCGCGGGCGATTTGGCCGAGACTACGGCCGCGTCGCCGGGTGGAGATCCACAGCACCAAGTAGTCCTGCACGCAGCCACCGAGCACCGCACCCACCACGATCCAGATCACGCTGGGCAGATAGCCCATCTGGGTGGCCAGTACCGGGCCGACCAACGGGCCTGCCCCGGCGATGGCGGCGAAATGGTGACCGAAGAGCACCCGCCGGTCGGTGGGCACATAGTCGGTACCGTTTTCGAACATCTCTGCCGGGGTGGCCTGGTCATCGCGCGGCTGAACGATTTTGGTCTCGATCAGCCGCGCGTAGAACCGGTATGCGATGACGTAGGTACAGATTGCGGCGACGACGAACCAGACGGCGTTGACCGTCTCGCCGCGGACGAAGGCGATGACCGCCCAGGCGACCGCGCCGAGCAAGGCGATCATCCCGAAGATGACCTTGTGCCTGGTGCGGATCGGCGAGCGGTCGATGACCGCGACGGGTGGCAGGTCGTCATCGGTGTGGACGTAGCTGACGTGGCCGTTATGCCCTTCCACGGCCGGGACCCTACGCGACTGTGACTGTGCCGACCCGTCCATCGGCGTGCCGCGCCGCGACGTTCACAAACGCGCAACCGCTAGTTCAGCTTTGGTGCAGGGCTCGCACGGTGTCGATGGTGTCGGCCTGGTCGGGGCCCTTGTCGTCGCGGTAGCGCAGCACCCGGGCGAACCGCAATGCCAGACCCCCGGGGTAGCGCGATGACTGCTGCACCCCGTCGAACGCCACCTCCACCACCTGCTCGGGGCGTAGATGCACTACGTAGGAGCCGTCGTCGGTCGGACCGACGGCCAGTTCCTGAAACCGCGCCGTCTGCCACTCCAGCATGGCGTCGGTCATTCCTTTGAAAGTTTTGCCCAGCATGGTGAAGCCGCCGGTGGCCGGGTCGCGGGCGCCCAGGTGGATATTGGACAGCTTCCCGCGGCGCCGGCCCGAGCCCCATTCGACGGCCAGCACCACCAGGTCCAGGGTGTGGACCGGTTTGACTTTCAGCCAGCCGGCCCCGCGGCGGCCCGCCTCGTAGCGGGCGGTCAGCGACTTGGCCATCACGCCCTCGTGCCCCGCGGCCAGCGTCGCCTGCAGGAAGTCGGCGGCTGCGCCCGAATCCGAAGTGACCAGCCGATCGACCCGGTTCGGCTTGGACGCGATCTGGTCGAGCACCATCATCCGCTCGCTGGTCGGTGCGTCGAGGAGATCGACGCCGTCGCAGTGCAGGATGTCGAAGAAGAACACCGATAGCGGCTGGGCCGCGCGGGCGGCCGGAACATCGACGGATCGGCCGAATCGCGAACCGGTGACCTGGAAGGGCTGCGGCCGGCCGTCCGGCCGTAGCGCGATCGCCTCTCCGTCGGCGATCAAGTCGGTAACGGGCAAAGCCAGCGTCGCCTCGACCACCTCGGGCACCCGCGCGGTGACGTCGTCGAGGCTTCGGGTGTACACCGTCACCTGATCGCCCGCCCGGTGCACCTGCACCCGTGCGCCATCCAGCTTCGCCTCGAAAGCTGCTGAGCCGTCGAGCTTTTCGAGTGCCTCGGTTACGCTTGCCGCGGTCTGAGCCAGCATTGGGCCGACCGGCCGGCCCACCTGCAGGGTGAACGCATCCAGCGCCACCGTCCCACCGGTCAGGCCCGCGGCGGCGACCGCGGGCAGGTCTCCGCCCAGCATCGCCGCGCGCCGTACGACGGTGGCGGGGATCTGCGCCGCGGCGGCGACCGCATCGGCCATCACGCCGGCCAGCGCGCCCTGGCGTAGCTCACCGGTCAGCAGCCGCCGCAGAAACGTCTGCTCGACTTCTGTTGCGGACGCGAAGAGTCCGGCGACCAGCTCGGCGCGCCGCGCCTGCGAGCCCTTGCCCGAGACGGCGCCGATCGTCGAAAAGGTGGCGTCGACGCCGACAACGGTCAAGCCCGGCTGCGCCGCGGCGGGTGGAAACGACCGCAAAGCCGCCCAGCCAACACCGATTTGGCGTTGCGGCAGTTCCCCGGAAAGCCAGGACACGATGATCGCGACCAGCGCCGGATCCGATTTGGCCCGGCTGAGCAGGTCGGCGATCCGCGCGATCTTGGCCAGCCGCGAAGCGGAGCCACCCACTTCGGCCGAGGTCGTCGCCACGTCGATCAGCAGCACAGCCCACCTTTACACGCCTGACCGACAACGTCACGCGCCGCCGCGATAACGTGCAGCTAACGCGCGGGCACTTGCTCGGAGGACAAACAAGGAGGTTTGGATGGAGATCAACGGCAAGAAGGTGGTCGTCATCGGCGGCGCCTCGGGCATGGGCCGCGCCAGCGCGGAGCTGCTGGCCGCCCACGGCGCCAGCGTCGCGGTGCTGGACCGCGAGGGTTCGGATGGCAAGGATGTCGCCGCCGGGATCGGCGGTTCGTTCTATCCGGTGGACGTCACCGACTTCACCGGTACCGAAGAGACCCTGCAGGCCGCGGTCGACAGTCTCGGTGGCCTGCACGTCACGGTGACCACGGCGGGTGGCGGCATCGCCAAGCGGACGATGTCGAAATCCGGTCCGCACGATCTCGAGTCCTTTCAGTCGGTGATCGATCTCAACCTCATCGCGTCGTTCAACATCAGCCGGCTCGCGGCCAGCCACATGAGCAAGAACGAACCGGAAGACGAAGAGCGCGGCGTCATCATCAACACCGCCTCGATCGCGGCGTTCGAGGGCCAGATCGGCCAGGTTGCCTACACCGCCGCCAAAGCCGGCATCGCCGGCATGTGCCTGACCATGGCACGCGACCTCGGGTCGCTTGGTATCCGCGTATTGGCCATCGCGCCAAGCTTGTTCGCGACGGGGTTGACCAAGGGGATTCCGGACGAATACGCCACCGCGCTGACCAAAGACGCGGCGTTCCCGAAGCGGCTGGGCCGTCCGGAGGAGTACGCCAAGCTGGTCGCGGCCATCGTGGACAACCCGATGCTGAACGGCCAGTGCCTGCGGCTCGACGCCGGACAGCGGTTCGCGCCCAAGTGACGCGATAGCCGTCGTCGCGGGCCGACCACCCGGTTGGGAGGCGCGCGCATTTAAGTACACTCTTTCTCACCGGCCCATTGCGTCCAACAGGGAGGCCCTCGAATGGGTATCGCACTGACCGACGACCATCGCGAACTCGCCGAGGTCGCCCGCTCGTTCCTGACTTCGCAGAAGGCGCGATCGGCGGCGCGGTCCCTGCTTGACGCGCCCGAGGAGGCGCGACCGCCGTTCTGGCAGGGCATCGTCGAACTCGGCTGGCTGGGTCTGCACATCGATGAGCAACACGGCGGCTCGGGCTACGGGCTGCCCGAGCTCGTGGTCGTCATAGACGAACTCGGTCGCGCAGTGGCGCCGGGGCCGTTCGTGCCGACCGTCATCGCGTCGGCGGTGATCGCCAAAGACGCTACCGCCGAGCAGAAGTCGCGGCTGCTGCCGGGGCTGATCGACGGAACCGTCGTCGCGGGCATCGGCTTGGACGGCGATGTAGCGGTCAACGACGGCGTGGCCGACGGCGACGCCGGACTGGTGTTGGGAGCGGGCCTGGGCGACCTGCTGTTGATCGCAGCCGGTGACGACGTGCTGGTGGTGGACCGCGGCCGCGAAGGCGTGTCGGTCGAGGTGCCGGAGAACCTGGATCCGACCCGGCGCTCCGGACGGGTCCGGCTGCAGAACGTGCGTGTCACCGCCGACGACATTCTGCCGGGAGCGCGGGAATCGGCACTGGCCCGCGCCCGAACACTGCTGGCTGCCGAAGCGGTCGGTGGGGCGGCCGACTGCGTCGAGGCGGCCGTCGACTACGCCAAGGTGCGCCAGCAGTTTGGCCGCACCATCGCCACGTTCCAGGCGGTCAAGCATCATTGCGCGAACATGGCCGTTGCCGCCGAGTCGGCGATCGCGGCGGTGTGGGACGCCTCCCGCGCGGCAGCAGAGGACTCATCAGAAGACGAGGCGCAGTTCCGGCTGGCGGCAGCGTCAGCTGCGGCGCTGGCGTTTCCGGCGTATGCGCGCAACTCGGAGCTGAACATCCAGGTGCATGGCGGTATCGGCTTTACCTGGGAGCACGATGCGCATCTGCACCTGCGCCGAGCGCTGGTGACCACGGCACTGTTCGGCGGCGACGCGCCGGCCCGCGACGTGTTCGAGCACACCGCCGCCGGTACCGCTCGAGAGAACAGCCTGGACCTGCCGCCCGAGGCAGAGGAGCTACGCACCAGGATTCACGCCGACGTCGCCGAGATCGCCGCGCTGGACAAGCAGGGGCAGTGCGACAAGCTGATCGAGACGGGCTATGTGATGCCGCACTGGCCCAAGCCGTGGGGCCTGGCTGCCGACGCGGTGGAGCAGTTGGTCATCGAGGAGGAGTTCCGCGCCGCAGGCATCAAGCGCCCGGACTACGGAATCACCAGTTGGGTGATCCTGACCCTGATTCAGCACGGAACACCCTGGCAGATAGAACGATTCGTCGAGAAGGCGCTCCGCAAAGACGAGGTCTGGTGCCAGCTGTTCTCCGAGCCCGACGCCGGCTCGGACGCGGCGTCCATCAAGACCAAGGCCACCCGGGTGGATGGTGGCTGGAAGATCAACGGGCAGAAGGTGTGGACCAGCGGGGCTCACTACTGCGCTCGCGGCCTGGCCACGGTGCGCACCGATCCCGAGGCGCCCAAACATGCCGGCATCACCACGGTGATCGTCGACATGAAGGCCCCCGAGGTCGAGGTTCGGCCGCTGCGGCAGATGACCGGCGGCTCGGATTTCAACGAGGTGTTTTTCAACGACTTGTTCGTGCCCGACGAGGACGTTGTGGGGCCGCCCAATTCGGGCTGGACCGTCGCGAGGGCAACGTTGGGCAACGAGCGGGTCAGCATCGGCGGCAGCGGGTCTTTCTACGAGGGTTTGGCCGCGCAGCTGGTTCAGCTGGCCCAGGACCATCCGGATCGATTGGAGGGCGGGCGAATTCGGGTAGGGTCATACCTCGCCGAGGAGAATGCGCTGCGACTGCTGAACTTGCGCCGCGTCGCGCGCAGCGTCGAAGGCGCGGGCCCGGGTCCGGAAGGCAACATCACCAAGCTGAAGTTGGCCGAGCACATGGTCGAGGGCGCGGCGATCATGTCGGCGCTGCTTGGGCCCGAAGTCGCGGTGCTCGACGGGCCCGGTGCGCTGTCCGGCCGGCTGGTAATGGGCGCACGGGGCATGGCGATCGCCGGCGGCACGTCCGAGGTGACCCGCAATCAGATCGCCGAGCGGATACTGGGCATGCCGCGCGACCCGCTGATCAACTAGCAGGCGCGAAACGGGGTGCGCCGCCGGGGCCGGGTTCCGGCAGTGCCTCGACGCGCATGCCGCATGTCACCGAATCGGGTTCACAGTCAACGATATTCGCCGCTACCCGTAATCCGCTCTGCTCGGCGAGCTCGACGAGGGCGATGACGTACGGGGTCGGGAGCTCCGGGTTGAAGGCGTGATAGTTGATCGTGTAGGTGAACACGGTGCCGTGACCCGACACCGGCCGGGCGACCAGCGGACCGCCGCAGTCGCTGCATTCACCGGCCGCGGGATGCACCCAGTGTTCGCAATTGTCGCAGTGCGCGATGCGCAGCTGGGACGTCGCCTCGGTCGACACCAGCAATACAGTACACTCTATTTTCTTGGGTTGTTGTGCAGCGGGTTGGTCTAACGGACGGCGCAGATGAGCTACTTCGAAAAAGACGCGATCATTTCCGGCATCGGCATCTCGCGGATCGGCCGTCGCACCGGCATTCCCGGACTGGAGCTCACCATGGAAGCGGTCCGCGCCGCTATCGACGACGCCGGCCTGACCGCTGCTGACATCGACGGCATTGCCACCCTCGGCGATACCCCCGCCGCCGAGGTCAATGCCGCGCTGCACATCGAAGCGGCCGATTGCGGGTCGGGATTCGGCACCGGTGGCCTGCTGAATCCGGTGATATCGGCATGCCGGGCGGTGTCCGAGGGCCACGCGCGGCACGTGGTCATCTACCGGACGATCCAGATGCTGGGTGGCACGGTCCCGGTGAAGCAGGACGAGAACGCTCCCGCTCCACCGCTGGCGCGGATGTTCGAGACGCCTGAAGGTGAAACGCCTCCCGCGGTCGGCCCGATGGACGATGTCAACGATCTCGTTGCCGCTCAGGCGTATTCCGCGGCGAACTGGCTGGCTTTGAACTGTCGCCGGCACATGGAGTTGTACGGGACCACCAAAGAGCAGTTGGGCTGGCTCGCGATCAACAGCAGGCATAATGCGGCGCTGAACCCCCTTGCGGTGTACCGGGATCCGATGACGATGGCCGACTATCTGGGCGCGCGCATGGTGTCCACACCGTTCGGTCTGTTGGATTGCGACGTCCCGATCGACGGGTCGATCGGGGTGGTGGTATCGGCTGCCGACTACGCCAAGGACTGTCCGCATCGGGCGGTGAAGGTGGAGGCGGTCGGCGGCTCCGACGGGGCCGGCGGCTGGTTTCACCGCGCGGACTATCCCAAGATGGCGTCGGCGGATGCGGCTGCGCAGATGTGGTCGCGGACCGACCTGACGCCTGCCGACCTGAACCTCGCGGAGCTCTACGACGGGTTCACCTTCCTCACCTTCGCCTGGCTGGAAGCTCTGGGCACCTGCGGCGATGGCGAGGCCGGTCCATTCGTCGAGGGAGCCGAGCGGATCGCACTGGACGGCACGCTGCCGCTGAACACCTACGGCGGTCAGCTCTCGGCGGGCCGGATGCACGGCTACTGGCTGCTACACGAGACCTGCCTGCAACTGCGCGGCGAGGCGGGGGAGCGACAGGTGCAGCGACGCCCTGAGGTCGCGGTGGCTGCGGTGGGCGGTGGTCCGATCGCCGGATGCATGCTGCTGACATGTTGAGTACCCCTGTGCGAGTGTGCAATTGAGTCCTGAAGGTCGTCAGCATGTCGTGGCCGGTACTGACGCAGAGCACCGGTCCGATAAACGGGCTTCGCAGATCGCACGTCGCATCGAGGCTGACATCATTCGGCGCGGCTGGCCGATCGGCCACTCGCTCGGTTCCGAGCAGTCGCTGCAAGAGCGCTATCGGGTGAGCAGATCAGTGCTGCGGGAAGCCGTCCGGCTTGTGGAGCATCACCGAGTCGCGCGCATGCGTCGCGGGCCCAACGGCGGTCTGCTCGTCTGCGAGCCCGACGCCGCACCGGCGACTCACGCCATCATCATCTATTTGGAGTACCTGGGCACCACGATCGATGACCTGCTCGATGCGCGGCTATTGCTGGAGCCGTTGGCGGCATCGCTGGCCGCAGAGCAGATCGATGAAGCGGGCATCGATCGGCTGCGCGCTGTGCTGCGCGCCGAGGAGAACCGCACGCCGGGCCCGTCGGCGCCGCGCGACGAGTTCCACTCGGCACTGGCCGAGCAGTCCAAAAACCCGGTGCTGCAGCTCTTTATCGACATCCTGATGCGACTGACCGTTCGGTATGCCGAAGGTTCGCGGCTGGAGTCCGCCAGCGATGCCCTCGAGGCGATCGACCGCAGGCACCATGAACACGCCGAGATCGTCGCCGCGGTCACCGCGGGCGACTCGGCGCGGGCCAAGACGCTGAGCGAGCAACATGCGGAATCGGTGACGGCATGGCTGCAAGACCATCAGCCTGCGGGCCGGGCGCGCGCCCGGCGCCCATTGCACCGCGCCGGCCCGCCGGGCAAGCTCGCCGAGGTTTTGGCGACCGCCATCCGGGACGATATCGCCACCAGTGGCCGTCAGATAGGGGAGGTCTTCGGGACCGAAGTCGCGCTGCTGGAACGGTATCGGGTCAGCCGGTCGGTGCTTCGAGAAGCGGTGCGGCTGCTGGAATACCATGCCGTCGCGACAATGCGTCGCGGACCCGGCGGCGGGCTGGTGGTGGCAGAGCCGCAGGCGCAGGCCAGCATCGACACCATCGCGCTGTATCTGCAATACCGCAAGCCCCGTGGGGAAGATCTACGGCTGGTACGCGACGCCATCGAGATCGACAACGTCGCAAAGGTCGTCAAACGCCGCGACGCCACGGAGGTGCGTGCTTTCCTCGACAGACATCGGACGATCATCGAGGAAGCCGGCAGCGATATGCGCAAGGCCGGCATGGAGGAGTTTTTGTTCCACACCGGATTGGCCCAGCTGGCCGGTAATGCCGTGCTGGACTTATTCTTACGGATCCTCGTCGAGGTGTTCCGCCGGCACTGGGCCAGTACCGAACAGCCGATCCCGAGCCGCAGCGACCTGGCCGACGTGCAGCGGGCTCACCTGCGAATCATCGAGGCAATCGAGGATGGCGACGACAGCCTGGCCCGTTACCGTACGCGTCGCCACCTAGACGCCGCCGCGTCGTGGTGGTTGTGACCCGGCGTCACCGTCCGATTCGTCGACCCCAGTCCCTGGCCGACATCATCCGGACCATGGCCCCCAGCAGCTTGCCCTTCTTGCTGCTATACGGATACCAGAGAGGTTCTTTTTTCATCGTAACCCGCTCGGCCACAATACTTTTCGTGCGACAGAATTTGCGGATGCCGGCGGCCCCGCCGGAGCGGGAGCCGACGCCCGAGTCGTTCCAGCCTTCCATCGGGACCGGGAACTGCAGGACATTGGCGATGACGTTGTTGATGTTCACCGTTCCGGTGTTCATCCTGCGCGCCAATGCCATCGCCTTGTTCTTGTCCCGCGTCCACACGCTGCCGGACAACCCCAACCCAGAGTCGTTCGCCTTCTCGATCGCCTCGGCAACATTGTGGACCTTCATCACCGGCAAGGTCGGGCCGAAGGTCTCCTCCCGCATGCACTTCATGCTGTGGTCGACGTCGACCAGCACGGTCGGCTCGTAGAACAGTCCCGTGGGATCGCCCGGCTTGCCTCCGACTAGGACTCTCGCGCCCTTACTGACGGCCTCGTCGACGTGGCTGGAAACAACGGCGAGTTGCTGCTCGGTGGTCATCGACCCGACGTCGCAGGAATAGTCATGCCCGCCATCCATGCCTTGACGCAGTTGCTTGGTTTTGGCCACCAGCTTGCTGACGAACTCGTCGTACACCGGTTCCTCGACGTAGACCCGCTCTACCGATATGCAGACTTGGCCGGTGTAGGCGAATGCTCCCCATACGGCGCCATCGGCGGCCCGATCGAGATCCGCGTCCGCGCAGACGATCATCGCGTCTTTGCCCCCGAGCTCCAGACTGCATGGGATCAGTCGCTGCGCGGCCGCGACGGCGATCCGGCGCCCCGTATTGACCGAGCCGGTAAACATCACGTAGTCGACGAGATCCACCAAGGCGGCCCCGGTTGGGCCGAACCCGAACACCGCATCGAGTACGTCGGGGGCACCGATCTCCTTCCAGCCGTCGACCGCGATCTTCCACACCAGCGGGGTGAACTCTGACGGCTTGGAAAGCACGGCGCAGCCGGCCATCAACGCAGCAGGAATGTCGAGCAACGGCACCGATAGCGGGCCGTTCCACGGCGTGATCACGCCGACGAGCGGGTAGGGCTCGTAGCCAATGGTCAGCTTCTTCGCTGCGTTGGCTGCGCCGTACGGGCGAACCGTCTCATCGGCGAGGAATTCGCCGGCCTTATCGATCCAGTAGTTGATGATCTGGACACCGGCGATCTCTACGCAGGTGTCGCCCCAGGACTTGCCCGTTTCCAGCTGGAGCACCGTCAGCAGCTCATCGGTGTGGTCGAGCAGCCAGTCGCGCCACTTGCCCAGCCATCGTGCGCGGCCGTCGACACCCATCTGCTGCCAGCCCGGCTGCGCCGCCCGCAGCCGGGCTGCCACCGCCTCAACCTCAACCGACGTCGCCACCGGGACGCTGCCGACGAGTTGTCCAGTGGCCGGACATTTGACCACCACTTCGTGGGGGATATCCGTTTTCGCCGGGCTCGCCGGATCCGCCGTGTCTGTACTCATTGCCATCACCTCAGCCGAACGAGAGTGAGCATGGCATTTGCCAGCTGGCACGAAGGCTACGTTTCTTCGGGCCAGTTAGATGATGATTGGCAAATCTAGATCAGCAGATCGTCAGACGGTGCCCTCCGGTTCGCTGACCCCGGAGCCCATCAACTTCAGACCGGCCATCGCCTCCTCCGCGCCGGCCTTGTCGGTCTTCTCCACCACGAAGCCCATGTGGATGATCACCCAGTCGCCCGGCGAGAACGTCTCCTCGGGCAGCATGCCGACGTTGACCTTGCGCTGCTCACCGACGACATCGACCAGCGCGACTTGGTCGTTGTAGCCGTCGAGCATCCGCACCACTTGGCCGGGAATCCCCAGACACATTTGTCAAACCTCTCCCATGCGCGCTTCGTCCTCGGCGCGCAACATCGTTACTGCCGCTTCGACCGCTCGCACCGCTTCCGGGACCGCCGCTTGGACCGGCTCGCTCAACCCCATTCCGTCGGCGACGTCGGCGACCTCACAACCCACCACGAAGGTGCGCGGGGCGGTCCCACCGAGTGCGCGAAGACTCGCGAACACCGTCGCGGGATCCATGCCGTGGGCGTCCAGGCCCGCCGGGGCATCCGGCGATCCATGGTCAGCCTCGAACACGTGCACCGTCCCTGGCGAGCCGCGGCTCGGGATTGCGTCGACGAGCACCAGCGCGTCCCAGTCCTCGAGCAGGTCGTAGGCCAGATGCATACCGCCGATGCCGTAGTCGGTGGCGTGCACCCCGTCCGAGCCGTTGACCCGGCCACAGACGTGCCGCATCACCTCGGAACCGAAACCGTCGTCGCCGAGGAAGATGTTGCCGATACCGGCTATCAGGATGCGAGAGGCCATACCGCCGCAGTCGAATCCGCTACATGTGTCGCATCTTCAAGTAGCGCCTTGCATCTGGAAGGGACACCAGGCCAAGCACCACTGCGGAGAACAACATCAGTGCAAGGATGCCGATGAACACCCACCCTACGATCTCCATGTCGAATTCCTTTCCGTGGTAGTGGTTTCGAGCGGTTCGACTTCGGCGGGTGCGAAGTACAGGTAGCGGCCGTACCACTCGTGCAGGTCGGCGGCCGGATCGTCGTCGACGACGACGCCGACGTGCTGGTTGCCGTCGACGTCCTCGTGGACCGAGGTCACCCGAGCGGTCTTGCCGGAGAAAAACAGGTCTTGCGCGTCGGCGCGGCGGCCTGGATGCAAGCGCACCCGACTGCCCCGCGCCACCCGCACACCGTTCACCAGGACCGCGTCGATATCCGGGCGAACAGCGTTGTCGGCCAGCGGGTCCCACCACTGCACGCCGTCGGGTATCTCCGGGATCAGACCCGGCTCGCCGGTCGGCTCGCCCAGGTGGGGATCCCGCAAGACGCCGTGCAGGCGCTGCATCGCCTCGGGTGACATCGCATCGCAGCGGTCGATGATCTGCGCGGCCAGCGGATCAGTGGCCCGGGCCTGCGCCTTCTCGTCGTCGGTCATGGTCATGACCCGCAGGGTCAGGATTTCATCGATCTCGGTGGAATCGTAGAGCGCACCCTCACTCTGCTCCGCGATCTCGGGGTGGTCGTAGAGAATGATCGGCGACACCAGCAGCAGGTCGGCTTCATCGGGCGGTCCGGCCAGCACCGGGAAGCAGCGGTGCTGGCGGCAGTCCGCAGCCGCATGCGCCGCGCGATCCGGTGGATCCAGTAGCGAAATGAACTCACCACCAACGACTTCCGCAATGACGTGGGTGCCGATCATCGATGTGGCGATGGCCCAGTCCTCCCCGGGATCGGAGATGCTTGGCGCGATATTGCGAACTGTGACGGTGACGCGGTCCACTCGGTCGACACGTTCGACGCCGACGGTCAGCTCGCCGCAGATGCTTTCTCTGGTTCGCACCAGCCTGCCGCCGTCGACCTCTTCGACCTCGCTGCCCGACGGCGCCGTCACCGGTAACGTCGACGGCCCGGCTAAGTCGGCGAAGTCGAAAGGGCCGAACGGCAATTCGACCTCGACGGCCTCGTCCCAACTGAGCCATGACCCGGACGGCGTGGTCAGTTCGTCGACCGGCTGGTAACGTCCGTGGCCGGTGTCGCGCTCGGCGGCACGGTGCTGCAATTGCAGGAACCGCACGACCAGCTTGATGCCAGTCGCGCCGTCGACGAGGAACTGCGCCGACAGGCTGTCATCCTCGCCGATGCCCGCGTCAGCCGCGCCGGGCGGCCCTAAAACCCCGAATTGCCAGCGAGTTTGGTTCTTGCTCGAGGATGCGCGGTATGGGTACAGCAGGTAGCCCTCGTAGAGCACGGCGTCGGCGATAGTGCGGGCCCGGTCCCAATTCGCGCTCAACGGACCTCCTCGCGAGCCGCGGCCAGCAATTCATTGACCGCGTCGTCAAGGCCCAAGAGTCCGCGCGCCGATTTGTAGGCATTCAGCGCCGTCACCGTGTCGTGGCCGAGTCGTACCCATCCGCTGCTGGGGTAGTGCCGCTGGATCAGGTCGCGCCACACCGACACTGGCATGTCGTAGCGCTCCTCGCAGTCCCACGGTACTTGCTGCACCGAGAACCCGCGCTGACCTGCCATGAAAACCGTTCCGCTGAACAGGAACTGCAATGGCACCAGGCCGTCACGCAGCGCGTGCAGATACTTGGCGGCCGTCACCTCGAAGTCGTACGTGCACTCCAGCGGAAGCCGGACCTCGGTGCTGCCGGTGAATCCGGGGACCATCGCTGCGCA
>JAFAID010000696.1 GCA_019236925.1 Mycobacterium sp. | reverse complement strand
GACGGCCCTCGAACGAGTTGCGGCCGGTGTGCCCCAGCCACGGACGCACAACGTCGCGGATCTGCGCGCAGTCCTCGGCACTGAGCAGGTTCTCCCAAATGACGTAGCCGTCGCGGTCGAGGGCCGCCATGTCGGCCTCGACGATCGCGCCGTCGACCGAGGCCCCGCCGGTAGCCGTCCGCTTGTAGCGAAGCGCCAGATCGCCCCTGAGGTCTTCCAGAGTTGTGACGGACTCGTCGTCGGTATTCATCTGCACCCGTCCTTACCCCCTATGACCACACCTTAGGCCGAGGCCGACGCAAACTACATCGATCGCCGGAGCACGTTACGGGTGGTCGGCCTTGAAGAACATCTCGAACTGGATGCCGTCTGGGTCTTTGAACGTCAAGACTCCGCCGTATTCGCGATCGGCGATCGGCGAGTGGGTCACGCCGAGCTGCTCGAATCGCGCAAGCCACTCGTCGAGGTCGGACCGCTTGTCGACTTTGAACTCCATGTGGTCGAACCCGGTGCGTCGCGGGTCGAAGGCTTCGCCCCCGTTGGCGTCATGCTGCTGAAACTCGATGATGGTCCGCGACGGCGGATGCAGCAGCAGGATGCCGCGCCAGCCGTCGCCGTGGACGCGATCGATCTCGGTGAGGTCGAGCAGCCTCGCCCACCATTGCGCGCTGGCTTCGGCGTCGCGAACGGAGAAAGAGATGTGGGAGACCCCGCTGAAAACCGGCATTCGTCAATCCTCTGTTTCGGAGTATGTGCGGTCTATTATGCTCCGGAACGGAGTATTGGCAACCGGAGGTGCGATGGACGGTTTGACAACGACCTCTTACGCGGTGCTCGCGCTGCTCGTGGTTGAGCCGATGACGACATATCAGCTGGCCAAGCAGATGGAGCGCAGCTTGCGCGACATCTGGCCGCGCGCCGAGAGCGTCATCTACGAGGAGCCAAAGAAGCTGGTGACGGCCGGGTTGGCCACCGCGACGGTGGCACACACCGGCCGCCGGCGCGCCACGACCTACGCGGCCACCGCGGCTGGGCGCTTGGCGCTGCAAGAGTGGCTTGCTATCCCAGGGGCGCCGCCCATCGTCGAGTTCGAGGCGCTGCTGAAGGTCGCATTCGCCGACCACGCCGACCTGGACACCCTGCGCGAAAACATCGCTGCAATCCTGGTTATGGCCGACGCACGAGTGCAATACCTGACCGATCGCATCGGCGAATATCAGCGCTCCGGCGGCCCCTATCCGGAGCGCTTGCCAGTGACCATGCTCATTGCCCGATTTCATCAAGAGCAGGCCGCCGCTGCGCAACGCTGGGCGCGGTGGGCTCAAGCCCAGGTAGAAGGCTGGGACGGGGTAACCCCGCGGACCGGTGCACGGGTGCCGATTGACGGACCGTCCGGGGAGACGGCGTAGGTCGGATTCGGCAGCCCCGGCGGCCGAGATTCATGGCGCAACAGACTGAATCGCCGGAACCCGAGCCGATCAGCAACTCTGCCAACAATCCCACAATCAGCCGCAGAGCGCCCTATCCTGGGAGATCGGGGTATTTCGGGGGTCGAGCGGCGGAGGGTCGGATGACGGCCACAACGGGATGCCGCACGTGCGGGACTGAACTCCGCAAGGACGAGCGGTTCTGCCACGGGTGCGGTTCGCCGGTTGCTGTCGACACTCAGGCCTCGGACAGGCAGGCGACGGGGTTGTTCGACGACGTCTACGTGGCGCGTGAGAGGGCCCGTCGGGGAGACCGCGATGGCGCCATACCGGTGATGCGCGCCGGCGTCGACCATCTGCTGCGCGAACAACGTTCGCGGGAGTGGGGCATTCCAGCTACGGGTGTGCTGGTGGAGACGCTGCTCGAACGCGGCACCGAGAGTGACGTCGTGGAAGCCGAGGCCGCGATCGAGCGGTTGGCAGCAACGCCGACCGACGACGATACGACTTTGCGGGACATCTGGCTGCTGCGGTTACGCGCGCTGTTAGCGCGAGCACGCGGTGAAGGTGTTAAGTACCTGGACTTCGTGAACCGCTACCGCAACATGGCGACATCGCTTGGCTTCGAAGGGCACATCGCCTGGGCCGAAGCGATGCCGTGATGCTGTCCGCGGCCCTGCGTGACATGCAATGGCGAAGGCGGCGCCTCGTCGTCGCGATCGTCAGCACCGGATTGATCTTCGCGATGACGCTCGTTCTGACCGGCCTTGCCAACGGCTTTCGGGTGGAGGCTCAGCGGACCGTCGACTCCCTTGGCGTCGACAAGTTCGTCGTCAAAACCGGTGCGGCCGGACCGTTTCTGGGCTCGACACCATTCGCGCAACTTGACCTAGCCCGGGTGGCCGGCGAGCCCGGCGTCATTGCCGTGGCCCCACTGGCCACCGCCGCGATGGTGATCAGAGAAGGTTCGGCGACACGAACCACCACGGCCTTCGGCGCGCCGGAGCGCGGACCCGGCATGCCGGTTGTCTCGCAAGGAGAAGCACCGACGGCGCCGGACGAGGTTTGCGGTATCGAGCACGCTGGGCCGCCACCTTGGTGACGATCTGCAGGTCGGTGCACACACATTGCGCGTCGTCGCATTGTGCCCAATTCCACCGCGCTGGCGAAGACGCCCAACCTCTTCCTGACCACCGAGGGCCTACAGCAGTTGGCGTACAACGGGCAGCCGATGGTCACGTCGATCGGGATCGTCGGCACACCCCAACAACTTCCCGACAGTTACCAAATCCTTGATCGCGCAGCCGGTGTCAACGACCTCCTGCGACCAGAGAAGGTCGCGGCCAGTGCGATCACGTTCGTGGCTGTCCTGCTGTGGATCATTGCTGTGCTGATCGTCGGGTCAGTGGTGTACCTTTCCGCGCTCGAGCGCATGCGCGACTTCGCGGTGTTCAAGGCGATCGGAGTCCCTACGCGGTCGGTTCTGGCTGGGCTCGCACTGCAGGCGATCATTGTCGCGCTGCTTGCCGCGGTGGTAGGTGTCGCCCTTGCGCAACTATTGGCACCGTTGTTCCCGATGATCGTCGTGGTGCCGATGCATGCCTATGTCGTGCTACCAGCGATCGCAGTTGCAATCGGCCTCCTGGCCAGCATCGCCGGGCTGCGGCGCGCAGTGGCGGTCGACCCCGCGCTCGCGTTCGGAGGTCCTTGAGCGGTGGGCGATCTGCGCATTGCCGACCTCGTCGTCGAATACTCCAGCGGTGGCTACGCGGTCCGGCCGATCAACGGCATGAGCCTCGACGTGCCGGCCGGATCGCTGGTGATCCTGCTCGGCCCCAGCGGCTGTGGGAAGACGACGTTGTTGTCCTGCCTCGGCGGCATTCTGCGGCCCAAGTCGGGGTCCATCACGTTCGACGGCGTCGACATCACGGCCCTCAACAGTGGCGCGTTGACGAAGTACCGACGCGACGAGGTCGGCATCGTGTTCCAGGCATTCGACCTCGTGCCGAGCCTTACCGCCCTTGAGAACGTGATGGTTCCGTTGCGCGCGGCCGGACGGTCACGTTCGTCGGCGCGCCAGCGTGCCGAGGAGCTGCTGACGCGGGTCGGTCTCGAAGACCGTCTGAAACATCGGCCGGGTGACCTCAGCGGCGGACACAACGCGTCGCCGTCGCTCGCGCGATCGCGTTGGATCCCGCCTTGATCCTCGCCGACGAACCGACCGCCCACCTCGACTTCATCCAGGTGGAGGAGGTGCTGCGGCTGATCCGCTCGCTGGCCCAGGGTGAACGTGTGGTGGTGGTCGCCACCCACGACAGCCGGATGCTGCCGTTGGCCGATCGTGTCGTCGAGCTGATACCCGCGCTCTCGTCGACGAACCGGCCGCCCGAAACGGTCCACCTCAACGCCGGCGAGGTGCTCTTCGAGCAGTGCACGATGGGCGAGCTGATCTACGTCGTTTCCGAGGGTGAGTTCGACATTGTGCGCGAATTAGCTGACGGCGGTGAGGAATTGGTGAAGGTAGCCCGGCCCGGCGACTACTTCGGCGAAATCGGTGTGTTGTTCAACCTGCCGCGGTCGGCGACCGTGCGGGCCCGGACCGACGCGACGGCCACCGGCTATACGGCGCAGGCATTCCGGGAGCGGCTCGGTGTGAACGGTCTGGGCGACCTGATCGAGCGCCGCGAGCTTGCCAACGACTGATCACGCGCTGCCACGACCGCAGCGGCCGGATATAAAGAAAGCGTGGCTCTTACGTTTCAGGACGTCATCAAGTCCAAGTACCTGCTGCTGACGACCTTCACCAAGGACGGCCGTCCCAAGCCGACAGCGATCTGGGGTGTGCCCGACGGCGACAAGCTCCTGGTCATCACCGACGACGGGTCCTGGAAAACCAAACGGATTAAAAACACCCCTCGGGTGACGATCGCCAAGAGCGCGGCATTGGGCAAACCGAAGAGCGAGGAGGTCGAGGGCGTCGCCCGGGTGCTGCCGAAGTCGGAGACCCGGCGGGTCTACAACGCCGTCCTCAAGCGATACTGGTATCACGCCTGGTGGTTCTACGCGCACTCGATCGTGCGGGGCGGAATCGACAAAGTTCACGTCGGCCTCGAGATCACGCCCGTTAATTAGCCAAGCTTCCAAGGGGGTGGGCGTGACCTTAACCGGAGCGTTATAGTGACCGCATGCGTCTTTCTCGTCTGAGCACCGTCGTCCGCGTCGGTGTCGCGGTGCTCGCCCTCGGTGCCGCCGCCACTGCCTTCCCCCGGGTCGCCGTGGCCGATCCGTTGGGCCCGTGCGCTGCCTGCACATCCAACGATTCCACCGACGACTTCCCGATACCCCGGAGAATGATCTCGACGACCTGCACCGCGGAGCAGTTGTTAGCCGCCGCACGGGATTTCGAGCCGGTGTACTACCAGCGGTACATGACGGATTACGACAATCACCCGAACGTTCAGCAGGCCACCCAAGACAAGGCGCACTGGTTCTACGCGTTGTCGCCGGCGGATCGCAGGGGTTATTCCGCTAACTTTTATGCACCCCAAGCCGATGGCCTGTGGTTGGCCTGGCCCAACCACATGAAGATCTTCTGGAACAACAAGGGCGTCGTCGCCAAGGAAACCGAGAACTGCCAGAACTACCCAGCCAACGACATGTCGGTGTGGAACTGGTAGGTCGCAGTCGCGGGCGATCAGCCGCGATTTGACCCCCGCGGCTCGGCCATCAGCCCAACGCAGGTGGCAGTGATCAACCGCGTCAGCGCGGATGTGAAGTCGATGTTCCAGTCCGGCGGCAAGTCGGTGGCCTTTGCCTCCGCATAGGCGTCGGCGAGCTTTTTCGGCGGGTTTGCAACCTGCCACAACGGCGCCGCCAAAGAGTAAGCGGCGAGGATGACGTCGTATGCGCCCGCGCGTCCCAGCCCTGGCAACGCATCCTCGATCGCATCGGCGAGCGACGTCACCGCAGCGGTGCTGATCTGCTTGACCTCAAGAACCCTGTCGATTTCCACTTCGTGTTCGAGGTGAAGATGCAGGTTGGCGAGAAGGTCGCAGAACAGCGGGTCCGCGGCCAGACCGGCAGCTAATGCCTCGGCGACCCGTGACGGCGACATCGGGCCGGGCTCACCCAGCTTGTCGCGCACCGTGTTCGACCAGCGCACCCATCCTTCAGCGGCCAGATGCAGCAGCACCTCTTTGTGGGAGGTGAAGTAGCGCCGCACCGCGGAATAGTGCACGCCGGCACGGCTGGCGACGTCGGTCATGGTCACCGACGCGACACCGGACTCCAGCGCCAGCGCGCGTGCGGCCTCTACCAGCGCTGCCGCGCGTTGGCGTTTCTTGTCCTCGCTACGGGCGCGCTGGAACGTAAGCTGCGGCACCGCGCGAGAATAGCGCACGTCAGCGCATTGCGGGCGGGCTTAGAACCCGGTAGCGTCCGTTTACGCATGTGACATGCGTTACAGTCGCACGCGCCCGTGGTGCGCTGAAGCGCTGTTGGAAAGGAGTCAACAATCCGGGCGAACGGCATGGTTTACTCGTCAAGGTTCGGTGGTGTCTCCTCGCCGCCGTCGCTCGGTCGAGGTGGCTGTGACGCAGGCACCCTGAGACGCCCCGCCGCGTTCGATGTGCCGACGGGTGGCGTGGCTCGCCGATCGGTCGGTGAATATCTTCGAGTAGTTGAGATGTCGCCGACCAGAAAGACGGCAACAGGTGAAGGGGACTTCGATTTTCAGGGTTCTGCAGCGGTCCTGGATTCCGCTCGTGATAGTGATGGTCGTCGGCCTCGGGGGGTTCACGGTGTGGCGCATTCACGGCATTTTCGGCTCTGAGAAGCGCCCTTCGTATTCGGACAGCGCGACCGACAAGAGTAAGCCCTTCAACCCCAAGCAACTGACATACGAGGTCTTCGGGCCCCCTGGCACCGTGGCGGACATCAGCTATTTCGACGTCGACGCCGATCCGAAGCGGGTTGATGGAGCGCAGTTGCCCTGGTCGTTGAACTTCACCACGACGTCGCCTGCGGTCATGGGAAACATTGTGGCGCAAGGAAATAGCAACAGCATCGGCTGCCGCATCGTGGTGGACGGTGTGGTCAAAGCCGAAAAAGTTACCCATGAAGTGAACGCCTTCACTTACTGCGTTCTGAAGGGCGCATGATTAGCGACCAGAGGGGCAGCGAACACGCCAAACCGCCGTTCGTGCCGAGCACGATCCATCGGCTGGCGGTTCCCATCATCCTGGCGTGGGTGGCGATTGTTTTCTTGGTGAGCACCTGCATTCCATCGCTGGAGGAGGTCGCGGCGCAACGCCAGGTTTCACTGAGCCCCAAAGATGCGCCGTCGGTCGTGGCGATGGAGCGCATGGGCCAGAAATTCAAGGAATCGGATTCCGACAGTTTCGCAATGATCGTCTTGGAAGGCCAGCAGAAACTCGGCGACGATGCCCACCGGTACTACAACAGCTTGATCAGGCAGCTCAAGGACGATCAGACGCATGTGCAACATGTGCAGGATTTCTGGGGGGATCCGCTCACCGCTCCGGGCGCAGAAAGCCCCGACGGCAAATGCGTATACGTTCAGCTAAACCTCGCCGGCAACCAAGGGACGACCTTGGGAGACGAATCGATAAAGTCGGTCCGAAATATTGTGAACCGGACACCGCCGCCAAAAGGGGTGACGACCTATGTGACCGGCCCAGCGGCGCTGGTCGCGGACATGCACCACAGTGGCGACAGCACCCTCGTCAAAATCACTGTCGTAACGCTCTTGGTGATTTTCACCATGCTGCTACTCGTGTACCGTTCCGTCATCACGGTGGTTCTGCTGCTCGTCATGGTTGGCATCGAACTGACGGCGGCCAGAGGAATTGTCGCGTTTCTTGGATATCACCAACTTATCGGACTCTCCACTTTCGCTGTCAATCTGCTGGTATCCCTTGGCATTGCGGCCGGAACGGACTACGGAATCTTCTTCTTCGGCCGCTATCAGGAGGCGCGCCAAGTCGGTGAGGATGCACTGGATGGTGCTGGCGATGTCGGTGATCGTGCTTTTAGCGGTGGGGTCGGACTACAACCTGTTGCTGGTCTCTCGGTTCAAAGAGGAAATCCACGCCGGGCTGAAAACCGGCATCATCCGTGCCATGGGCGGCACCGGCAAGGTGGTGACGTCCGCCGGTCTGGTGTTCGCGTTCACCATGGCATCCATGGTGGTCAGCGACCTGCGGATCATCGGTCAGGTCGGTACCACCATCGGTCTTGGGCTGATGTTCGACACCCTGATCGTGCGGTCGTTCATGACACCGTCCATCGCCGCGCTCCTCGGGCGCTGGTTCTGGTGGCCGATCAAGGTCCGGCCTCGCCCGGCCAGCACGATGCTCCGGCCCACTGGGCCCCGCCCGGCGGTTCGCGAGCTGCTGGGCGAGGACCGTGAAGAGCAAGACGTCAAGACAGTCCAGGGCGAGGATCCCACGACAGTCCAGGGCCAGAGCCGTGACGGGCAGGATGCCACGACGGCCCCGTTGCCGCAGCCGCGGTCCAGGTAGCCACCGGCCCCCGAATGGCATTTGGCGGCCGCCGCCAAATTAGCGGTACAGCAATACAATTACCGCTGTTGCACCAGCCCGCTCGGCGGGCTTTCGTCAGCATCCTCCGTGTGCATCAGCTCACGAACCGCCGGGCGGGTTCCGTATGGCTGAAGCATCGTGCTGGCGGGCCGCGGGCGCACGTGTTGTGGCCACCAGAACCAACGCCCGAGCAGGGTCGCCACCGACGGTGTCATGAACGACCGCACGATCAGGGTGTCGAACAACAGACCCAGAGCGATCGTGGTGCCCACCTGGGCCATGACCCGCAACGGGCCGAACACGAACGAGGCCATCGTCGCGGCGAACACCAGACCGGCAGCGGTCACCACCGAACCAGAGCCGGCCATGGCGCGGATGGTGCCCGTCTTCAGCCCGGCGTGAATCTCCTCCTTAAACCGGGATATCAGCAACAAGTTGTAGTCCGACCCGACCGCCAACAGCAGGATGATCGCCATCGCCAGCACCATCCAGTGCAGTCTGATGCCGAGAAGGTACTGCCACACGAGCACCGAGAGGCCGAAGGAGGCGCCGAGCGAAAGCAGCACCGTACCTACGATGACCAGGGCCGCGACCACGATTCGGGTGATGACCAACATGATGGTGAAAATCAAAGTGGCCGCGGCTATTCCGGCGATCATCAGGTCGATGTTGGAGGCGTCACGCATGTCCTTGTACAGCGCCGCGGTGCCGCCGAGATAGACCTTTGCGCCCTCCCAGGGGGTGCCCTTGATGGCCTCGTGCACCGCCTGCTTGATCGGGTCGATGTGAGCGATGCCTTCGACAAGGCCAAGAACGACGACACCTTCTACCTGCCGCCGGAGGCGTTCAAGAGCCCGGATTTCGCGCGGGGTCTCAAGCAGTTCATCTCCCAGGACGGACACGCTGTCCGGTTGATCAT
>JAFAID010000468.1 GCA_019236925.1 Mycobacterium sp. | reverse complement strand
GCGCACCTTCTCGCGGCCGACCAGGTAGGTGTCGTCCATTTGGTAGTAGTGGCCGATCCGCGATTCGATCGCCGACGCTTCTGCTGCGGTCATGAGTTTGCTCAACTTTTCTACCGGCTTGTTCGCTGGGGCCGACCACAGCACATTAACGTGCGGACACCACAGCAATGGACGCCGATACGCTTCGCCGGTCTGTGCCCGCGTGACCGTTGGGAATCTCCCACCGGGCTGTGTTACCAACGACTCGTGACCGCAAACCCATTCGCCAACCTCGACGATTACCTGGCCCTGCGCCGTGTCTCGGGCCTGGCAGTGTCGGCGGACGGGTCGCGGGTGGTGACCACCGTGGCCGAACTCAACGACAAACACACCGCGTACGTGAGTGCCATCTGGGAAGTGGGCCCCACCGGCGAAAGACCCGCACACCGACTCACTCGTGGCCCGAACGGTGACTCCGCACCGGCGTTCACCGTGGACGGGGATCTGCTGTTCGTCTCATCGCGGCCTAGCGGCGAGAATGACGGTGACACCGCCAAACCAGCGGCGTCGCTGTGGCGGCTGCCCGCCGACGGTGGCGAGGCCATCGCGGTGCTCAGCATGCCCGGTGGCATAGAAGCCGTGCGCACCGCCCGCGGCGCCGATGCCGTTGTCGTCCGCGCGCCGCTGTTGCCGTCGGCGCGCGACGTCGATGAGGACAAGCGGCTACGCGATCTGCGCAAGGCCGCTAATGTGGACGCGATCTTGCACACTGGATACCCGGTACGCTTCTGGGACAAGGACATTGGCCCGGATGAACCTCATCTGTTCGACGCGACTGGGCCGCGTGATCTGACTCCACAGCCCGGTGGGGCGCTGCGTGAAGCCGGATTTGACATAGCCCAATTCGACATCAGCGCCGACGGCCGATTCCTGGTGACGACCTGGCGGGTCGCCGGTCCCGAAGCCACCGAGCGGTCGGTGCTGCTGCGGGTCGACGTGGCTTCCGGGGAGCGTTGCGTGGTGGCTGACGATTCGGACGCTGAACTCGAACATCCCGCGATCTCGCCAGACGGGTCGGCGATCGCATATTTCCGGGAAACCATCTCCACCCCCGACTGTGCTCCGCGAATGACGTTGCAATACTTGCGATTCGGCGAGCAACCGCGGTCGGTGGCCGAAGCGTGGGATCGTCGGCCTTCCTCGCTGACCTGGTCGAGCGATGGCACCTCGCTGGTTGTCACGGCCGATCAGGGCGGCCGGGCGCCGGTATTCCTCGTCGACCTATCGACATCGACGGTTACGCAGCTCACCGATGACGACTTCGCCTACACGGATGTCGTCGTCGCGCCGGGCGGTGTGTTGTACGCCTTGCGCAGTTCGTATGCGGCACCGCCGCATCCGGTGCGGATCGATCCGGGCGGGGCCATTACCGTCCTGCCATGCGTCGACTTGCCAACGCTGCCGGGAACTTTGACCAATGTCACCGCCACCGCCGCAGATGGGACAGAGGTGCGATCCTGGTTGGTGCTGCCGGAGGACACGGAAGATCCAGTGCCCGCCCCGCTGGTGTTGTGGATCCACGGTGGCCCGCTGGGCAGTTGGAACAGCTGGTCGTGGCGATGGAATCCGTGGCTGCTGGCCGCCCAAGGCTACGCGGTGCTACTGCCGGATCCGGCGTTGTCGACCGGCTACGGACAGGAGTTCATCCAGCGTGGTTGGGGAGCGTGGGGCGGACCGCCGTTCGACGATTTGATGGCGGCCACCGATGCTGCGTGTGCGCACCCGCGTATCGATGCGAGCCGAGTCGCGGCGATGGGCGGCTCGTTCGGCGGCTACATGGCCAACTGGGTGGCCGGCCACACCGACCGATTCGCTGCGATCGTGACCCAGTCCAGCCTGTGGGCGCTGGACCAATTCAGCCCGACAACCGACCACGCCTACTACTGGCGCCGCGAGATGACGCCAGAGATGACGGCTGCCAACTCACCGCACCACTTCGTCGACCGGATCGGCACGCCGATGCTGGTCATCCACAGTGACAAGGACTACCGCGTGCCGATCGGCGAGGGCCTTCGGCTGTGGTACGAGTTACTCGCCAGGTCGGCGCTGCCGGCCGGCGCGGACGGCAGCAGCCCACACTGGTTCCTGTACTTCCCGTCGGAGAACCATTGGGTGGAGTCGCCACAGCACGCAAAAATCTGGTACCAGGTGGTGATCGCCTTTCTGGCTGAGCATGTGCTGGGGGAGAGTGGCGAGTTGCCTGAAATGCTCGGAGTACCGTCGCGCCTGTGACCGCGACGCGCGAATACGACATCGTCTTGTATGGGGCAACCGGCTTCGTGGGCAAGCTGACCGCCGAATA
>JAFAID010000324.1 GCA_019236925.1 Mycobacterium sp. | reverse complement strand
GGTGGTCGAATCCGTCGACGAGCAAAGCGCCATCACCACGCTGGCCCCCGTCGACGGCGCCGACCCAGTGAAAGTCCGCGCTTGGCTGATCGCCGAACGTCGCATCCTGACCACGTCGGCGGCGGTGGAGCGGGCACCGCTGGAGCTCACGGCGCCGGTGCTGCGGATTTCGCCGCACCTGGACACCACCACCGCCGATTTGGCGATCTTCGCCGAGGCGCTCACCGACGCCACTGCCGCGGTGTGAGGTTCAGCCGTCCTTGTGCGCTGTGAGTAGATAAGCAGGCACGCGGTACCCAGTTGAAAATTCGAGTAGTGCACTACTCGATACAGGTTTAGCTACCCAGCGCTTTACTTGATCGCGTGAATGCCGACCTCAACCTGAGGGTCAGAGGGATACATCCGGCATTCGGAAGCAGGGCGCAGTCATGAACGAAAGCAAAAACCTATCGTGTTCACGGGCCGAAGTCGGTTGACTATCAACACCGCAACGGTGGGTGGAGCGTGTGTGCTCACCGTTTCCGGTGTGTTGGACGGGACGACATATGTCCCCCTGCGTGACGCGATCAAAATGGCAGAGCTGGACCGTCCTCGGGCAGTCATCGTCGATATAGTCGGGCTCATCGTGGTCGGCGACTCGGCGTGGGCCGTGTTTCCCGCCGCCAGCTGGTACATCAGTGATGGACCGGAAGTGCCGATGGGTCTGATATGCAACACGATTGATGGCCGCCCTGCCCTGTGCCGCAACGGCGTTGACCGTTATGTTCCCACCTACTGGACCCTTGACGCCGCGATCGCCGAGTTGGCCCCTGGTGACAGCGAGCTCAGATACCGGCGACGCGCCCGCGCCGAATTGCCTGCAGTGAAGGGCATACCTGGCATTGTCGCGAGTTGATCAAGCAGTGGCTGACTGACTGGTCGCGGACCGACTTCGCTGTGGTGTCCAGTGTGGCCACGCTTGTTCGTGGAGAATGTCCTCACCCACCCCGACGGTGCAATGTCGCTTCGACTGGAAACCAACGGCATAACCGTGACGGTGGCCGTAGACGCCAGCAGCTTCGCCTGGCGCCGACAACCCACCGACTCATCCGCCGACGTGAACCCGTGTCGCAGCCGCCTGCCGGGCCTGGGGCACTGGCCTCATCTCGTCGAGAACGACGGTGTGGGCGGTGATCGGACCGGAAAACCTCCGCTGACAACGCCTCCGTGTCAGATCACCGAGATCTCGACCATGCCAGTCGGGTCATCGGTGTGGTGCGCATATTGCCGGTGGCGGTGCTTAGCCCATGCGGCGCGCCACACCATGCTCGGGCGTAGTAGCTGGGTCGCCGGGTCGACCAGTGACGTTACGCGGACGAACTGATCCAATGCCGCGGAGTCGAATTCGGCAGCGGTCAGCACTCGATCCACATACCCGTTGCACAGCCGCGTTATGAATGATGGCTTGCTTTCGATTTCAGGCAGGGCGAGGTCGGCGGCGGCGGCCAGTTGCCAGGCTTGCCGGATTGGCCGTGCCGCGGCTCGGAAGAAGCGGCGCGGCAGATCTCCCGTTCCGCGGGTCAAACAGTCACGTAGCGTGATCACTTCCAAAGCGGCGACGGACATGCCCTGGCCGTAAATCGGATTGAAGCTGCAGATCGCATCGCCGACCACCAACAAACCGTCGGGAAACCGCCGCATCAGGTCATAGCGACGCCACACGCTGCAGGGCACGCGGTGCTGCACAACCTCGCTGATCGGTGTCGCATCGGCTATCGCCGCGAGTGCCTGCGGTGGTGCGAATTCGTCGACGAATGCCAACATTCCGGCGCGATGACGAGGTGCCTGGTGGCCGGCCAGTCCGAACACGGTGAATAGCCACGAGTCGTGTTCGCAGCCCATCAGTGCCATTCCGGTCGGCCTGCCCGGGATGGCGCCGATCAGGAAGGCAACCTCTTGTAGGACGCCGGGCCGCATCCGTAGCAACTGGCTGGTATAGGTCAGGTGGACGTTGATGTGGTCCTCGGTTGGGCGGCCGTAACCCAGCTTTTCCAGCAACGCGGGTGTGCGCGCGCTGCGGCCGGTCGCATCGACGATCAGATCAGCAGCCAACCCCGACGGGATGCCGCTGTGCCGGTGTGTGATTCGGGCGCCGGTGATCCGCTTGTGGTCGGGTGTGGAGGTCAGCTCGACGACGTCGTGATCGTCCAGCACTGTCACATTGGCGATGGCCTGGACCCGCCGCCGAACGAAGCACTCCAGGAAAGGCCTGGTTGACGCGTATCCGGTCATGGACTCGGCCGAACCGGTCCGTACCGCTCGGTGCCCGCTCAGGCTGTAGTAGATCTTCGACAGATCGCGGCCGTCGAAATATGGAACGCCGTCGGTGACCATCTCGTCGAGCAGGCCGGGGAAGAGCTCTTCCAGCACCTGCGAGCCCCGTGCGAGCAGGGCGTGCAGGTGGCGACCCTGGGGAACACCCCGGCGGTTTGCGGCGTCGTCGGGCAATACATCGCGTTCCACCACGGTGACCGTCTCGAAAAAGTCGGACAAGGTCCGCGCGGCCAGCAGTCCGGCCATGCTGGCACCCAGAACCACGGCGTGATCACCAATCTTCGCCATCGCGCACTCCCAAGTCACCGAGCTGTTGCTGACTAAAAGCAATGCTCACTGGTGGTAGGGCGGCTGAATAGAGTAGCCGACTACCTCAATCCGGCTCGCCCGTGATCGGTCGCGGGTGTTTCACGCGGGCTTCGACCTGTCGCGGTACGAACCCTTAGCGGCTAGCGAGCCCCACGAGAACGGGCGAGCTGGGGAAATAGCCTGGCACCGATTTCGATGGCGAAATCGATGGCCAGTTCCGGCGAGACATCGGGGTCCGACTGTGGGGGGTTAGGGAGTTCCGTTGAGTGCGTGGCATGCTCGTACAACCCGTGGCATAGGTGACGGCCCAGCGTGCCCAGTGCTTGGCGGATCTCCACTCGCTCCGCTTGATATGGGGGCACCGGTAGCGGATCGATATCTGGCCACGAATCCGGTGTCCGAGGTGTGTCTAGCCGAAGGACGGGGTGGAAGCTGCGAGCCGCGGCGTCACGCGCCGTGAAAGGCGGTCCGAGACTCCACATTTCTCGCAGCGTCGCCAG
>JAFAID010000055.1 GCA_019236925.1 Mycobacterium sp. | reverse complement strand
ATGCACCCCCTTCAGTCCCGTAACGCCGACACGGCTTTGACCAGCAGGTCGGACGCGAACTGCGGCGTCAGCGACGATTGCGGTGAGCCGGGGTCGCTGATCAGCGC
Organism: Mycobacterium sp.; assembly: GCA_019236925.1. Lineage (GTDB taxonomy): Bacteria > Actinomycetota > Actinomycetes > Mycobacteriales > Mycobacteriaceae > Mycobacterium. The sequence goes on along the minus strand of JAFAID010000055.1, from coordinate 6,150 downwards.
GGTGAACGCGTAGTAGTTGCCGAGGTAGGCAGTGAAAGTGCTGACCCTGGAGGTGATTTCACTGCCACCTTCGACCGAGTTGGTGATATCGGTTGTCATGCCCAGGGTTTCGGCGCCTTCGATACGGGGCGAATCAATGAGATGGACGCGGGCGGTGGTGGCACGGCCGGCGGTCATGGTCCACTGTCGGCACTGCGAAACCAGTGATTCGTTGAGCGAAACCGAGCCCGTCGGCGCGGCAACGACCACCGCGTACACGATGCCGCCGGGACCCGATCCCGAGATGCCTTGGGCGCCTTGACCGTTACTCCCGGCCGGGTCAGCCAGCGCCGCACAGCGCGCGGGGGTCGCTGCGCCGCGGCCGGCAAATCCCCAGAGCGCCGATGGCGCGGCCACGCCTGAAAACCCGCTCACCTCATAGTCGGGCGGTAGTGCGCGTCCAACCCGCCTGATGTTGGCGGGGTTGACGTGGCGGCTCGCCGTGGTCTGCGACGGCGCCGGCGCGGGTTGACGTGCGTGAGCGCATGAGGCGAGCAGCAGGACGATCGCACCCACCGCGGCGACTCGGAGTCGCATGTTAGCCGACAGCCCGAATAACCTGGCGCGCGGCGTGTTTGATTCTGTGCGTCATATCACGGCTTAACGGAAGGTCGCGCGGATCGGGCACGTCGATCACGGTGGTGACCACCCCGACGTCGTCGCGCTCCCAGAAAGCGCCGTAGTGGTCCATGATCGTCCGCATCGCGACGTTGTCGGCGAGCATCCGGCCGGAGAACTTTTCGACTCCGACGACCCGGGCGGCGACGGACAGGGCGGCGATCAAAAAGGAACCGATCCCCCGGCCCTGGTAGGCGTCGGCGACGGTGAACGCGATCTCGGCGGTGGCGGGGTCATGGTCGTCTCGCACGAAACGGGCGTCCGCAACCGGGTTGCCATCCTCATCGGTCATCACCCACACGAAGTGGTCGACATAGTCGACCTCAGCCAGGTAGTCCATCAGCGCCGGGCTGGGAACGCGCGGTGACATGAACCGTCGATACAGCGTCTCGCTGGAGAACAGGACGTGACCCTGCATGGTGCGCTCGCTGTCGCCGGGCAGCACCGGACGAAGCAACAGTTTTGTTCCGTCGTGAACCACGACCGGGATCGGCGTGAGGAAGGCGGCGAGCCGCTGGCGCACCGTGCGCACCAACCGGCCCATGATCCCCGGGACGCGCACCATCCGTGCGAACGCGTCGTTGTCACCGATCCAGCCGGTCAACGGTTCGGTGGTAACCACGGTCGCCGTCCGCGGGATGTGACGCAACAGGGCGATCTCACCGACGATCGTGCCGGCGGACACCTGCTCGACGGTCACCACGTCGTCGTCGCCGACGTGTCTGATCTCGGCTGTACCCGACGAGATGAGCAGGAAGGAAACCGCCTGCTCACCCTGCTGCATGAGGACCTGGCCCGCAGCCGCCTGCAGCGGCTGCAGGCTCGCCGCCAGCGGCATCAAGTCCTCGGGCGGACATCCCTTGAAAATGTCCAGTGCAGCCAGTTCGTCGGCGCGCAGCGCGGTCGGTTCGGTCACGATGCTCAGTCCGCCCCTGTTGCCGTCTCATACGCGCCAGGTCAGCGACCCCCGGTCGCGGTCCAATGCTGCCAAGATTATGGGCTGGGTTCGGGTTGCAGCAAGGATGCGCTGGGAAGCCCTGCCCCCGCAGTGCCCGTGGGGCATAGCCGGGCCAGACTCGGGGGATGGACATCACCGACGATCCGCAGCGGGCAACGCGCAATTTGCTCGATCGCAGGCCGACCGTGCGGCACGGTTTCCTCGACGTGCTCGGTGAATCGGTGGCGCCTGACGTCCCGACGTTCGCCCAGCGGGCGATGAACAGCCCGTTGGTCGCAGGCGTGTACGAACGACTGTGGCGCCCGGTTGCGTTCTACGTTGCCAGCGGCGTCACCACCCGCGCCGAGCAGCGCCGCGCGGCTGACGCATTACGTCTATCTAGCGTGAGTAGGTTGCTCGACGTCGCCTGCGGCCCAGGCAATTTCACCGGTCGGCTAGCACGGCGACTGCCCGCCGGCGGCCTTGCCGTCGGGTTGGACATCTCCGAGCCGATGCTGACCCGCGCCGTGCGGGACAACAGCGGACTACGCACCTGTTACGTCCGCGGCGACGCCGGCTCGCTGCCGTTCGGCGATGAAACATTCGACGCCGTCTGCTGTTTCGGCGCTCTCTATCTGATGCCCGAGCCGTTTCGGGTGGCGCGCGAAATGGTGCGGGTGCTCACGCCGGGCGGGCGGCTGGCGATACTGACCAGCTACGCCGGGCAACCCGCGCCGGTCCGGCGTGCGATGACCACGGGTGCCCGCGTCATCGGGCTGCGCATGTTCGACCGCCACGCGTTCGTCGACCTGTTCACCTCCACCGGCCTGGTCGACGTCGAGCAGCAGACCCAACGTTCGTTGCAGTTTGTGACGGCCCGCAAGCCGTGGTGACGAGATGACCAGGGGTCAGGCCATCGAGTAGAAACCCTCGTCGACCGGCTCCGCGACGAAGGTTCCCCGCGCGGCCAGGGCATGAGATTTGAACACCTGCGCGGCGGCGCTCGGCCGGTGCCGGCCCGGGACGAACCTACAGTTCAGATTGGGCGGTTGGCGCCGACCCCAGAGCAGGACGTCGGCCGCATTGGACTTGCGGGCCGCCAGCACCAGCCGGCGGACCGGTTCGTTGGCGACGAACACGTCGGTGGCGACCGCAAGAACTTGTGGACGGGGCGCGCTTCCGGTGCCGTCGGGTCCGGCCGCCAGCTTCGCAACTCTGCCGCCCAAGATGCGTATTGCCCGGTCATCGGCGTTTCCGTCGACCGTCACGGTGACGTCCCATCCCGCCATCGCCCGATCGAAGATCAACCCGCCGATCGACGTGACCACATCGGCGATGTTGGTCGCCACCACGTGCAGCCGGTACCGGTCCTGGTACCCGCCGGAGTCCTCAGGCGCCGGACGCGCCGACTTCGTGCGCCGCAGCTGCGGCGGGCTGTTCAGTTGGGTGAGGGGGCTGGCGGGAGCGGCCACAAGCTGTCCGTTCGGCTGGTTAGACGATTTTGATTGACACTACGAATATAGAGTAGCCTGGGGTCGAACCCAAACCCAGCACACCGACGAGATCCGCGTTGACCCCAAAACCGCCTGTCACCCGCCGCTACACTGCCGGCATACAGAAGAGACGCAAGCCAAATCCGGACCAGCGCCGCCGCGAACTGTGCGATGCGGCGATACAGCTGCTGGCCGACGACGGCGCCAAGGGCCTGAGCCATCTGAAAGTGGACGCACGCGCCGGCGTTCCTGACGGCACCACCTCGTTCTACTTCCGCACTCGCTCAGCACTATTGCGCGCGGTTGCCGAGCGGATGGTCGAGCTCGACCTGGCCGCTTTGCAGTCGGTTGCCGACCGGGCCGGCCTTGACGACGGAGCGTCGTCCTCCACGCTGGCAAATCTGGTCATCCAGTCCGGGGAAGAGCCGCAGCTGAGCCGCACCAAGGCACGCTACGAGTTGACCATGCAGGCAACCCGTGATCCGGAGTTGGCCGCAACCTTGCAGCGCGCCACCGACGCATTCACCAAGCTGCATCACGACATCTTGGTGCGGCTGCTGCCACACGGCGCCGAATTGGATCCCGACGTTGTCGACGATCTGAGCAACGTCACGCTGACGTTCATCAACGGCCTTTTGCTGAGGTTCGTGCATGGCGACCGGATCATCGACAGCCCGGAGCAGCTCGACGGCGTGCTGTCGGCCGTCGTGGCCGGGATCTTGGGCAGCGAGCAGCAGGGACGATTGACTCACGACGGCGCCTCGCTGCAGCCGCGCCGCCGGCGGTCAACGCCGACTCGCTAGGCCACCCGGCTCTTGCCCAAAACCGGGGCCATGTGGTTCTCTACGGCAATAGAGTTACCCGGCGGTGCGCCTGAGCCGGCCAGCGCAGTTGTTTTAAGCAAAAAGTACAAATCGCCCGGACCGCCTCAGACGCTGACACACTGGCGGCATCGACCCCGGCATACGGCCCATCCGGGCGTGGAAGTTGTAGCGAAAGGCAAGATTTCGTGACGATCAGCACCGGTATAGACGTCCGTGACGTCTACTACGACCCGTATGACGTCGGCCTCAACGCTGATCCCTATCCGATGTTCCGCCGACTGCGGGAAGAAGCGCCGCTGTACTACAACGCGCAGCACGACTTCTACGCTTTGAGCAGGTTCGCCGATGTCGACAAGGGGCTGGTCGAGCACGGCACGTTCAGTTCAGCCCGGGGCATCATCCTCGAGTTGATCAAGGCCAACCTCGACATCCCGCCCGGCCTGCTCATCATGGAAGATCCGCCGATCCATGACGTCCACCGCAAGCTGCTGGCGCGGATGTTCACCCCACGCAAAATCGCCGAACTCGAGCCCAAGATTCGCGAATTCTGTGCCCAGTCACTCGACCCGCTGATTGGGACGGGCCGGATGGACTTCGTCGCAGACCTGGGCGCACAGATGCCGATGAAGGTCATCAGCATGCTGGTCGGCATCCCGGAAAACGATCAGGAATTCATCCGCGACCAGACCAACAGGCAGTTGCGCACCGAAGCCGGCAAACCGATGAACGCCGACCACGGCTTGGCCACCGGCAAGATTTTTGCCGCCTACATCGATTGGCGCGCGACGCACCCGTCTGATGACATCATGACCGAACTACTCAACGTCGAATTCGTCGACGAGAGCGGCACCACCCGCCGACTGACCCGTGGGGAGCTGCTGATCTACCTCAACGTGGTCGCCGGCGCGGGCAACGAGACCACAACCCGGCTGATCGGTTGGGCCGGAAAGGTTCTCGCCGAGCATCCGGATCAGCGCCGCGAACTGGCGGACAATCCTGCGCTGATACCGCAGGCCGTCGAAGAACTGTTGCGCTTCGAACCACCGGCCCCGCACGCGGCCAGGTACGTGACGCGCGACGTCAGCTTCCACGGCCAAACCGTGCCTGAAGGCGCCGTGATGATGATGCTGATCGGGGCCGCCTGCCGCGACGATCGCCAATTCGGCCCGGACAGCGAAGAGTTCAACATCCACCGGCCCGCGCGTCAGCACCTGGCTTTCAGCGTCGGCACCCACTTCTGTCTGGGATCCGCATTGGCACGCCTGGAAGGCCGAATCGCTTTGGAAGAGATCCTCAAACGCTTTCCGGAGTGGGAAGTCGAACTGGCGAATGCCCGCCTGAGCCCGACGTCGACGGTGCGAGGGTGGGAGTCGATGCCGGCCCGGATACCGTGAGGTTGCGATGACTGGTCGTGTTGAGGGCAAGGTCGCGTTCGTCAGCGGAGCGGCGCGCGGCCAGGGCCGTAGCCACGCCGTCCGACTGGCCGAAGAGGGCGCCGACATCATCGCGGTCGACATCTGCGGACCGATCGACAACTTGGCCTACCCGCATTCGACCCCTGAGGATCTCGCCGAGACCGTCGAGTTGGTCAAGGCCCAGAACCGCCGCATCGTGGCCGCAGAGGTCGACGTGCGTGACTATGACGCGCTCAAAGCCCTGCTGGACAGCGGTGTGGAACAACTCGGGCGCCTCGACATCATCGTCGCCAACGCAGGCGTAGGCACCGACGGCAGAAAGCTGCACAAGATCCGCGAAAACGTCTGGCAAGACATGATCGACATCAACCTCAGCGGCGTGTGGCACACGGTGAAAGCGGGCGTACCGCACATCCTTTCGGGTGGCCGCGGCGGATCGATCGTGCTGACCAGCTCGGTGGGTGGTCGCAAGGCCTACCCGAACACCGGTCACTACATCGCCGCGAAGCACGGCGTCATCGGGCTGATGCGCGCCTTCGCTGTCGAGCTGGGCCAGGACATGATTCGGGTCAACTCGGTGCTGCCCAGTCAGGTCAGCACGACGATGGTGATGAATGACAGCACATTTCGGCTCTTCCGTCCGGACCTGCCAAACCCCGGGCCGGACGACTTCGCGCCCATCTCGCAGATGATGCACACGCTGCCGGTGCCCTGGGTGGACGCCATCGACATCAGCAACGCGGTGCTGTTCCTCGCCTCAGATGAATCTCGTTACATCACAGGCGTCTCGCTACCCGTTGATGCGGGTGCTTTGCTCAAGTAGA
>JAFAID010000447.1 GCA_019236925.1 Mycobacterium sp. | reverse complement strand
CGTGGCGCGGTTCGAAGCCACTGAGCTGGCCAGACTTGCAGCCGCTACGTCCTACACGCGCTGCGCCGCCACGAACAAGTTATGCGGCGCCGTGTCCTGAACCTCCGCGGCGGGCGCGCGGTCGTAGCTTGCCATCAGCTCGGGCGTCGTCGTCACTGTGACGTTCCAGCCGCGGCGGCCAAACCATTCGCCGACGTCTTCGCGTTCCTCGAAGTACCACAGCTCGTCGTTGCGCGGGAGTTCACGCTGCGGGTCTGCTTTGGCCATGACCGCCCGTATCCGCTCCATCCGCTCACGCCGTTTGGCGCGGATGTCGGGGTCGGTGAAGTCCGGCCCAAGCGCCTCCACGGCGACCCGGCTGCCTGCAACGGTGAGCTCGTGAACACGGTCGAGGAGCAACTCTTGGGCCGCCGCAGGCAGATACGGAGTCAGCCCTTCGGCCGACCATACACTCGCCAGGGAGGCGTCAAAACCCGCCTGCCGCAACGCCGTTGGCCAATCGTAACGCAGGTCGACCGGGACAGCGACCCGGTGGCACGCAGGCTCGGCTCCGCGTTCGGCCAGCGTCGAGGCTTTGAAGTCCAACACCTTGGGCTGATCGAGCTCGTAGACCGTTACCCCGTCCGGCCACGGCAACCGCCACGACCGTGCGTCCAAACCTGCCGCCAAGATCACCGCTTGCCGCACGCCCGCGTGAGTGGCGTCGAGGAAGAACTGATCGAAAAACGCTGTCCGACAAGCCATATAGCTGACCATCGCCTGCATCTGCAGCGGTACCAGCGGTTCGGCTTCGATGACCTCGGCCGGCAGCTCCCCCGCGGAATGCCAGTTCCACACCCCCTCGCCGGCGGCATCGAGGAAAACCTGCGCGAACGGATCGCGGATCAACGGGTTCTCGCTTCGCGTTTCGGCCGCCCGCGACGACGCCACCCCCAGCGCCGTCGCGCCCACGCTCTCGGTGATCTCCCAGGTGTCGTTGTCAGTTCTTGCCACGCTCACTCCCTCCACCTCGGCACCGAGCCTACGTGAGCCGCGCGAATCCTCACCTGCCTCAGCGGTCGCTGCGGGTGGGATTAGCGGCTTCTCCAACGTGATATCGCATGTGCATCGCATTCAAAAAGCGTGTCATGGTTGGTTTCTGGTGCACGCGTGGCTGCTGTGACTGACCGCAGTGCCCGCTCACACCTTGATGATCGTGAGGCCGCCCACGCCGTCGAGGGCCGCAAAGTCGTCGTCCTGGGTGACGACGGGTAGTGTCCGCGAAGCCGCGATGGCCGCGATCCAGAGATCGTTGACCCGCACTCGGCGGCCAGTCTCGGCCAGATGGATGCGTAGCCGCGCCCACATGCGCGCCGCCTCCTCGTCGGCCGGCAGCGTTTCCATATCGGCAATCGATTCGAGGGTCGCGAGTCGTCGCGCCCGGGTATCGGAAGTGCTTGCGGCCAGCACGCCGGCGGTGAGTTCTGCGAGAGTGATTACGGTGGTGGCGACCTCGGCGGGGATCGGCGATTCATCGAGCTGACGGCCCGTTTCGGAGGCTATGAAAACCGATGTGTCGAGCAACCCCGCCGGCGGCGTGTCACTCATTGGATAGGCCCAAGATCGTCGGTGGTGTCGCCGGCGAGTGCCGCGAGGTCGTCGCGTAAGCCCGGATCGGCTTGTACGCGCTGCAGCCGCGCCACGAACTCTCTTGCGGTCAGCCAGCGGCGACGCTGAGGCTGAACTGCGCTGAGCACCGCGACGGGGCGGCCCTTGACAGTAATGGTGATGTCTTCTCCGGCTTGGACGCGGCGAAGCACTCCCGCCGTATCGTTGCGCAGGTCACGGGACGCTACTTCGGACATGCTACGAAGGTACTACATTCGTAGCATCAGCGTTTCCCTAGGACCGCGACCGCTGCGCCGACACGAACAGCGCATCCGGCGACGCGTCCTCGATGCCCTGCGGCGGGCGCCGGTCGTAGCGGGCCATCATCTGCTCGGTGGTCAGCACCGAAACGTCCCAGCCGTGCTCGCGCAACCAGTCGCCGACGTCGGTGCGGTCCTCGAAATACCACAGCTCCTCGAAGTCGGGAAAGTCGTGCTCCTCGCGTCCCAGCCGGGCCGCCAGCTCGCGGTAGCGCTGCATCTGCGCCCGCTGCCGCTCCCGGAGGTCGGGGTTGTTGAAGTTGGGGCCGGCCGCTTCGGCAGCGACCCGGCTGCCGGGCGCGGTCAGCGCTTGAATCCGCTCGAACAGCAGATCCTGCGCGGCCGACGGCAGAAACGGCAACAGCCCCTCGGCGCTGAACGCGCTGGGCGCGGCGGGGTCAAAACCGGCCTGCCGCAACGCCGTTGGCCAGTCGTGGCGCAGGTCGACAGGTACGTTGACCAGATGGGCCGTCGGCGTAGCGCCGTGCTCGCGCAGCGTCGAGGACTTGAATTCCAGCACCTTGGGCTGGTCCAGCTCGTAGACCGTCACCCCGTCGGGCCACGGCAACCGCCATGACCGCGCATCCAAACCGGCCGCCAGGATCACCACCTGCCGCACGCCGGCATTGGCGGCGTCGAGGAAGAACTGGTCGAAAAACCTTGTCCGCGAAGCCATGTAGTCGCGCATGCCCTGCATCCGCAACGGCACATCGGGCTCGGCCTCGGCAATCTCGTCAGGCAGCTCCGAAGATCCGAACCAGTTCCACATGCCGTCGCCGGCGGCGTCCAGGAACACCCGCGCGAATGGATCGTGGATCAGCGGATCGTCGCTCTCGGTATCGGCGGCGCGGGCCGCGGCCACACCCAGCGCCGTCGCTCCCACGCTCTCGGTGATCTCCCAGCTGTCGTTATCGGTTCTCGCCACGTTCACTTCCTCCCAGTCACCAGCACGCCACCCGCGGAGGGTACGCGCGCCGCCTGTGAAGCGCAGGCCGGGAGATGACATCATCAGATGTATGATGATGTAATGCGTACGCAGATCACGCTCAACGATGAGGAACTTGAGCTACTGGATCGCGCCGCCAGGGCGACCGGCGCATCCCGATCAGAACTGATCCGCCGGGCAATTCACACCGCTTACGGCAGCCGAAGCAAGGAAGAACGGACTGCGGCCCTGAAGCGAAGCGCCGGCTCGTGGCGAGGACGGGATTTCACCGGTGCCGACTACGTCGACGCCATTCGCGACAATCTCAACGATCGCTTGAGCCGGCTCGGTCTGGCGTGAAGCTGATTGACACCACGATCGCTGTCGACCACTTGCGCGGCGTGCCAGCGGCTGTCGATCTACTCACGGCGCTGACAGACGCCGACGATGACTTAGTGTCAAGCGAACTGGTCCGATTCGAACTTTTCGCCGGCATACGAGACAGGGAGCTCCGTGCTTTTGAAGAGTTCTGCTCCGCGTTACGTTGGGCGGCGGTGACCGAGGATGTTGCTCGTGTCGGTGGACGACTCGCCCGTCGGTACCGAAAAAGCCACAGCGGCATCGGCGCGGTCGACTACCTGATCGCGGCGACCGCGATCGTCATCGACGCCGACCTGCTGACGACGAATGTGCGGCACTTCCCGATGTTTACCAAGCTGGAGCCTCCCTATTAGCTGATTGTCACAGCGACAGGTCGGCAGTCGTCGCCCTCCTGGTGCCCAGTTGTGCTGGCAGCCTGCTGAATCCGCGCAAGTTGACCAGGCCGCGTCGCTGCGGGGTCATAGCGAGGCGCAGATCGGGAAACGCCTCGAAGAGGGCGCGCAACGCGGTCACGCCCTCGATTCGGGCCAGGGCGGCGCCGAGACAAGCGTGCACGCCCGATGCGAACGCCAGGTGATCGCGTGCGTTGGCCCGGGTGATGTCGAAGCGGTTGGGGTCGATGAACACGTATGGGTCGCGGTTGGCGCCGCCAAGCACAGGGCGACCATGTCGCCGGCAGCGACGGGCTGGCCGGCGATTTCGACGTCGCAGCCGGCGGTGCGGGCGGTCATCTGCACCGGGCTGTCGAACCGGAGGATCTCCTCGACCGCGGCGGGCCACAGGTCGGGGTCTTCGGACAACCGGGCCAGCTGCTCGGGGTGCTGCAGCAGCACA
>JAFAID010000138.1 GCA_019236925.1 Mycobacterium sp. | reverse complement strand
CGGTACCGGTTATCGGCGAATGGGCCATATCGGATCGGAGCAGTCGAGGCCCTCGACGGAAAGCTGCCGTTTGATCACCTTGAAGGTCGCGGTGCGCGGCAGCGTCGTGCTGACCCGAACGTACGACGGCCACTGCTTGGGTCCAAGGTCGGTCTGCTCGGCCAGGAACGCGCGGAATTTGTCCGCGTCGAACTCGGCGCCGGGCGCGATCACCAGCGCGGCCATTACCTGATCGCCGACCGCCGGATCCGGCACCGCATACACCGCCACTTCGGTCACGTCCGGATGGCGCAGCAGCACCCGCTCGATGGGCGCGGTCCCCAGATTTTCGCCGTCGACACGTAGCCAGTCACCCAGCCGGCCGGCGAAGTACGCATAGCCGGCTTCGTCGCGGTAGGCCAGGTCGCCGCTGTGGTAGACACCGCCTGCCATGCGCTGCGCATTGGCCTCGGCGTCGTTGTAGTAGCCCTCGAAACGGCCTGGGCCGCCGGCATTCACCAGCTCGCCGACCACGCCAACCGGACACGGCTGACCGGTGTCCACATCGACGATCTCAATGCCGTCGGGCAGCAGACCCAGTGCCCCCGCCGGGGTATCCGGTGTGCGGCTGATCGCCACCCCGCCCTCCGTGGATCCGAAGCCGTCGATGACGATACAACCGAACCTGTCGGCGAAACGCTCGATGTCGCCGGGCGCTCCCTCGTTGCCGTACACCGCACGCAGCGGATTGTCAGCGTCGTCGGGACGCTCGGGTGTGGCGAGCACATAGGACAGCGGCTTGCCGACGTAGTTGGCATAGGTGGCACCGTAGCGGCGGATGTCCGGCAGAAATCCAGAGGCGGAGAACTTGCGCCGCAACACCATTGAGCCGCGACAGGCCAATGACACCGCCCATCCGACCAGCACCGCGTTCGAATGAAACAGCGGCATCGACGCATAGCAGACATCGTCGGGGCCGAGACTGAATCGCTCGGTCATCGTCACGCCGGCGATCCCGACCTTGCCGTGGCTGCACATCACCGCCTTGGGATCACCGCTGGTGCCCGAGGTGAAGATCAGCATGAACAGATCGTCGGGCTGGGCGGACTGAAAGCGCACCTCTGCGTCGTGGTGGGCGGCCACCTCGTCGGCCCATTCGGTCGAGTCCACGTTGATATGGTCGATATCGCCCAGCGTCGCAGCGGAATTCGTGTCGGCCAGCACCAGCTGGCAATCGGCATGGTTGATGTCTCGGGTCAGCGCGGCGCCGCGGCGCACCGGATTGAGACCCACCGGGACGATTCCCGACATCCCCGCGGCGACCAACACCGCGGAGAAGAACGGCGTGTTCTCCAGCAGCACCCCGACATGCGGCGGCCGGGCCGGGTCGAGCCGTGCGCGCAGCGTTGCCGCCACCGCGGCGCCGTGCCGAAGATGATCACGCCAGCCGATGAATGAATCCTCGAAGTAGACGCCCCGATCCTCGACATCGACCAGCGGTTGCAGCAGGTCGATGACGGTGGGAAGCGGGGCGGTCACAACTAGGCGGGGGTGTCCGCCAGCTCGCGGCCGATCTTGAGCAGTTGACCGGTGGCGCCGCCGAGCGCGAATTCGGTCTGCTTGGCGGCCAGGAAGTACCGGTGCACCGGATGGTCGGTGTCGATGCCGACACCGCCGTGGATGTGAACGATGCTGTGTGCAACCCGATGGCCGGCGTCGGCCGCCCAGAACGCCGCAGTGGCGACCTCGGTGTCGGCGGGCAGGTCCTCGCTGAGTCGCCACGCCGCCTGGGTCAGTGTCAGCCGCAGACCCTTGACGTCGATGTAGCCGTCAGCCAGTCGTTGTCCCACGGCTTGGAAGCTGCCGATCGGACGGTCGAACTGTTCACGGGTACGCGCGTATTCGGCGGTCAACTGTAGCCCGCGCTCCAGCACCCCGAGCTGAAAGGCGCTGCGGCCCAAGGTATCCAGCGTCGCGATCCAGCTGACCACGTCTTCGCCGCCGACCATGCGTTGCCGGTCGAGCTCGACGCCGTCCAGTCGGAGGTGCCCGATGCTGCCCAGCCCGGTGGTGTCCAGCGCGGTCACCGAGACGCCGGGGTCGCTAGTTGCAACCAGGAAAACAGCTGTGCCGGAATCGGTTTCGGCGGGCACCAAGAATCCGTCGGCTACCGGCCCGTAGCCGACTTGAGTGCGGGTGCCGGACAGGCGGTAGCCGTCGCCGGCACGGGCGGCCTGTACCGGGCCGTCGCCCATCTCGCCGTCCAACGCGACCGTGAGGATCTTGGCACCGCTCACCGCGGGAACGCCCCATTCCTGCTGGAGTTCGGCGGAGCCGAACCGGGCCAGCGCGCCCGCGGCCAGCACCACCGACTCCAGGTAGGGCACAGCGGCCAGCTGGCGGCCCAGCCCGACCAACACAGCGACCTCCTCGAGCACCCCGAAACCGCCGCCGCCCAACGACTCCGGCGCGGCGGTGGACAGGATGTCGGCGTCGATGAGCTTGCTCCACAGCTCGCGGTCAAAGCGCTGATCGAGGCCGTCCAGTTTGCGCTGATGCTCGGGCGTGCACACCGCGTCCACGATGGTGGTCACCAGATCGCCGAGATCTTGGGCGGCTTCGGTTGTTGAGAAGTCCATG
>JAFAID010000108.1 GCA_019236925.1 Mycobacterium sp. | reverse complement strand
TGCGCACGCTCGACATTGATGCATATCGCTCGGCCGTCGTGAGTGAATGGCGCAAGCGTTCTCCGATCTACTACACCCACTGCGACGGTTGCCCGGCGCGTGGAATGTGTGGCAACGGTTGCGCTTACGACGCAATGATCCATAGCGGCGATGAGATGGCGATCGACGTACGAAGCTGCGAGTACACGCAGCGGTTTAATCGGTTGTTCATCGAAGATCTCTTCGAGCAGATCCGACCCCCTGGTCCGATTGCCGCAGACTGGTGGCACGTACCAGATCGCAGCGAGCGCCAGCGGCTGATGGGCGCGGTATCGGCGCGCCCCCGTACGTTGTCCTACTCCATCGGTCACCAAACCCTCGACTAGCGTCTGGCGCCGGTCTTGGCAACGGGCGAGATGAGGGCCTACTTCGGTCACCACAAAGCAGCAAGCAAATGGGCCACGCTCATTCTTGGCGAACTGGCTGCGAGTCTCGGGCTTCGCACGCTCACCGTCTACAGTGCGGTCGACTGGGATGGGTACCCAAATCTGGGTGGCCTGGTGGCCGACACATCGCCAGACTTGTTGATCGTCTCCAATGCGTGGCAGGTGGACGCGGACTCCCTCGGGCCAGTGCGCGGATTTCATATGGTTCGCGACCCTCGGGACATGATCGTCTCTGGCTACTTCAGTCACCGATACAGCCATCCCGAGGTGTTCCCGGAACTGCTGCCGCACCGGGCGGAGCTGGCGGCGCTCGACATGGACGCGGGCCTATCGCGCGAGATCGAGTTCAGCGGGCAGTTCATCGACGCCATGTCGACGTGGAACTATGCCCAGCCGCACATACTTGAGGTCCGCATGGAGGATGTCATCGAAGACCCTGTCGCCCACTGGACCGCGATCGTTGCCCACCTCGGATGGCCCCACCCGGCGAGTGACCAGGAGTTCCTGGCCGAGATCCTTGAGCGCTATTCCTTCCGGCGCTTGGCGGGCGGGCGCGATCGTGGTGATCTTGACATCACACACCACTACCGACGCGGCATTGCCGGCGACTGGCACAACTACCTCAATGCGGACCACCTCGCGCAGATACGACGGCGCTATGACGACCTGGTGGAGCGCCTCGGGTACCAGTGGTAAGACCGTGAATCCGATCGCAAATCCCCGCGGCGAGGAATCGGTCAAGCTCGACTCGAGACTGCTGAAAATCACCGTGCTCTACATGCTGGCCCCAATGATGGCGGCCCTTGACATCACGGTCGTCAACGTGGCGCAGCGGACTTTCGTTCACGAATTCTCCTCGACGCAAGCCATTGTCGCGTGGACGATGACCGCTTACACCTTGTCGTTGGTGGCGGTGATCCCACTGACCGGCTGGGCCGCCAACCGCTTCGGCACCAAGCGGCTCACACTCGGCTCACTGCTGCTCTTCTCGCTTGGATCACTGCTGTGCGCGACGGCATCTAATGTCGCGCTGCTGGTGACGTTTCGAGCACTCCAGGGGCTTGGCGGCGGGATACTTCTGCCGCTAACCTTCACAATCCTGACCCGCGAGGCCGGACCGGGACGGCTTGGGCGGGCGCTGGCGATCGGCGGCGTTCCGATGTTTATCGCCCCAATCTGCGGCCCCATCCTCGGCGGCTGGCTGATCGACTCCTTCGGCTGGCAGTGGATTTTCCTGATCAATGTTCCGATCGGATTGTTCGCCTTGGCGCTGGCCGGCTTCGTCCTTCCCAAAGACGAGCCGGCGCCAGCGGAGTCATTAGATATCGTCGGAATGCTGCTCCTCACGCCCGGGCTGGTAACGCTGCTTTACGGTGTGTCGCTGATACCCGGACGCGGCACCGTAGACGATCCGCACGTGTATGTGCCAGTCGCGGTCGGGTTGACGCTGATCGTTGTATTCGTTTTCCACGCGCTGTACCGCGCCAGCAATCCACTCATCGACTTGCGTTTGCTGCGGAACCGGATGGTCGCGTCAGCCAACGCAACGAGATTTCTATACGCCGTTGCATTCTTCGGCACGTGTCTGCTACTGCCCGGGTACTTCCAGCAAGTGCTCGGCAAGACGCCGCTACAGTCGGGACTTTTGCTCCTCCCGCAAACGCTGACCGCTGCTACGGTCGCACCGCTCGTGGGACATCTGGCGGAGAAGCGAGGTCCGCGTGATGTCGTGCTGGCTGGAATGACGTTGATCGTCGCCGGTATGGGCGTGTTCATCTACGGCATCAGCCAGCACCAGGTGCACATCCCGGTGCTGCTGGCCGGGCTTGCGGTGTTCGGTATCGGTACCGGCTGCTCGATGATGCCGGTTGCCTGGACGGCCGTGCGCACACTCGAGACTCGCGAGGTAGCTCACGGATCAACGCTATTGAACGTCAACCACAATGCGGCGGCGGCCATCGGCGCGAGCCTAATGTCGGTGCTGCTGACCAGCATGCTCAACCGCAGTGCCGGCATTAAGGACTTGTCGCGGGCCTACGCCGCGGTATTTGCAGTCGCCGCGATAGTGGTCGCCACCACTTTCATACCTGCGTGGTTCCTGCCGAAGAAGCCATCGGGGAGGAATGGGGCTATGCGCGCGGCGCCTCGACGCGTCGGCCAATCGTACGGACCAGGAAGGCCGAGCTGATATCTGCGACCCCGTGCACTACCGTCCCCGCGGCGACCCACATCAGCAGTGCGGTTATCGAGCCCCGCAGCGAAGCCGCGACCCACGACCCGATCGCCAGCTCGGCGAGGGCGACGATCAGCAGCAGCCGCCACCCGCGTTCTCGTCTGGCGGCGATGGCGGCCACGATCCCAAGGGCTCCCCGAAGGATGAACACGACGCTCATCACGGCGGCCAGCCCGACGACCGTGGCTTTGACAGCGAGGAATGCGACGGCGCTGGCGACAATGAACACTACCGCCAGCGACCAGCGAGCTACCCGCCAGCCCCGCGACGACAGCGCGCCCACCGTGGCTTCGGCGGCCGCTGCGACCAGGCACACAGCAGCGAACAGCGTGGCGATAGCCTCGACGGTGGTGTAGGTGAAGCGCAGGATCACGACCGCGATCCCGATCCACATAGCGCCGGCGATCAGAAGCAGCCACCAATACCGGGTCTTTGACATAAAACTGTCGGTCAAATGGCCAGCGAGATGGTGTTGTCGCTTCGCGGGAGTGGCTCTGGCCGGACCGGTCTGATCCATTGCTGCTGCATCGCTTTCGATTCGTCACTGTTACACGAACTGAACCGATTGTGGTCCCCGGCCGGCCGTTTTGCGTTGTTTTCGGATACGGCGCGGCGGCTGCGATGGTTGTGGCCGCGGATAATGCCGTGCGCGATGACTACCCGATGGCTGTCGACTTCTGCGTTGTTACGCGAGCTGTCCCCGTCCTGGGCATATGCGCCGACGCGTTGCGCGACGTAACGGTGCTGGCGCCCGCCGAGGTCAGGTTGCGGGCGGGGCCGGCTGGTCGGGCGGAATCGCCCCGCCGCAGCCACCAGGCGGTGGCGGGCCCGGGAGAGGTTCGTCGCCGCCGACGCAGTCGTAATAAAATTGAGGGCCGACGATCCAGGTTTTCATCCACTGGTGCCAAAACGACCCGTCGGGGTACTTGTCCCCGTCGCACACGGCCAAATTGCCGTAACCCCATCGACCACCTGGGCAGTAGCCCTTCGTCATGTCCGGCTGGTGCGGGTCAGGCGGATCAGCGCTGGCAACCGCAGTAGAAAGAAAAAACGCCGCAGCACAACCCAATACCGCAGCGCCACGGCGCGTAAGCCTGAATGTCATTCCGACTACCTCACACCATCCACCTGGCGGGCGTGCGGGGTGTCAACAGCGCCGCGCCAGTCATGACTCGTCTTCCTCCAGCTCGAATATCGGGATGGTACGCGTGGTTTTTGACTGGTAATTCGCGTACGCGAATGCAGGCTTGGTCGCGTTGATCCTGGGAATCACCGCCTCACGTTCGGACGGGTCGAGCTCGCGCGCAACGACGTCGAACGAGCCGGTGGCGACCTCAACGTGCGCCCGCGGGTTGGCCCGCAGGTTGTGCACCCAGGCCGGGTTGACGTCGGCCCCGCCGTAACCGGCGACGATCAGCAGCCTGCCGTCGATGCGAAACACCACCAGCGGCGCGACCCGCGGCTCGCCGGACTTCGCGCCCGTCGTCGTGAGTAGCAACAGCTCATTGCCTTCGAATCGCCCTCCGACCCTGCCGGCGTTGGCGCGAAACTCGTCGGTGATGTTGCCGTTCAGCGCCTTTAGCGTCTCGGCATCCGGTTTCTGAACCACTACAAACAGAGCTACTTGGTCGCGCCGTCTATTCCCAATTGGCGGCAATTCGGGGGACACTAACCCGTCGTACCGGCCGCTGCGAATCGGCCACCAATGGCCCACAACTTAGGTCGTTGACCGGCTTATACCTGGGTGGATGTAAGGGACTCGAACCCCTGCCCTGACCAGGCAATATGCCGTCTGAGCTGTCGGTTCGTTACGCTTCGGCACAGTTCAGTCCCGTTCGTTACCTGCGGTTTCGTTCTCGGCTCTTGACGGCGTCAAGAGCCACCGTCACCAATCCTCTCCGCGATCAAGGGAGTGCACCAATGTTTGGCGGCCCTTTGATCCGCACGCGTGTTGTCGGGTGGGTACGGACCGTCATGACGGGTCGGTGTGTCTAGCTGGCAGGCAATCCGTCAAACCACGATCGTCATCGTTCGCCGGCGTCTGAACCCGCGGCCGCGACATAGGCCGCCCGTGCTTACCACCGACCTTGCTGCGCAGCCGTGACCCCGATTCACGATTAACGCGGTGGTAACTGCATGGCCATACCGTTGCGGAATGCGACGCGTGTCGCCGCGAACGTTGGGTGCCGAAGAGGAGTTTCACCTTGTCGATCTGAAGACAAGGCGACTGACGGCACGCGCTCCTGAACTACTGGCCGACTTGCCCGAGCACTACGTCGCCGAGCTGCAGCGCTGCGTCGTCGAGACGAACACCCCGGTGGTCGATTCGCTCGACGAGCTGCGCGATGAACTTGGCCGGCACCGTCGGGTCTTGGTCGAAACCGCCGCCGAACTGGGCATGGGGGTGGTCGCCGCGGGGACCGTGCCGCTGTCGGTGCCGGCTGAAATGCAGGTCACCAAGACCGCCCGCTACCGGCAAATGCTTGCCGACTATCAACTGCTGGCACGCGAGCAGCTGATCTGCGGCACCCAGGTGCATGTTGGCATCGGCGACCGCAACGAGGCGGTCGCGGTCGCCCACCGGGTGGGGGCGTATCTGCCCACTCTGCTCGCACTGTCGGCCAGCTCGCCGTTCGCTTCCGACGGCTCTGACACCGGCTACTCGAGCATGCGCACGCTGGTCTGGCAGCGCTGGCCGACGACCGGCCCGGCCGCCCTGGTGCAATCCGCCGAAGAATACGACGAGCTCGTCAACGACCTGGTGGCGAGCGGAGTCATCAGCGACGCCGGGATGGTCTATTTCGACGTCCGACCGTCGAACTCCGCGCCAACGTTGGAGCTGCGGGTGTGCGACAGCTGCCCGTCCGTTGACACCGTCGTGCTGATCGCCGGGCTGTTCCGGGCTCTGGTCGAGCGCGAGATCGACGCGTTGCGAGCGGGCACCCC
>JAFAID010000668.1 GCA_019236925.1 Mycobacterium sp. | reverse complement strand
CATGACTGATGATGCCGGAATACGTCACGATCCAAGGACCCCGATCCGGTCGACTATTCGACCGGAAGCGTGGGAATTGGTGCGACAGCGCCCATTTGGGGCCAAAGCCGATCGCGAAATCCACACCGAGGAACAGGAACTCAGCCTCAATGCGGAGCTGACGCGCCAAATCCACAACTCACAAAGGAACTGCATGAGCATGTTCTCGGCCAATCGACAGCCGGCGATCCGCAGGAGTGATGATCAAACCGAAGCCCGCAGCGGACGCGCACAGACTTGCTTCGACGTAACGCGGTAGTCGTCGACCATGGCCGAACGCGTTACATTCGCCAGTTCAACTGGCCCTCGCCTGGCAGGTTTAGTTGATCTGCCTGACAGCGCGATTCGCGGCTGGGGCGTGTTCTCGCACGGCTTCACATTGGGCAAGGATTCCCCAGCGGCATCACGCATCTGCAAGCAGTTGGCTTTAGACGGCATCGGCATGCTGCGTTTCGACGCACTCGGCCTGGGTGACTCTGAAGGTGATTGGGGTGACGGCTCGTTCACCGTGAAAGTCAACGATGTTGTGAAGGCATGCGAATTCATGGCAGCCAGGGGGACTCCTGCCGATATCCTCGTCGGGCACTCGTGGGGCGGCGCGGCCGTTTTGGCAGCAGCGCGGAGCTCGCCGCGGGTGCGGGCGGTTGTCACGGTCGCAGCGCCGGTGGAGCCCAGTCACGTCGAGGCCCATTACGACGCGGTGGTCGACCGCGCGATATCTGATGGCTCTGCGCAGTGGATGGTTGGCGGGCGCACGCTCACACTGAAGCGCGCTTTTGTCGAGGATGTGCGCGCCGCCCATCTGCACGACAAGATCAAGGGCTTGGGGCTGCCGCTCCTCATTCTGCATTCGCCGACCGACAACACAGTGGGCATCGAAAACGCCAGTGAGATCTTTGGTTTGGCCCGTCATCCGCGCAGCTTTGTCTCTCTCGAGGGTTCGGACCATCTGCTCACGGTCCGTGGCCAAGCTCATCGCGCAGGCCGGATCATCGGTGCTTGGGCTGACGCTTACCTCGACGAGCCCCTAAGATGCAAGCAGATCTCGTGGTCATCGACGCCAGAGCACTGAACCTGTGGCCGGCACACGATCCGATCACACCGGTCCCGTCGCCCCGCATTAAGGTTTCGTGCCGCGACGAGGACGGTGTTGATCCCACGACCACATAGCCAGGCTGCCCGCGTTCTGGACGTCGCCGACTCAGACGAGGCTGTCGGTAGGTTCGGCGAGGGTGGTGGGCTGTCGCCGGCCACGGAGGACCACGTCATCGCCGCTCCGCCAGCGCGCTCCTTCATCGGGATCGCTCTCCGAGACCGTGCTGGCGCTGGCCAGCACACGGCTCGCCCGAGTCTTGGCGAGGTCGGAAAGCCGCGCCGCCGCGTTGACGGGGTCGCCAATCACGGTGTATTCGTAGCGGTCCTCGGCACCGATATTGCCGGCGAAGACGCGACCGTGTGTGACACCGATCCCGAAATCGGGCATGCCATCGTGCACAGTCAGAGCGTCGCGCAGCGACCGGGCGGCACCCAGTGCTTTCCCAGCGGGGTCGTCCAAACTTGTCGGTGCGCCGAAGATGGCCAAGGCAGCGTCACCTTCAAACTTGTTGACATATCCGCCATAGGAGTCGATGACGGAGACAACGATGCGAAAAAAAGCATTGAGGACATCAGCCACATACTCAGGAGGATTGTTCGCAGCAAGCGCGGTGGATCCGGCGAGGTCGATGAACACGACCCCGACCCCACACACGCGTCCAGAAAACGCGGTGTCCTGCTGCAGAGCGTGCTGAGCCACGTCGCGCCCGACATGGCGGCCGAAGAGCTCGCGCACCCGCTCCCGCTCGGCGATCCCAGCCGCCATTTCGTTGAAACCTGTTTGAAGAACGCCGATTTCGGAGCTGTCGTAAACGGCGGTGCGAACCTCGTACTGCCCCGCGCCGATACGTCCCATTCCTTGGGTCACTTCGCGCAACGGATCGCTTATTGAGCGCGCCGCCACCGTCATACCTCGGAAGCCAGCCACGACGCCGACCGCAGCCAGTAGAAGTACCGGCGCGCTGATGGCTACGCCAGTGTGGACCGGCCACCCGAAGCGGGCCCGCAACACGATCGCCGCTATGCCGCCCAACGGGATTGCCGTGCATAGCCCCCACGTCATCAGCAGCCGCACCCACACACCGTGCCGCCCGGCGCGAGGACTGCCACCGCCGGCCAGCGCGACGGCGAACACCGGCCGAAGCACACGCTCGGCAAGAAGATATGCCATGAACGAGGCCCCCGCAGCGGCCACGAGCATGCAGGCGCCGATCAAAAGCAGCAGTCGAGTCCCGGCACCGTGATGAACGGCTAGCACGGAGGCGCCTACCGCAGCCCACATGAGGCCAACGAGTTCGGCGTGCCGGGACGGTAGCGTCGACGCCCTGGCGCGCTGGACCGGTGTCGGCGAATCGCCGGTCCGATACCAGACCAGCGCCGAGGACAGCGTCGCTGCCATTACCCCCGCGCCGACAACTGCGCCCGCGACCGCAATCAACGTAGCGGCAACGACCTGCACACGCGGACCGGCCAGCATACGCAAGATCACAATGACTTCAGCCGACGCGGCCAAATACCCGAAAAGCACACCGACCAGGTAGCGGGCTCGGATGCGCACGAACTCACGGTCGCGTTGGCTCTCAGGTGGTGTCCGATACTCCCACGTCTGCATAAGGCATTTTCGCCGGTCGCCCTCGGTGATCGGAACTTATCGATGGCGTTAGTGGCGACATGGGTGCGGCGGAGGGCCACCGCTTGGGTCGTTGCGGAGTTGGCATCGGTTGGCTCCGGCCGAGCCGAGCAGGGCCTGGCTCTCAAGGTGTTGATGCCATCAACACCTGCGGCGTATCCGCAGGTCATTTCGCGTGCTTTCGCGTCGTTTCGCGTACCGAAATTCCGCGTTTCCGCAGCTCAAGGGAATTTCTGGGTTGTGAAACTGGCTCAGATCGGTGCGACGCGGCGCGACCGCTGAGATGTCCGACCTTCTATGACCTGCGCTTTTGAGACTGGGCGGACGCGGGAACCCCTGGTGCTTAGCTCATCACCCAGCGACCATCGTTCGGTCGGCGCAGCACTGTTACGCCGCGTAACACGTCGGCGCATATCCCCAGGACACAGACATCTCGCGTAACAACCTCAAATCGGCAAAACGCAGTTCACAAGCTGTTTTCGCAGGAAAGCGCCGGGGTTCGAATCCCCTTAGCTCCACAGAGTTTGAGCAGTTCAGGGCGTGTGTCGCACGTTGGGGAACTTTGGCCGTCCGCAGAGCATCCGCAGTAAGTTGGATTGCTGCGTCCAGACGATCCGCTACACCGTCCAAATCTTCATCGAAATGGTCTGCGTAGGTATCGAGCGTCATCGACGCTTTGGCGTGACCGTGCTGGGAGGCTGACCGAGCGGTTATGGTGCGAGCGTGATACGGCCGGGTTCCAACGGTGGTGCCGGGGCCACCCCGCCGGTACCACCACCATTGCCGCCCCCGCTATTGCCGCCCCCGCCGCCGCCGCTGCCTGGCGGAGGACCGACAACGGGAGGTGCCTTCTTCGGTGGGGCGGGCGCCGCCGCATGTGGCGGTTTTAACGTCTGGGCATCCGGTACCGGTGGTGGTGGAACCGGATTGGTCGCAGTAGCTCCCTCGATGAAGGAGGTTAACTCCACCCCGTGTCTTGACCCATTCCGGTTGGTGAAGCCCACCTGATGGTTCGGGCAGTAGGCTCCCGCTGATGCCCTGACGAATCGGATCGCTGACCGATGAACACGGCCAGGGTCGCGACCAGGGGTGACGCTATTGGCGTAGTCCTCAAATTCGTCCACTACGGCACCCGTAGGAACACCACTGTTTAACTCGTCACAAACGTCATGAGCTGTCTTGATGAGGTCCGGTATGCCCGAGAGAGCTGGGATACCTTGTTGACTGAGCAGTGCCAGAAACTGGTCGTCCTGGTTTGGGTCGGCTGATGCTGCGCCGCCGCGCACAATTGCGGCGCCGGTTAGCACCACGATGGCGGTAACCAGGTAGCCGGCGTGGGCGCTGATGCCGGTAAACATGGCAGGGGTTTCCGTTCTGCTAGGACCCTCCGACGGGTCTTGGATAGTGAGCTATGCCACACGTGTGGCTCTCTAGTAGGGTCCTCCCAAAATCCTGGGAATTAACCGTAAATTTTCCATGAATTCACCAATAAACCGATGTTCAAGCGCGTTCGATCCCGTATTTTGCACTGCTCCCTCGGGCAGCGTCACAAATGTTGCGGCCAGCTCGGTCAACTCGCAATACGACGCGGGGTTACGCGCGCCACATAGCACTTACGGGCGGTGCTGGACTTGCGGGTACGCTCATGACCAGCGGTTAACTAACCGGGCCAACGCGGCCAACCGGTACAAACGCGCTTGTTCACTCGTTCGCATCGAGTAGGTCAGGGGTTCGAATCCCCTTAGCTCCACAGAGTTGGGGCAGTTCAGGGCGTTAGTCCGCCGCTACCCGTTCGGGGCCGTCCGCAGTAGCTTGGATCGCCGCGTCCAGATGGTCCGCGACGCCGTCCAAATCTTCGATGCTATGAGGATGCTTAGCGAGCGAGAACGCGCTGCTTTAGCATGCTGAACTCCTCGTCGGTCAGAACTTGTGAGTCGTGCAGTTCGGCGAGTTGGCGCAACTCGGCAGCAATCACCGTTATCAGGCCGCCCGGCGCCCTCTGCGGTGGCGCCACGCGTTCGGGTGTAGCGGCCCCAACGCGCTCCCCGCGGCCCAGACCAACGGTGCCGCCGATGGCGCGCCCGGCCATACTCGCGAGCGCCATCTCGCTGAACAGGGTTCCCGAGCTACCCGTCCACACCGCCGGCGGGGCACTGGCACTGGCCATCGGCAACACGCTGGCTACTGTGCGGATCTCCGGGGCGGCCACGGTCCAGCCGGGCGGCACCGACATTCTCCCGACCACATTTGCCTGACCCGTGCTCGCGCTCACCGCGGACCCGTCTAGCCCGGCTGGGCCAGCTGGCACCGACGCGCCAGTGCCTGAACTGACGTCGCCCTCGTCCTCGGCGCCCTCCGCACCCTCCCCGGGGCCCTGATCTGCGGTCGATTTGTCGGGTCGGTGAGGAGCTGTGTGCGTTGTCCTTTCGTGCCTTATGGTCACCGTGCGACCCGTGCCCAAGTTGACCCCCGCCGCGGCCCCGGTAAACGGGTTGACTAGGTTGCCTAAGCTCAGATACGACTGCAGGGATGTGAAGCCGAGGCTGTCCAGGATTCCCGAGAGCCCCGAGATGGATTGCAACGGCTGTGCGACTCCCTGCAGCGCGGTGGGCACTGCGGAGAGGAGCTGCGGGCCCGTCGACACGATCGTCTGCGCGCCGGTGCCGGTGGTTTGGGCGATCACGGCGGCTTGGCCCGCCAGCCCGGCCGGGTTGGTGGTGTTCGGTGCCGGGGTAAACGGCGTCAACGTCGACGCGGCTGCCGACTGGCCGGCATAGCCATACATCGCGGCCGCATCCTGAGCCCACATTTCCATGTAGTGAGCCTCGGTGGTCGCGATCGCTGAGGTGTTTTGCCCGAAAAGGTTGGTCGCGATCAGCGCCATCAACAGGGCGCGGTTGGCGGCGATGACCGGCGGGGGCACCGTCATCGCAAACGCTTCCTCATAGGCAGCTGCGGCCATCTTGGCCTGGGCAGCGGCCTGGGCCGCCTGCATCGCGGTCGTGCTCATCCAGCTCACATAGGGCGCGGCCGCGGAGGCCATCGCCACCGACGACGGACCGAGCCACCCTGCGCTGGTCAGCTCGGAGACCGCCGACTGGTAGGAGGCCGCCGTGGACTGCAAGTCGGAGGCGAGCCCGTTCCAGGCCGCCGCGGCGGCCAGCATCGGTCCCGAGCCGGGACCGGCATACAACCGGCCGGAGTTGATCTCCGGCGGCAACAGTGCGAAATCCATGTCATCGCCTCCACGGCTCAGCTCGCCGTAATGGCGTTGGCGGCTTCGGTGGCGGCATACGACGTTGCGCTGTCGGAAAGAGTGGCAACAAACTGCTGGTGAATAGCAGCGGCTTGCGCGCTGATCGCCCGGTACATCGCGGCGTGTATGGCGAACTGAGTTGCGGTCAGCGCCGAGACCTCATCGGCGGCTGCGGGGATCACCCCGGTGGTAGGCCCGGCAGCGGCCGAATTGTTGGCGGCCATCGCAGAACCAATGGCCTGCAAGCTG
Organism: Mycobacterium sp.; assembly: GCA_019236925.1. Taxonomy (GTDB): domain Bacteria; phylum Actinomycetota; class Actinomycetes; order Mycobacteriales; family Mycobacteriaceae; genus Mycobacterium. The sequence continues at coordinate 742 of JAFAID010000668.1, read as the reverse complement.
CCAGCAGTCGACGCCAGCATTTCCGGCTGTGTGGTCACGAACAACATCGACTTTCCTTTCCCTCAGCGGTGAACCAGACGACCCTGGTCACGCGACTTTGTGGTAGTTCATTATGAAGTCACCAAAGCGGTACGACCTGGGTAAAAGCCTGCTGCCGCATTCGGCGCCCGACAGCCCAGACGTGGCTGCGAGCGAGGTCGCCGAATGCGGAAGCCAGTTAGTCGAGATGCCCCGGTTCATCTGGATGGGCGCCTCCGACCCGCTGGCGGGGGCGGCAAGGGACTTGCTCCACCACATCGCGACCAGTCGGTGACCGCAGCCTGCCGTTGTCGAGCGTCATCGACGCATGCGGGTAGCCAAGCAGCGTCGTCCGAATAGGCTGGGCGAGGTTGGCACAAAAGAGAACCGGAGGGGTAGATGGAACGAGAAGCAGCCGCAGGCACAGTCGTGCTCATTCATGGCCTCTGGATGACGCCGCTGTCGTGGGAACACTGGGTGACCCGCTACCAACAGCGAGGGCTAAAGGTAGTCACCCCCGGCTATCCAGGAATCGAGGAAGGCGAAGCCGGTGTCGCGGCGCTCCGAAATGATTCCTCGCCCTTAGCGAACCTGGGCGTGCGCGAGGTCTTCGATCACCTCGCCGAAGTTATCGACGCACTCGACTCGAAGCCGATCATCATGGGCCATTCCTTCGGCGGAGCCTTCGTGCAGCTGCTCCTCGACGCCGGCTACGGCGCGGCCG